>NZ_PCOB01000008.1:0-215574 GCF_002975115.1 Bacillus sp. MYb78
GTGACATGTGGAGCTGACGAATACTAATAGATCGAGGACTTAACCATATAATATGTAGCAAATGTTATCTAGTTTTGAAGGAATATGCCTTCATAGTTTGGTGATGATGGCAGAGAGGTCACACCCGTTCCCATACCGAACACGGAAGTTAAGCTCTCTAGCGCCGATGGTAGTTGGGACCTTGTCCCTGTGAGAGTAGGACGTCGCCAAGCAAAAACCTAAGTCGTTTCGACTTAGGTTTTTTTGTGTTTATTTTTATTTATCGAATGTTATAATCCATAAATTTAATAACGCTAAAGACGAAAAAAGAATGAAATAGAGACTGTTTAAAATAATAGCAATGATTTTTTGTGTTCCGGATTTTCCTAATACCGCTAAAGCAATACTTAAAATAGGAAACATTATTTCTATCATAAGTATATATTTTAAATAATGAGATGCTATAAATAAGTATTCAATAATTACAACAATTACTGCGATAGAAAAAATGAATAGGATAATAGCGTAGTTCTTTCTTTCACGTTTATCCTCCTTAGAAATTAAATCGTTATAATAAAAGTTCTATTGATGTGTAGAATACAAGATTGTACATATTGTGATTTAAAACATACTGAAGTACTATATAAACGATTATAAGTAAATAGATCTCTAGAAATATATATTCTAATTCCCTTTTCTTCTTGCATATAGTTGCAATTCTTCTTTTGAATATAACTAAAACACGAACGTTATTGACTACTAATAAAAAAACATTCGATTATTTATTGACATCGTTTATGAAATATTGTTAATATAGCCATAGAAACAATAATATAAGACCTCATATAATCGCGGGGATATGGCCTGCAAGTCTCTACCTAACGACCGTTATTCGTTAGACTATGAGGGAAAGTCACTCGGTATTTTTCTATTCACAAGGGATACGTATGCCTGAGTAGAGCGCTTTCTCTCATAGTAAAAGAGAAACTGTTCTATTTCAGGCTTTTTTTATTTGAATCGGGGGGATTCTAATATGAAATCACTAGTTGGAGTCATAATGGGAAGTACATCAGACTGGGAAACAATGAAATATGCTTGTGACATTTTAGATGAATTAAATATACCGTATGAGAAAAAAGTTGTATCCGCTCATCGGACTCCGGATTATATGTTTGAATATGCAGAGACGGCTCGTGAACGTGGATTGAAAGTTATTATTGCTGGAGCTGGTGGAGCAGCACATTTACCAGGAATGGTTGCAGCGAAGACAAATCTTCCTGTAATTGGAGTTCCAGTTCAATCAAAAGCATTAAACGGCTTAGATTCATTATTATCCATCGTCCAAATGCCAGGAGGTGTTCCAGTTGCAACTGTTGCAATTGGTAAAGCCGGTTCAACGAATGCTGGATTACTTGCTGCACAAATACTTGGATCATTCCATGATGATATACATGATGCATTAGAATTGAGACGAGAAGCGATTGAAAAAGATGTGCGTGAAGGTAGTGAGCTAGTATGACGAGAATCATTTTACCTGGAAAAACAATCGGCATTATTGGAGGCGGCCAGCTAGGAAGAATGATGGCATTGGCAGCCAAGGAGATGGGATATAAAATTGCTGTTTTAGATCCTACAAAGCATTCACCATGTGCACAAGTTGCTGATATTGAAATTGTTGCACCGTATGACGATTTAAAGGCAATTCAGCATTTAGCAGAGATAAGTGATGTTGTCACATATGAATTTGAGAATATTGATTATAGATGTTTACAATGGCTTGAAAAACATGCTTACTTGCCACAAGGTAGTCAGTTGTTAAATAAAACGCAAAATCGTTTTACAGAAAAGAATGCAATTGAGAAGGCTGGGTTACCAGTAGCAACGTATAGATTAGTTCAAAATCAAGATCAGCTTACAGAAGCAATTGCTGAGTTATCATTCCCTTCCGTCTTAAAAACGACGACAGGTGGATATGATGGGAAAGGGCAAGTTGTTTTAAGAAGTGAGGCTGATGTTGAGACAGCAAGAGATCTTGTGGATAAAGCAGAGTGTATTTTAGAGAAATGGGTGCCTTTTGAAAAAGAAGTATCCGTTATTGTGATTCGTAGTGTAAGTGGTGAAACGAAAGTATTTCCGGTAGCGGAAAATATTCATGTAAATAACATTTTGCATGAATCTATCGTTCCAGCTCGTATTACAGAAGAGCTTTCTCAAAAAGCAATTGCTTATGCAAAGGTACTTGCGGATGAATTAAAACTTGTGGGAACACTAGCTGTAGAGATGTTTGCTACAGCTAATGGTGAGATTTACATTAATGAATTAGCACCAAGACCTCACAATTCAGGACACTATACACAGGATGCATGTGAAACGAGCCAATTTGGTCAACATATTCGAGCAATCTGTAATTTACCTCTAGGAGAAACAAATTTGTTAAAACCAGTTGTCATGGTAAACATTTTAGGCGAACATATAGAAGGGGTCCTAAGACAAGTGAATAGATTAACCGGGTGCTATTTACACTTGTATGGAAAAGAAGAAGCAAAAGCACAGCGAAAAATGGGGCATGTTAATATTTTAAATGATAATATTGAAGTCGCTCTAGAAAAAGCAAAGAGTTTGCATATTTGGGACCATCAAGAACAACTGTTGGAGGGAAAAAGATGATTAGTCGTTATACACGCCCTGAAATGGGTGCGATTTGGACGGAAGAGAACAAATTTAAAGCGTGGTTAGAAGTTGAGATTTTAGCTTGTGAAGCATGGGCTGAGCTTGGCGATATTCCAAAAGAAGATGTTAAAAAAATTCGTGAACATGCATCATTTGATATTGATCGTATTTATGAAATTGAAAAAGAAACACGTCATGACGTAGTTGCATTCACTCGTGCTGTATCAGAAACGCCAGCACTAGGCGAAGAACGTAAATGGGTTCATTACGGTTTAACATCTACAGATGTAGTAGATACAGCATTATCTTACATCTTAAAACAAGCGAATGAAATTATATTAAAAGACTTAGAGAACTTTGTAAGCATTTTAGCTAACAAAGCGAAAGAGCATAAATACACAATCATGATGGGAAGAACACACGGTGTTCATGCAGAACCAACAACATTCGGTTTAAAACTTGGTCTTTGGTATGAAGAGATGAAACGTAACGTAGAACGTTTCAAACAAGCTGCTGATACAGTTCGTGTTGGTAAACTATCTGGTGCGGTTGGTACATATGCAAATATCGATCCATTCGTAGAAAAATATGTTTGTGAAAATCTAGGATTAGAAGCAGCACCAATTTCAACACAAACATTGCAACGTGATCGTCACGCACACTACATGTCAACACTTGCATTAATCGCAACATCTATCGAAAAGATGGCAGTTGAGATTCGTGGCTTACAAAAGAGTGAAACACGTGAAGTTGAAGAAGCTTTCGCAAAAGGCCAAAAAGGTTCTTCTGCAATGCCACATAAGCGTAATCCAATTGGATCTGAAAATATGACTGGTTTAGCTCGTGTTATCCGCGGTTATATGATGACAGCTTATGAGAATGTTCCATTGTGGCATGAGCGTGACATTTCTCACTCTTCAGCAGAACGCGTAATTTTACCAGATGCTACAATCGCATTAAATTACATGTTAAATCGCTTTGGTAATATCGTTAAAAACTTAACTGTATACCCAGAGAATATGAAACGCAATATGACAAGAACATACGGCTTAATTTATTCTCAGCGCGTAATGCTTACACTAATCGACAAAGGTATGGTACGTGAAGAAGCTTATGATATCGTACAGCCTAAAGCGATGGAAGCTTGGGAAACACAAGTACAATTTAAAGAGCTTGTAGAAGCTGATGAGCGCATTACAAGCAAGTTAACACAAGAAGAAATTAATGAATGCTTCAACTATGAGCATCATATGCAACACGTTGATACAATCTTTGAACGCCTTGGATTAAACGAAGCGTAAAATTTCATATGGCACAGAATAGAGTCATTCTGTGCCATTCTTTATAAAAACATTATTCACATTTTTCAAACTACAGGGGGCTTGCGAAATGCAAAAGCTAGAATTGCTGTATGAAGGTAAGGCAAAAAGAATTTATCGTACAGAATCAGCAGATATGGTTTGGGTAGAGTACAAAGATAGTGCGACTGCTTTCAATGGGGAGAAAAAAGAGACGATTACAGGAAAAGGTCGTTTGAACAATGAGATTACAACTTTATTGTTCAGAAAGTTACAAGAAGTAGGAATTAAAACACATTTTGTTGAGAAGTTATCTGAAACAGAACAACTTGTTAAAAAAGTGAGTATTATTCCTTTAGAAGTTGTCACAAGAAATGTAATTGCAGGAAGTCTTTCAAAACGATTAGGAATGGAAGAGGGAACTGTACTTGCAGAACCAATCGTAGAATTTTACTTCAAAGATGATAATTTAGGAGATCCGCTTGTAACGGAAGATCATATTCGTGTATTAAACGTTGCATCGCCAGAGCAAGTAAGCGTATTACGAGATATGGCTCTACAAATCAATCAAGTGTTGATTGATCATTTCGCAAGCTGTCGTGTAAGATTAGTAGATTTCAAATTAGAGTTTGGTGTAACGGAAGAGGGAGAAATCATATTAGCGGATGAAATTTCACCAGATACTTGCCGTTTATGGGATGAAACGAGCAATGAGAAGTTTGATAAAGACGTATTCCGTCGCGATCTTGGAAATTTAACAGATGCTTATGAAGAGATTTTAAAACGTTTAGGGGGAATTTCACATGTATAAAGTTAAGGTATATGTAACATTAAGAGAAAGCGTATTAGATCCACAAGGAACAGCGGTAAAAGGAGCACTTCATAGTCTTTCATTCACAGAAGTACAAGACGTTCGAATCGGAAAGTACATGGAACTAACAATTGATAAATCTGTATCTGACTTAGATAGCAAGGTAAAAGAAATGTGTGAAAAACTATTAGCGAACGTTGTAATGGAAGACTTCCGTTATGAAGTTGAGGAGGTTGTCGCACAGTGAAATTTGCCGTAATAGTATTTCCAGGTTCGAACTGTGATGTCGATATGTTCCATGCAATTAAAGATGAGCTTGGCGAAGAAGTAGATTACGTTTGGCACGATACAGAGAATTTAGATGAATATGATGCAATTTTACTACCAGGTGGATTCTCTTACGGTGACTACTTACGCTGCGGTGCTATTTCTCGCTTTGCTAATGCAATGAAAGCAGTACAAAAAGCTGCTGAGCAAGGAAAGCCGATTTTAGGTGTATGTAATGGATTCCAGATTCTTGTTGAATCAGGATTACTACCAGGAGCATTAATGAGAAACGAAAACTTAAAATTTATGTGTCGTACTGTTCAGTTGCGTGTTGAAAATAATGAAACGATGTTTACATCACAATATGAAAAAAATGAAGTAATCAATATTCCAATCGCTCATGGTGAGGGGAATTACTATTGTGACGAAGAGACTCTTAAAAGATTAGAAGAGAATAATCAAATCGCATTCCGTTACGTAGAAAATCCTAACGGTAGCGTTTCAGATATTGCTGGTATTGTAAACGAAAAAGGAAATGTACTTGGTATGATGCCACATCCAGAGCGTGCTGTAGATGAATTACTTGGCGGTGCTGAAGGGTTAAAAGTCTTTCAATCTATCTTAAAACAGTGGAGGGAAACATATGTCGTTAATGCTTGAACCAAATCCAACACAAATTAAAGAAGAGCGTATATATGCGGAAATGGGGCTAACAGACGAAGAGTTTGCCATGGTTGAAAAGATTTTAGGTCGTCTGCCAAATTATACAGAAACAGGATTGTTCTCTGTAATGTGGTCTGAACATTGTAGTTATAAAAATTCAAAACCAGTTCTTCGTAAGTTTCCAACGACAGGTGAGCGCGTTCTGCAAGGACCTGGAGAAGGCGCTGGAATTGTAGATATCGGTGATAATCAAGCAGTTGTATTTAAAATGGAAAGTCATAACCATCCTTCAGCTATTGAACCATATCAAGGAGCAGCAACAGGTGTTGGTGGTATTATTCGTGATGTATTCTCTATGGGAGCACGTCCGGTAGCTCTATTAAACTCACTTCGTTTCGGTGAATTACAGTCACCACGTGTGAAATATTTATTCGAAGAAGTAGTAGCAGGAATTGCAGGATACGGTAACTGCATCGGTATTCCGACTGTTGGCGGCGAAGTACAATTTGATCCATGTTATGAAGGAAATCCACTTGTAAATGCAATGTGCGTAGGTTTGATTAACCACGAAGACATTAAAAAAGGGCAAGCGCACGGTGCTGGTAACACAGTAATGTACGTAGGAGCATCAACTGGTCGTGACGGTATTCACGGTGCAACATTCGCGTCGGAAGAACTATCTGAAAGCTCAGAAGCGAAACGTCCAGCGGTTCAAGTAGGGGATCCATTTATGGAAAAACTTCTTATTGAAGCGTGTTTAGAATTAATTCAATCTGATGCACTTGTTGGAATTCAAGATATGGGTGCGGCTGGTTTAACATCATCATCTGCAGAAATGGCAAGTAAAGCAGGAATGGGTATTGAAATGTACTTAGATGATGTACCACAGCGTGAAACAGGAATGACACCATATGAAATGATGCTATCTGAATCACAAGAGCGTATGTTAATTGTTGTGAAAAAAGGTAGAGAACAAGAAATAGTAGATTTATTTGAGAAGTATGGTCTTGCAGCGGTTACGATGGGGAAAGTAACGGAAGATAAAATGCTTCGTTTATTCCATAAAGGTGAAAAGGTAGCTGAAGTTCCAGCAGATGCTTTAGCAGAAGAAGCACCAATTTATCATAAACCATCAAAAGAAGCAGCATACTTTGCTGAATTCCAAGCAATGAAAATGGAAACGCCAAAAGTAGAAAATTATAAAGAAGCGTTATTCGCTCTATTACAGCAACCAACAATTGCAAGTAAAGAGTGGGTATACGATCAATACGATTACCAAGTTCGTACAAGCACAGTTGTTACACCAGGTTCAGATGCAGCAGTTGTACGTGTACGCGGTACAGAAAAAGGATTAGCAATGACGACAGATTGTAATTCTCGCTACATTTATCTAGATCCAGAAATGGGCGGTAAAATTGCAGTAGCAGAGGCAGCGCGTAATATCGTATGCTCTGGCGGTGAGCCACTTGCAATTACAGATTGCTTAAACTTCGGTAACCCAGAAAAACCAGAAATCTTCTGGCAAATTGAGAAATCAGTAGACGGTATGAGTGAAGCTTGTCGCACATTACAAACACCAGTTATCGGCGGAAATGTATCGATGTATAACGAACGTAGTGGCGAAGCTGTATATCCAACACCAACTGTTGGGATGGTCGGACTTGTACATGACTTAAAACATATAACAACACAAGAGTTTAAGCAAGCTGGTGATTTAGTTTATATAATCGGTGAGACGAAAGCTGAGTTTGGCGGAAGTGAATTACAGAAAATGATTCACGGAAAAATTTTCGGTCAATCACCAAGTATCGATCTAGATGTAGAATTAAAACGCCAAAAACAAGTATTAGAAGCAATTCAAGCTGGTCTTGTTCAATCTGCACATGATGTTGCTGAGGGTGGTTTAGCAGTTGCAATTTCAGAAAGTGCAATTGGTGCTAACGGCTTAGGTGCTACTGTGAAATTAGATGGAGAAGCAACAGCAGCATTATTCGCTGAATCACAGTCTCGCTTCGTGATAACTGTAAAACGTGAAAATAAAGAGGCGTTTGAGAAAACGGTAGAAGCAATCCAAGTTGGAGAAGTAACAAGTACAAATGAAGTAACAATTCATAATGAAGAAAATGAAGTATTACTTACAGCAAATGTAGATGAAATGAGAAAGGCTTGGAAAGGGGCAATCCCATGCTTGCTGAAATAAAGGGGTTAAACGAAGAATGTGGCGTTTTCGGAATTTGGGGGCATGAAAATGCAGCACAAGTTTCATACTACGGATTGCACAGTTTACAGCACCGTGGGCAAGAAGGCGCAGGCATTGTCGTAAATAATGGAGAAAAAATCGTCGGTCACAAGGGGTTAGGTTTAATATCAGAAGTGTTTTCAAGAGGTGAGTTAGAAGGATTAAATGGAAAATCAGCAATCGGGCATGTACGATATGCAACAGCTGGTGGAAGTGAAGTTGCTAACGTTCAACCATTGTTGTTCCGTTTTTCCGATCATAGTATGGCGTTAGCTCATAACGGAAATTTAATTAACGCAAAAATGCTTCGTCGTGAATTAGAAGCAGAGGGAAGTATTTTTCAAACTAGTTCAGATACAGAAGTACTTTTACATCTTATTAAACGTAGTACGAAAGACTCTTTAATTGAAAGTGTAAAAGAGGCTCTGAATAAAGTGAAAGGTGCGTTTGCGTATCTTTTACTAACTGGAAATGAAATGATCGTTGCGTTAGATCCAAATGGATTCCGTCCGCTTTCAATTGGAAAGATGGGGGATGCTTACGTTGTAGCATCTGAAACATGTGCTTTTGATGTAGTAGGTGCAACATACATTCGCGATGTAGAACCTGGTGAATTACTTATCATTAATGATGAAGGAATTCACGTAGATCGTTTCACAAACGATGTAGAACATGCGATTTGTAGTATGGAATATATTTACTTTGCACGACCAGATTCTAATATTGCTGGTGTTAACGTTCATGCAGCGCGTAAAAATATGGGAAAACGTTTAGCAGCGGAAGCTCCTATTGAAGCGGATGTTGTTACTGGTGTACCAGACTCTAGTATTTCAGCTGCGATTGGCTATGCGGAGGCAACAGGCATTCCGTATGAATTAGGATTAATTAAAAATCGTTACGTTGGACGTACTTTTATCCAGCCTTCTCAAGAACTGCGTGAGCAAGGGGTTAAGATGAAGCTTTCCGCAGTAAGAGGTGTGGTTGAGGGGAAACGAGTTGTTATGATTGATGATTCTATCGTAAGAGGAACGACAAGTAAACGAATTGTTCGTATGCTTCGTGAGGCTGGAGCGACAGAAGTTCATGTAAGAATTGCTTCACCACCTCTGAAATATCCATGTTTCTATGGTATTGATATTCAAACGAGAAAAGAATTAATTGCAGCAAATAATACAGTAGAAGAAATCCGCGAAATGATCGGAGCAGATTCTTTAACATTTTTAAGCGAAGATGGATTAGTAGATGCAATTGGACGTCCATATGAAGGGAAATATGGCGGCCTATGCATGGCTTACTTTAATGGGGACTATCCAACAGCTCTTTATGATTATGAGCAAGAGCTTTTAGAAAGTATGAAATAAGAAAAGTGAAAAAAGCTTCTACTTCTTTTGCTGTAGAAGCTAGCTTTTTTCTTAAAACGGCCCGCCCTGGATGGGGAGAAATTAAAAGACGAGGTGTAAATAACGATGGCGAATGCATATAAGCAAGCAGGAGTAGATATTGAAGCTGGATATGAAGCGGTATCTCGCATGAAAAAACACGTACAAACAACTATGAGAAAAGAAGTACTAGGCGGTTTAGGCGGTTTTGGAGGTATGTTTGATCTATCAAAATTTGCATTAGAAGAACCTGTATTAGTATCTGGAACAGATGGCGTGGGAACAAAATTGATGCTCGCTTTTATGGCAGATAAACATGACACAATTGGTATTGATGCAGTAGCAATGTGTGTAAATGATATTGTTGTCCAAGGAGCAGAGCCGCTTTTCTTCCTTGATTATATTGCTTGTGGTAAAGCTGAACCTAGTAAAATTGAAAACATCGTCAAAGGTATATCAGAGGGCTGTCGCCAAGCTGGTTGTGCATTAATCGGTGGAGAAACAGCTGAAATGCCAGGAATGTATTCTACGGAAGAATATGATTTAGCTGGTTTTACAGTTGGGATTGTTGATAAAAAGAAAATTGTAACAGGTGAAAAGATTGAAGCTGGTCACGTGCTAATTGGCTTAGCATCTAGCGGTATTCATAGCAATGGTTACTCTTTAGTACGAAAAGTGTTACTAGAAGATGGAGAACTATCTTTAGAGCGTATTTATGGACGCTTAGAACTACCTCTTGGTGAAGAATTATTAAAACCAACGAAAATTTATGTCAAACCTATTTTAGAACTATTGAAGAAGCATGAAGTATACGGTATGGCGCATATTACAGGGGGCGGATTTATTGAAAATATCCCACGTATGTTGCCAGAAGGAATTGGTGCTGAGATTGAACTAGGATCTTGGAAAATTCAGCCGATCTTCCATTTGCTTCAAGAAGTTGGGAAACTGGAAGAGAAAGAAATGTTCAATATTTTTAACATGGGTATTGGTATGGTAGTAGCAGTGAAGGAAGAAGATGCAAAAGATGTTGTTCGTCTTCTTGAAGAGCAAGGAGAAACGGCTCGCATTATTGGACGTACTATACAAGGAGCTGGCGTTACTTTTAATGGGGGCACAGCACTATGAGTAGATTAGCAGTTTTTGCTTCTGGAAGCGGATCTAACTTTCAATCTCTCGTTAATGCGGTAGAAGAAAAAAGATTGGATGCAGAAATTAGTTTATTAGTATGTGATAAACCAGAAGCACGCGCTGTTGGACGGGCAAATTATCATCATATTCCGTGTTTCGCTTTTTCAGCGAAAGCATATGAGTCCAAAGAAGCGTTTGAAAAAGAGATATTAAAGAAGCTAGAAGAATATGAAGTTGATTATATTATTTTAGCGGGATATATGCGTTTAATCGGGCCGACGTTACTAGAAGCATACGGCGGAAAGATTATTAATATTCATCCATCATTACTACCGAGCTTTCCGGGTAAAGATGCTGTCGGTCAAGCGTTAGAAGCAGGTGTGAAAGTAACTGGAGTAACAATTCATTATGTAGATGCAGGTATGGATACAGGACCAATTATTGCGCAAGAAGCAGTGGTTGTTTCTGAAGGGGATACGAGAGAAAGCTTACAAAAGAAAATTCAGCAAGTTGAACATAAATTATACGTAAATACAGTGAATCAAATTGTTCAGTCTGTGAAAGAAACAACTGTTAACTAACATACAACCAGGGGTGAAGGATAAATGAAAAAGCGTGCATTAGTAAGTGTTTCAGATAAAACAGGAGTAGTAGAATTTGTTAAAGGGTTACTAGAGCAAGGGATTGAAGTTATTTCAACAGGTGGTACGAAAAAGTTACTAGAAGAAAACGGCTTACAAGTAATTGGTATTTCTGAAGTAACTGGTTTCCCTGAAATTATGGATGGTCGTGTGAAAACTTTACATCCAAATATTCATGGTGGTCTATTAGCAGTTCGTGATAATGAAACACATGTAGCGCAAATGAATGAATTAGGTATTCAAGCAATTGATTTTGTTGTTGTTAACTTATACCCATTTAAAGAAACAATCGCTAAGCCTGATGTAACATTTGCTGATGCAATTGAAAATATTGATATCGGTGGCCCGACAATGATTCGCTCTGCTGCGAAAAATCATAAATTCGTATCTGTAATTGTAGATCCAGTAGATTATGATATTGTGTTAGCAGAACTGAAAGAGAACGGTGAAGTAGCAGAGGAAACGAAACGTAAACTAGCAGCGAAAGTATTCCGTCATACAGCAGCGTATGATGCGTTAATTTCTAACTACTTAACAGAGCAAATGGGTGAAGAAAGTCCAGAAACATTAACTGTGACATTTGAGAAAAAGCAAGACTTACGTTATGGCGAGAACCCACATCAAAAAGCAACTTTCTATAAAGCGCCATTCGCAGCAACTTCTTCTGTTGCATATGCAGAACAATTACACGGTAAAGAATTATCGTATAACAATATTAATGATGCAGACGCAGCGCTTAGCATCGTAAAAGAATTTACAGAACCAGCAGTAGTAGCAGTAAAACATATGAATCCATGTGGTGTTGGAGTAGGAACTAATATTCACGAAGCATATACTCGTGCTTATGAAGCAGATCCAGTATCAATCTTCGGCGGTATTATTGCAGCAAATCGTGAAATTGATAAAGCTACAGCAGAAAAGTTACATGAAATTTTCTTAGAAATTGTTATCGCACCTTCGTTTTCGCAAGAAGCTTTAGAAGTGTTGCAAAGTAAGAAGAACTTACGTTTATTAACTATAAATATTGAAAAAGCGACAAGTGCAAGCAAAAAACTAACTTCTGTACAAGGCGGACTTCTCGTTCAAGAGGAAGATACGTTATCATTAGATGAAAGTACAATTTCAATTCCAACGAAACGTGAACCTTCAGAGCGAGAATGGAAAGATTTAAAACTAGCTTGGAAAGTTGTAAAACATGTGAAATCAAATGCAATTGTTTTAGCGAAAGATGACATGACAATTGGTGTCGGTGCGGGACAGATGAACCGTGTAGGCTCTGCAAAAATCGCGATTACACAAGCTGGTGAAAAAGCACAAGGTAGCGCACTTGCATCTGATGCTTTCTTCCCAATGCCAGATACATTAGAAGAAGCAGCAAAAGCGGGAATTACAGCAATCATTCAACCAGGCGGATCGATCCGTGATGAAGATTCTATTAAAGTGGCAGATACGTATGGGATTGCTATGGTGTTCACTGGCGTACGTCATTTCAAACACTAATAGAGGAGTCCGGTCAAGATAACCTTCGCATGTCGTCGTTGCATCGCCAGTGCGGTACTCATGTAGGAAAACTACACTCCGTGTCCTCCTGGCAAATGCGCCTAGACCTGCTCGGTGCTCTTGATCCTCCTTTTTAAACCTTTATTGAGATGGATGTTTAAAAAGTCCGGTCAAGATAACCTTTTATTGATATGAAAAAGCAAACTAGGAGCATAGCTTCTAGTTTGTACTTATTTAATTATTGGGGGATGAAATATGAATGTTTTAGTAATTGGCCGCGGTGGGCGTGAGCATGCTTTAGCTTGGAAGTTTGCACAATCTGCAAAAGTGAAAAAGGTATATGTAGCACCAGGTAATGAAGGTATGCGAGATGTTGCAATACCAGTTGATATTGATGAAAATGATTTTGATGCATTAGTTTTATTTGCCAAAGAGAATAATATTGAGTTAACTTTCGTTGGACCAGAAATTCCACTTATGAATGGAATTGTTGATCGTTTTAAAGAAGAGGGACTTCGCGTATTTGGTCCGAATAAAGCGGCTGCTGTTATTGAAGGTAGTAAAGCTTTTACAAAAGAGCTTATGAAAAAGTATGATATTCCAACTGCGGCGTACGAAACTTTTACCGATTATGAAGAAGCAGTACAGTATATTCAAAAAGTTGGTGCACCAATCGTTATTAAAGCTGACGGATTAGCTGCTGGTAAAGGGGTAACGGTAGCAATGACGCTTGAAGAGGCATTACAGGCTGTGAAAGAAATGCTACAAGATGTGAAGTTCGGCGCGGCAAGTAAGAAGATTGTTATTGAAGAGTTTTTAGATGGACAAGAATTTTCATTAATGGCATTTGTAAATGGAACAACTGTACATCCGATGGTAATCGCTCAGGACCATAAACGAGCTTTTGATGCTGATAAAGGCCCAAATACAGGCGGAATGGGTGCATATTCTCCAGTACCACAAATTCCAGAATCAGCAGTCCAAGAAGCGATTCAAACCGTATTACATCCAACTGCTCAAGCAATGATCCAAGAAAATCGATCGTTTACAGGGATTTTATATGCAGGACTTATTTTAACAAATGATGGTCCAAAGGTAATTGAATTTAATGCACGCTTTGGTGATCCTGAAACAGAAGTTGTATTACCTCGCTTAGAAAACGATTTAGTTGATGTATGTAATGCTGTATTAGATGAAAGTGAGTTAGTGTTAGAGTGGTCAGAGGAAGCAGTAATTGGTGTTGTACTTGCTTCAAAAGGATATCCAGAAGCGTATAAAAAAGGTGAAATTATTACAGGATTAGATCGTTTAGAAGATGCTATTGTCTTTCATTCAGGTACAGCGATGAAGCATGGGGATTTTGTAACAAATGGTGGCCGTGTACTATTTATTGCTTATAAAGCGAAAGACTTACAAGAAGCGAAAGATAGAGTGTACAAAGAAATCGCAAAGATTGAGAGCGATGGCTTATTTTATCGTAGTGATATAGGATATCGTGCGATTGGGCATGAGATTACGCGAAGCTAACATATGTTAGCTTCTTTTTTTATAGGAAATAGAGTATAGTAGGTTGAATCTTTTCAAGAGATTATAAACTATTTGTATCTATATACACTTTTTCTCTACCTGCTTGCATCTTATTTCTCCAATTAATAATAGTAGTATTGAGATGATTAACGTAAGAGCAGCGACAAGGAGTGGGAGGGAAAAACTTTGCATTTTCTCCGCAATAATACCTGTAAAGATTGGACCGATAATTTGGCCAATCCCATAAACACCTGTCGTATAACCAATGATTTTATTACTTTCATTCGGTCTTATTCGTTTTGCTTCTGTAGTTGTTAAAATTGTAATTCCGACGAATGTAGCACCTAGAAGGAATGCACTTAGAAATGCCCCAAAAAGGTTTGGAATAAGGAGTGGAGAAAGTACACTTATAATTTGGAACATATAGGCGGATATAAGAGCTCGTATTGGTCCGTACTTCCGAGCAACAGTGGACCAAAGGTAACTAGATGGGATGACAGCAATACCGACAATAATCCAGCTACAAGATGCATAGAAGGGTGATAGTGTAATTCTTTCTACAATGGTGACAAGGAAGGTCCCTGTAATAATATAGCCAAATCCTTCGAATCCGTAAGCTAAAATAAGCCAAAATAAATCGTTTTTTCTATAAGATGTAGCTTGTATAGTACTTTTTGGTTGCTGTATAGTATGTCTACTATCCTCTCTTAACCATTTCCATACAAGGATAGCTAAACTAAAACTAATAAGTCCTAACCCAATCCATGCACCTTGCCAATTCCAAATTGAGTTGAATAAAGGTGCGAAACTTCCAGAGAAAATAATGCCAATTCCAACACCGCTATAAATCATGCCACCTAGCATGACTTTATTACTTTGAAATAAATAATCTAAAACAATACTAGAGGCAAGAACAAATACAATTGCACTTGTGAAACCACCGATAAAGCGAAGGGGAAACCATAAAAAGATATAAGAGGTTAAGCCCATACAAAGAGTTGAAAGAACATTGAAGAATAAACAGTGGTGTAATATTTTTTCACGATTTTTTATCGTCATGAATCCAATAAAGAATGCCCCAAGTAAATAACCAAGATAATTACTGGACGCTAAATATCCAGCGAGGTCATCTTCTATATGGGCTTGCTTTTCCATAAAAGAAATAATCGGTGTGTAGGCGAACCGACTAATACCCATGACAGCTATTAAAGAACATATCCCAGCTATAATCATTTTCCATGTTTTTGTTTCTTTCATATAATCTCCCTTCTTGAAATATCTTCTAATATATATGATAGAGGAATATATATGGGGCGTAAAATACTGATTTTTTATATGTAATATCAAAATTAATGATATGAACGAAGGGATATGAACGAATGAACTTACAAGATTTTGTAGCTTTTTATATGGTCGCGCAGGAGAAAAGTATTTCAAGAGCAGCTATTCGGTTGAATTTTGTTCAATCAAACATAACAGCAAAAATAAAACGGCTAGAAGCTGAATATGAAACACAATTATTTTATAGGCATCGAGATGGAGTTACATTAACACCAGCCGGAGAAAAGTTGTTAACATACGCTGAAAAAATGATTCAATTATTAAATGAATCAAAAAGGCAAGTGAAACATACAGCGGAGCCTGGAGGAGTATTGAAAATTGGAGCGATGGAAACAGCAGCAGCTGTTAGATTGCCCACGATTTTAGCTAATTATCATATGCGCTATCCAGAAGTGGAAATTATGTTGCAAACGCACAATACGGAAGAATTAACGAAGAAGGTACTCTTATATGAAATAGAGGGGGCATTTGTAGCTGATTGTATAGCTGATCCAGCTTTAGAAAAGATAGAAGTATTCCAAGAGGAAATGATGTTACTTTCAAAGCGGAATGTTTTGTGGGATAACGGATATTCGGAATCGCAGTCTTTTATCGTTTTTCAATCAGGTTGTTTTTATAGAAAAGTTTTAGAAGAATGGTTACTATCTGAAGGGATTGTTCCAAAAAAAATAATGGAATTAAATTCTTTAGACGGTATTATTGGATGCGTAAAAGCTGGACTTGGGGTGTCTATGTTACCACGTGAAGTAGCAGAGCAATTTGATAGCCATAAAGAACTTATTCATACACCGTTAGTACATGAAAACAGGTTTATTCCGACTTATTTTATTTATCGGAAAGATAGTGTGAGAACAGCAGCGTTAAGCAAGTTTATTGATAACTTGCTTTGTATAAAAACAGCCCGCTGAAAATTCAGTGGGCTGTTTGTTCATGCATCTTTATCTTTCTTCAATTTTCCTTTTTGCTTTGCCATTTCTCGAAGTAAATACTCGATGTGTGCATTGACGCTACGAAACTCATCATTTGCCCATTTTTCGATGACTGCGTGTAATTCAGGATCAATACGTAATGGAAAGCTTTTCTTTTTAGCCATAATTACTTATAGCCCTTAGTATAGGCTTCCTGTATTAATAACTGGTTGCGCACCTTTATCTGAAACGATGGCAACTAATAGGTTGTTTACCATATTCGCTTTACGCTCGTCATCTAATTCAAGTACGCCTTCCTCATCTAACATATGGATTGAATCCTTCGCCATCTTCACAGCACCTTCAACAATCTCTTTTCTAGCAGCTAATACCGCTTTTGCTTGTTGACGTTGTAGCATCGCATGGGCAATTTCTGTTGCATAAGCTAAATGTGTTAAACGAGTTTCTAATACTTCTACGCCTGCGATTTCAAGGCGCGCTTCTAACTCACGCTTTAATTCTTCAGAGATTTCTTCAGTATTCCCGCGTAACGTAATGCAAGTTTCATCTTGGAAATTGTCATAAGGATATTTTGTTGCGACGTGGCGGATTGCTGTTTCACTTTGAATTTCTACAAATCGATCGTAATGTTCAACACCGAACATTGCTTTTGCAGAATCAACTACTTTATATACAATAACAGCTGCAATTTCAATCGGATTTCCCTCAACATCGTTTACTTTTAATTTCTTACTATTAAAGTTTTCAACACGTAACGAGACAGTTTGACGGAATGCGAATGGAATTGTTAAAAATAAACCATTTTGACGAATTGTTCCTAAATAATTACCAAAGAACGTAATAACTTTCGCTTGATTCGGTTGAACAATACCGATACCTGTAGCGAGAATTGCCGCTAATATAATAGTTAGTGCTGCTCCTACGAAAATTTCTTGTGCAAGGAAAAATACACCGATAGCAGCTAAAATCAAAATTCCAATAATACCGAGAAAACCATTTACATAAAATACTTGTTTTTCTTTCATATGATCGCCTCCTGATATAAAAATGATATCACTTTTATATCATTTTAAGCAAGGGGTATGCACCTAATTTTCTGAAATTTATTGATTGATATCTTTTATGTACATTTTAAAGTTAGAAATAAGAATATACGTTCTGTTTTATGGTAAAATAAAGAAGACTTAACCGCCCACTGCAGCAGCTAAGTCCCTTTGAGAGCATCTTGCATCGTGACAAATGATTCAAAGCGGTTTTGCCAGGATTATTTCTTCAATCGCTGACTCAATCTCTTTGTCAGAAGCGTCATAACTTCCCTTTGACTTTGGCTTGTCATGAGCGGAAGTTTGATTCACTTCTTCTTTAGCATGTCCTTTTTCAGCAAAATTCATGCCAGGCATTTTAAATGCGCCCATATTCATGTATTTTCCAAATTTCCACGCTTCAACAATAGGGCAGAAGCGAACAATTCCCTCTGCAACTTTCATTGCACCAATCCATAGAAAAATGTTAGACCAAGTGCACCACGGCTTGCGTACAAGTTTAGTTGCACTACATCCGAAGAGGACAAGCCCAAGTGTAATTCGAATTAGAGCGTTTATTGTCCCGATGTTTTGCTTCATTAGAAAAACACTCCTTTTTATGAAAATTGAAATAGTAAATACTACTTCTCTTATTAGTATCCCGTGTGATTTTTGGGATATGTAATCCAACATTTGACGTTGAAAAAGATGTTGGAATCGGCGTGTGTGTCAGTAGCTTTTTTTGTTATAATGAAAGAATGCATAAAAAGAAGGTGAAATTAAATCCTTTTTTTTGAAAAATATTTAATAGCTATTTTAAAAAATCAAGATAAAAACTAACTGTTATTTTAAACAGAACTATAGATATAACTAGAGAAAAGGAAGGGTGTTTTCATGTACGATATTTCCGGATGGAAACATGTATTTAAGCTTGATCCAAATAAGGAGTTAAGCGATGAATATTTAGAAATGATTTGTGAGTCTGGAACGGATGCTGTTATTGTAGGCGGAAGTGATGGAGTTACAATTGATAACGTATTACACATGCTAGTTAGCATTCGTAGATATGCAGTTCCTTGTGTATTAGAGGTTTCTGATGTAGAAGCAATTACACCAGGATTTGATTTTTATTACATCCCAAGTGTTTTAAATAGCCGAAAAGTAGAATGGGTAACAGGTGTTCATCATGAGGCATTGAAAGAATTTGGGGATATTATGGACTGGGACGAAATTTTTATGGAAGGGTATTGTGTTTTAAATCCCGAAGCGAAAGTAGCCCAGCTTACAGATGCGAAATGTGATTTAACAGAAGATGACGTTATTGCATATGCGCGTTTAGCAGACAAGTTATTACATTTACCGATATTTTATTTAGAATATAGCGGTACGTATGGAGATGTTGAACTTGTTAAAAATGTAAAAGCAGAATTGAAACAAGCCAAGTTATATTATGGCGGTGGTATTTCTAATGCAGAACAGGCGAAAGAAATGGCGCAATATGCTGATACAGTAGTTGTTGGAAATATTATTTATGATGATATAAAATCGGCGTTAAAAACAGTTAAAGCAGTAAAAGGAGAGTAGGTGCAGGCGTATATGAGTATGACAGATAAGTTATTAAACGGTTTAAATCCACAGCAACAAAAAGCAGTACAAACAACGAATGGACCACTGCTACTAATGGCAGGTGCAGGTAGTGGTAAGACACGCGTGTTAACACACCGTATTGCGTATTTGCTTGGTGAAAAAGGTGTAGCACCATGGAATGTACTAGCTATTACCTTCACAAATAAAGCAGCTCGTGAAATGCGCGAGCGTATTGATAAACTTGTGGGACCAGAAGCAGAAGATATTTGGATTTCGACGTTCCACTCTATGTGTGTACGTATTTTACGACGCGATATCGATCGTATTGGTATTAATCGTAACTTTACAATCTTAGATTCAGGTGATCAGCTAACTGTAGTCAAAAAAATTATGAAAGAGCGCAATATTGATCCGAAGAAATTTGAGCCGCGCTCTATTTTAGCGGGTATTAGTAATGCAAAAAATGAATTGTTATCTGCGGATAAATATGCAAAAAAAATTACAATGGCTGATCCATATGAAAAATTAACGAGCGATGTATACACAGAGTATCAAAAACGTCTTTTGAAAAATAATTCATTAGACTTTGATGATTTAATTATGACGACGATTCAGCTATTTGAACGTGTTCCAGAAGTATTAGAGTTTTATCAGCGTAAGTTCCAATATATTCATGTTGATGAGTATCAAGATACGAACAAAGCGCAATATCTTCTTGTTAAACATTTGGCAGCACGTTTTAAAAATCTTTGCGTTGTAGGTGACTCTGACCAGTCTATTTATCGCTGGCGTGGTGCAGATATTTCTAACATTTTGTCATTTGAAAAAGACTATGAGAATGCACAGGTAATTTTGTTAGAACAAAACTATCGTTCGTCACAAAATATTTTAAATGCAGCGAATGCTGTTATTGAAAAAAATACGAATCGTAAACCGAAGAAATTATGGACAGACAATCAAGTTGGAAGTAAAATCTCGTATTATCGTGCCGCAACTGAAAAGGACGAAGCATATTTTGTTGCGAAAAAAATTCGTGACGATCTTCAAATGGGGAAACGAAAATACACTGATTTTGCAGTGCTATATCGTACGAATGCTCAGTCTCGTATGGTCGAGGAGATTTTCCTTAAATCTAACATTCCTTACAAAATTGTCGGGGGAACTAAGTTCTACGACCGTAAAGAGATTAAAGATATTTTGGCGTACTTACGTTTAATCGGTAATCCAGATGATGAAATTAGTTTTGCACGTATTATTAACATGCCAAAGCGTGGTATTGGTGCGACTTCTATCGATAAAATTATTAATTATGGTGTGCAAAACGGAATTTCATTAACTGCTGTATTTGATGAGATTGAGCATGTTGGAGTAAGTGCAAAAATTACAAAGGCAGTAAAAGAATTCGCAAGTTTATTACACAACTGGGTAAATATGCAAGAGTATTTATCTGTTACAGAATTAGTAGAAGAAGTTATTGAAAAAACAGGCTATCGCGATATGTTGAAAAATGAGCGTTCTTTAGAAGCGGAAGGTCGTTTAGAAAACTTAGACGAATTCTTATCTGTTACGCAAACATTTGAATCTCAAAGTGAAGATAAGAGCCTTGTTGCATTCTTAACAGATTTAGCACTTGTTGCTGATATTGATCGTGTAGATGAAGACCCAACTGCTGGTGAAGAAGTTATTTTAATGACGATGCACTCAGCAAAAGGATTAGAGTTCCCGGTTGTCTTTATTGTTGGTTTAGAGGAAGGGATATTCCCTCATACTCGTTCTCTTATGGAAGAGGATGAAATGCAAGAAGAACGTCGTCTTGCTTATGTAGGTATTACTCGTGCAGAAGAAGAGTTATATTTATCTAATGCGCAAATGCGTACTTTATTTGGTAGAACAAGTATGAATGCTGCGTCTCGCTTCATTACAGAAATCCCGGCAGAACTAGTGGAATCATTAAATGAAACAGCGCCGAAGCGTGAAAATTCGTTTGGTGCAAAAGGCAGAACAGCAAGTAGCAGTAAAATGACAACGACAACCACAACACGCTCTCGTTCAGCTTTCGCGCGTCCAGCAGCTAAGACGACAGGCGGTGAGCAAATTGGCTGGGCAGTAGGCGATAAAGCTTCTCACCAAAAATGGGGAATCGGTACAGTTGTAAGTGTAAAAGGTGAAGGTGATGCAAAAGAATTAGATATTGCGTTCCCAAGCCCGATTGGTGTTAAACGTTTGTTAGCAAAATTTGCACCTGTGACGAAACAATAGAAAGGAATGAGGATATGTCAAAAGAGATAGCAAAAAAACGTATAGAAGAACTGCGTGATTTGTTAAATACATTTAATTATCAATATCACGTATTAGACAATCCTTCTGTTTCTGATGCGGAATATGACCGTGATATGCAGGAGCTTATAAAATTAGAAGCAGAGAACCCAGAGTTTATGAGTGAAGATTCTCCCTCCGTTCGCGTTGGGGGAACTATTCTTGATATATTTGAAAAAGTAACACATAAGTCACCAATGTTAAGTTTAGGGAATGCATTTAACGAAGGGGATTTGCGTGATTTCGACAGAAGAGTACGTCAAGGAATTGATGGTGCGAATGTAAGATATATATGTGAATTAAAAATTGACGGGCTTGCCGTTTCGCTTCATTATGAAAAAGGACGCTTCATTCAAGGGGCGACACGTGGTGATGGTGTAACGGGTGAAGATATTACTCAAAATTTAAAAACGATTAAAGCTATCCCACTTCGTTTAAATGAAGAAGTAACGTTAGAAGCACGAGGCGAAGCTTATATGCCGAAGCGTTCATTCGTTAAACTAAATGAAGAAAAAGAGCAAAATGGAGAAGATGTATTTGCGAATCCGCGTAATGCAGCAGCAGGTTCAATACGTCAACTTGATCCGAAAATTGCAGCGAAGCGTAACTTATCTATGTTTGTGTACGGTCTTGCGAATGTAGAAGAAAAAACAATTCCATCGCACAGTGAATCGCTTGATTTCTTAGGTGAACTCGGATTTAAGACAAATCCAAATCGCCGTACATGTGAAACAATCGAAGAGGTTATAGCTTATGTAGAAGAATGGCAAGAAAAACGTCCGCATCTTGATTATGAGATTGATGGAATCGTTATAAAAGTAGATGATGTTGCTCTTCAAGAAAGTCTAGGAACTACAGCGAAGAGTCCACGATGGGCGATTGCTTATAAATTCCCAGCTGAAGAAGTTGTAACGAGACTAACAGGCATTGAATTAAGTGTTGGCCGAACAGGGGTTGTAACGCCGACTGCAGAGCTAGAGCCAGTGAGAGTTGCTGGTACGATTGTTCGCCGTGCTTCTTTACATAACGAAGATTTGATTCGTGAAAAAGACATTCGAATTGGTGACTACGTTGTTGTGAAGAAGGCTGGAGATATTATTCCTGAAGTTGTGAACGTTATTTTTGATAAGCGTACTGGTGAAGAAGAAGAATACCGTATGCCAACGCATTGTCCAGCATGTGAGAGTGAACTTGTTCGTTTAGAAGAAGAAGTAGCACTTCGATGTATAAATCCGACTTGTCCGGCTCAAATTCGAGAGGGATTAATCCATTTCGTTTCAAGAAATGCGATGAATATTGATGGACTTGGAGAACGTGTCATTACACAACTCTTTGATGCAGATTATATTCGTACATTTGCTGATTTATATGCATTGACGAAAGAGCAATTATTACAGTTAGAACGTTTTGGTGAAAAATCAGCAACAAACTTAATACAAGCAATTGAAAATTCTAAAGAAAACTCGTTAGAGCGATTATTATTTGGTCTTGGAATTCGCCACGTTGGAGCGAAAGCAGCACGTACATTTGCAGAGCACTTTGAAACGATGGATGAGCTTGTAAAAGCAACAGAAGAAGAACTAAAAGCAATTAATGAAATTGGCGAAAAAATGGCTCAATCTGTTGTGACATATTTTGATAATGAAGATGTATTAGAATTATTACAGCAGTTTAAAGAGTATGGCGTGAATATGACATACAAAGGTATAAAAATTGCAGATTTACAAAATGTTGAATCTTACTTCGCAGGAAAAACGGTTGTTTTAACAGGTAAGCTAGAAGTTATGGGACGAAGTGAAGCGAAGAAGAAGATTGAGGCATTAGGTGGAAAAGTAACAGGAAGTGTTAGTAAGAGTACGGATTTGGTTGTTGCAGGTGAAGCAGCTGGTTCGAAATTAGCACAAGCGGAGAAACATAATGTTGAGGTTTGGAATGAAGAGAGGTTCTTACAAGAGCTAAATAAGTAAGAGGTGCAAACTTACCATGAAAAAAATAGCATTAGCGATATTAAGCCTGGGCCTACTTGTAAGTGGGTGTAGTGCAGGTGCCGACAAAGATGAAAAAGTGGCTGAGAAATCGGGGAAAGCAAAAGAACAATCAGTTGTTCCAAAATACGCTATTTCGGATGAATATTATAAGACGACTATTCCATTTGATGGTGGAAATGCACGTGGTTTAGTGGTGCAAGGGCTAAATAGTCGTCTTGATATAGATGAATTTGAAACAGGATTAATGCGAATTGCAAAAGAATCATTTAATACGAAAGATAATTTTTTAAAAGGCGGAAGTGCTCTAGATACTCAAGTGATACAGATGCTTGTTAAAAGAAAACGTACAGATGCTGAACAAAAGGAACTAGAGGACAAATTAAAAAAAGATGCAGTTAAATTTCCTAATATAGGATTAAACCCTGCATTAGGAACGGGATCCGAATCACTAGAAGTGAAAAATAAAAAAAATCCAATATATATTTCAAATATTTTAGAGCATGATTATTATGTGAAAAAAGGCGATAACAGCGAGGAACGTGTTGGTATGGTAGTTGGATTAGCAATGAATTCTGTTCAATATTTTAACGAAGAGCATGGTTATCCACGTGAAGCTGCCATCCCGGATGAAAAGATGTTAGCTGAAGGGAAAAAAATGGCGCAAGAAATTTTGAAAGTCATACATCAAAAACAACCTGATACAAAAAATATTCCGATAACATTTGCGATTTATCGCCAAGCTCCAAAGTCTTCGCTCGTACCAGGTAACTTTGTTTCTTATGCAAATGTAGAAAAAGGTAGTGAAACGGTTGAAGATTGGAAACAAATTAATGAGAAATACTATTTGTTCCCATCAGAGCAAGCGAAAACAGATAATAAACGTGAAGATCTTGCAAGAGTATCCAACTTTAAGGCAAAACTAAGCGATTATTTCCAAGGCGACTATACAGCTGTTATTGGTACTGGTATGTATAGAGATGATGAATTAAGAGAAATGAAGCTTGATATTCCTGTCCAGTTTAATGGAAAAGCTGAAATAATTGGTTTTACACAATATGTGGCAGGGCTTGTTATGGAATACTTCCCGAATTATATGAAAGTACAAGTAACGATTAAATCTGTAGAACGCCCAGAAGCTATTATTATACGTGAAGCAAAACAAGATGAACCACTTGTGAAAATTTTAGATTAAATATGAAGGCTGTTCCTCTATGGAACAGCTTTTTTTCTTATGTAATTTTGTTATAATTTAAAATGTTGTAAATAATAGGGGTAAGGGGTAAAGTTCATGGAAGAATTAAGTTTTCAAGTCATTATTTTATTAATTGCATTCGGTTTTTTAGCAGCTTTCATTGATTCCGTTGTTGGAGGAGGAGGGTTAATTTCGCTTCCTGCGCTTATGTTTGTTGGCTTATCGCCGGCTTCAGCAATTGCAACGAATAAATTAGCGGCAACAATGGGGACGTTTACGAGTGCGATGTATTTCATTCGATCAGGAAAAGTTGATTTTAAAATTGTAGGAAAGTTAATCCCGTTAACTATTGTTGGAGCTGTTGCAGGTGCTTTAGTAGTAAAATTTATTCCATCGGATATTTTACGCCCATTAGTACTTGTAATGTTGGTATTTATTGCTATTTATATTATTGCAAAAAAGAATTGGGGAAGTGTGTCTACCTATAAGAAGATGACGCAAAGAAAAACATTAATATTTTTCTTTGTTATTTTAATGATAGGATTTTATGATGGATTTTTTGGACCAGGGACAGGGTCATTTTTAATTTTTGCATTTTTATTAATTGGTTTGGATTTTATTCAAGCGGCAGCATCTGGAAAACTTTTGAACTTTGTTAGTAATATTGTATCTTTAATTACTTTTTTATTTTTAGACATAATTCATTTTGAATACGGTATTATCATGGGATTATCAATGATCTTAGGTGCTTATTTGGGATCGAAGTTTGCGGTTCAAAAAGGCGTTGGATATGTAAGGACTTTATTTTTATTGGTTACTATATTATTGATCGGGAAAAATGTTTTGGAATATACTCATATTTTGTAGATTCATACGCATGTATGAATCTCTTTTTTTTATTATATTTTAAAAATTTATTAATTTTTAAAATATAAGTCTAGGAATATTTGAATAAATCTAAATTATCGTGTAGAATAATGTTGTAAAATGTAAACGTTTTTCTAAGGGGAGGCTAAAAAAAATGGTAGTAGCATACAAACATGAGCCATTTACAGATTTTTCAGTGGAGGCTAACAAATTAGCGTTTGAAGAAGGTTTAAAGAAAGTAGAATCTTATCTTGGACAAGACTATCCATTAATTATTGGGGGAGAAAAAATCACTACAGAAGACAAAATTGTTTCTGTAAACCCTGCAAATAAAGAGGAACTTGTTGGTCGTGTTTCAAAAGCAAGCCGTGAGTTAGCTGAAAAAGCAATGCAAGTAGCGGATGAAACATTCCAAACTTGGAGAAAATCAAAGCCAGAAATGCGTGCAGACATTTTATTCCGTGCTGCAGCAATCGTTCGTCGCAGAAAACATGAATTCTCTGCTATTCTTGTAAAAGAAGCAGGTAAGCCATGGAATGAGGCAGATGCTGATACAGCAGAAGCAATCGACTTTATGGAATATTATGGTCGTCAAATGTTAAAATTAAAAGACGGTATTCCAGTAGAAAGCCGTCCAATTGAATATAATCGTTTCTCTTACATTCCATTAGGAGTAGGTGTTATCATTTCTCCTTGGAACTTCCCATTCGCAATTATGGCAGGTATGACAACAGCTGCTTTAGTTTCTGGTAACACAGTATTACTAAAACCAGCTAGTACAACTCCTGTAGTAGCAGCGAAATTTATGGAAGTATTAGAAGAAGCTGGCTTACCAGCTGGCGTAGTAAACTTCGTTCCAGGTAATGGTTCTGAAGTTGGTGACTACTTAGTAGATCATCCTCGTACACGTTTCGTAAGCTTCACGGGATCTCGTGATGTAGGTATCCGTATCTATGAGCGTGCAGCGAAAGTAAACCCAGGCCAAATTTGGTTAAAACGCGTTATCGCTGAAATGGGCGGTAAAGATACAATCGTTGTTGATAAAGAAGCAGATCTTGAATTAGCAGCTAAGTCTATCGTTGCATCAGCATTCGGATTCTCAGGACAAAAATGTTCTGCATGTTCTCGTGCAGTAATCCACGAAGATGTATACGATCACGTATTAAATCGTGCTGTTGAATTAACAAAAGAATTAACAGTTGCTAACCCAGCAGTATTAGGTACAAACATGGGTCCTGTTAATGACCAAGCTGCATTCGATAAAGTAATGAGCTATGTTGCAATTGGTAAAGAAGAAGGTAGAATCTTAGCAGGTGGCGAAGGAGACGATTCTAAAGGCTGGTTCATCCAACCAACAATCGTTGCTGATGTTGCAGAAGATGCTCGCTTAATGAAAGAAGAAATCTTCGGACCAGTAGTAGCATTCTGTAAAGCAAAAGACTTCGATCATGCACTTGCAATTGCAAACAATACGGAATACGGTTTAACAGGTGCTGTTATTACTAACAACCGTGACCATATTGAAAAAGCACGTGAAGACTTCCACGTTGGTAACTTATACTTCAACCGTGGATGTACTGGTGCAATCGTAGGTTACCAACCATTCGGTGGCTTTAACATGTCTGGTACAGACTCTAAAGCTGGTGGACCTGATTACTTAGCACTTCACATGCAAGCAAAAACTACTTCTGAAACTTTATAAGAAATAGTAGAGGAGCTCTTCACAAAATGTGAAGAGCTCCTTTTAAAATTGAAACCCCATATATTACCGTCGTTCGAAGAGAATGAGCTAAAACCTATTAATAGCGGGATAAACATGTAAACAGAAATAAAATAATGAGAAAAGTTGACGTATTAGTCATATTTTTTAGTATTCATTTTGAGAATTTCCTGTATAATACAATTTGAAAGAAAATCTATGGTTCGACAAGGAACACTCCTTTCGGTTTTGCTCACTGAAAGGAGTGTTTTTTTATGTAGCTAAAAATTCTTTCGTGCTTATTACATTTGCATATACGCCATTTAAACTAGCTAAAATTGTATTGTGAATATAAACAGCTGGTATAGTAGCGTTCTTAAAAGAAAGGTCTTTTGTAGCACAAGCATCGTGTATAACGGTACATTGAAAACCAAAATCAAATGCAGCCCTTACTGTAGCATCAATACACATATGAGTCATCATCCCGCATACGACGACATGTTCAATGTCTAAACGCTGTAATTGCTCTAGAAGATTAGTTTCTCGGAAGCTATTTGGATAATGTTTGACTATAACTGTTTCTTCTCTAAGTGGACGTACGCTTTCGTGAATATGTACACCTTCTGTATTAGGTAGGAAAAAAGTAGCGTTATCTTTTATAGCTACGTGTTGGATATGAAAAATAGATTCGCTGTTTGTTCTAAAGTGTTGTAATAACTGATTAGCATATTCGCTTGCTTCTACTGGATTACGCAATTCCATCTTTCCATTTGGAAAATAATCGTTTTGAATATCGACGAGTAAAAGAGCTGTTTTCATATATTTATCTGCCTCCGAGTTTCATATTCAAATAAATTTATTCAATTCGTAGAGAGGATTCTCCTGTTTAAAAATATGAGGAAGAAGAATTTTAAATAACCTTGAAAGTTACTATTTTCTCATGAATTTTCATCTGAAAATTTTAATAAAGGAATAATTAATATTTTTCTAAAAAATGTATTGACTCTTATTATTCTGAGTTCTATAATGAGAATTAATTAAATGACAATTAAATCGATACATTCTTATCCAGAGAGGTGGAGGGACTGGCCCTACGATACCTCAGCAACGGGTTTTTTAATACCGTGCTAACTCCAGCAAGCCATATAAAGGCTTGGAAGATGAGAAGTTGTGAACGAGTACATATAAGTGCTCTCCTTCTTATCTTTATGGTTGATAAGAAGGAGAGCACTTTTTATTTTACCTCGAAAGCTCTACTTCAAGTTTTTACAGCATATAGGAGGGGAAAAAATGATTTCTTTTAACAATGTAAGTAAAGTGTATGAATCAGCTGGGCAATCTGTTCATGCGGTGGAGGATGTAACATTATCAGTTGAGAAAGGCGAAATTTTTGGCATTATCGGTTTTAGTGGCGCTGGAAAGAGTACATTATTACGCTTAGTAAATATGTTAGAGAGACCAACGTCAGGAACGATTGCAATAGATGATAAAGATATTACATCATTATCGACGAAAGAATTACGCAAACTAAGACAAAGAATCGGAATGATTTTTCAAAGCTTTAATTTATTTAATTCAAGAACAGTATTTGGGAATATTGCTTATCCATTAAAGTTAGCGAAATTGCCAAAGAACGAGATAAAGGAACGAGTGAATGAACTGCTGAAGTTTGTAGGGTTAGAAGATAAAGCAAACTATTATCCAGAACAGCTATCAGGGGGACAAAAGCAACGTGTTGGTATTGCTAGAGCACTTGCGACATCGCCAGATATTCTTATATGTGATGAGGCAACATCAGCCTTAGATCCAGAAACGACGACAGAAATTCTAAACTTATTAAAGAAAGTAAATCGAGAATACAATTTAACAATCCTTCTTATTACACATGAAATGCATGTTGTGAAAGAAATTTGTCACCGTGTAGCTGTAATGGAGAAGGGAAAAGTTATTGAAGAAGGAAAACTGTTCGATGTTTTCACGCAACCCAAAACAAAGACGACTCAAAACTTTGTACGTTCTGTTATTAATGATCATTTACCAGAAAGTGTTCTAGCGAAAATTCAAAATGGTGGTCAAATTTATCGTCTAACATTTACTGGTGAGGAGACAGGACAGCCGGTACTATCATATATCGCAAAAAACTATAACGTCGATGTAAATGTACTGTACGGAAATATTATTGAACTTCAAAATGTGCTATTTGGAAATCTGCTTGTAGAATTGCAAGGTGAGCAGAGGGAAATTCAAAAAGCATTACAACATCTAAGACTGCAAGTGCAGCTGAAGGAGGTAGAAGCTCATGCGAGTTGATTGGAGTATATTTTGGCCGCGCATACTAGATGCGACGGGGGATACCCTCTTAATGGTAATTGTAACCCTTATATTCGCTACAATTCTGGGTATACCTCTAGGTTTACTTTTATATGTAACGAGAAAAGGAAACTTTTTAGAAAATAAATGGGTCTTTTCTATTCTTAACATCATAATTAATACAATTCGTCCGGTACCATTCATTATCTTTTTAGTAGCTTTAAGTCCACTAACGAGAAGCGTTATTGGAACGACGATTGGAACAGCAGCAGCAATTTTCCCGATGACGTTAGTCGCATCAATTGGTATTGCTAGAATGGTTGAAACAAATCTTGTTTCCGTTCCGAAAGGAGTAATTGAGGCAGCACAAGCAATGGGCGCCTCGCCAATTAGAATCGTTTTTGAAATCCTTGTACCAGAAGCGTTAGCACCATTAATCTTAGGTGTCACATTTATGACAGTTGGTTTAATTGAATTTTCTGCAGTTGCTGGGCTTGTCGGTGGTGGCGGTCTTGGTGACTTGGCAATGACATATGGTTATCAACGTTTTGATACATCAGTTATGTTTGTAACGGTTGTTTTACTTATTATTCTCGTACAGATAGCTCAAAATTTAGGAAACTACTTTGCGAAAGTCTTGTTACGTAGATCATAAAAAGGAAGAGAGGAAAAGAAAATGAAGAAAATTTTAGCATTTGCATTATCAGCGATTGTAGGAGTCTCAGTATTAAGTGGCTGCTCAAGTGGAGACACGGGTGCAGGAGCGAAAGAAAAAGTAGTTCGCGTCGGTGTAACTGGAACGGATGGAGACGCTTGGGAAATTTTGAAGAAAAAAGCTGAAAAAGAAGGGATCAAGATTAAACTGGTGGAGTTCTCTGATTATACAACTCCAAATAAAGCTTTAGCTGATGGAGATATTGAATTAAACTCATTTCAGCATATTGCTTTCTTAGAGCAATTTAAAAAAGAGCATAAGTTAGATATTACAGCTGTTGGTACAACACAAATTGCGCCAATGGGTTTATACTCTGAAAAATATAAGAAGGCAAATGAAATTCCAGATGGTTCAGAAATTGCAATTCCAAACGATCCAACGAACCAAGCACGTGCATTAAAACTTCTTGATGCAGCTGGAGTATTAAAGCTTAAAAAAGATTTTGGCTTATTTGGAGATCCAAGCGGCATTGCTGAAAATCCGAAGAAATTAAAAATTACACCGGTTATCGCACAGCAAACACCTCGTGTGTTAAAAGATGTAGCGGCATCAGTTATTAATAACGGTGTTGCTGGTCAAGCTGGATTAGATCCAGCGAAGGATCCTATTTTCTTAGAAGATCCAAAGAATGAAAATGCGAAGCCTTATATTAATATTTTCGCAGCTCGTACGAAAGATAAAGATGATCCAACACTGAAAAAAGTAATTGAATTGTATCATTCAAAAGAAGTAACAGATGCAATTAAGAAAGAAACGAATGATGGTTCAATTTCAGTTGATCTTTCACTTGAGGAGCTTGAAAAAATCGTAAAATAATGATTGGGTTTAATGGACTAACAGAAGGAACCCCTCCGCTGTTAGTTCGTTCAACATATAATCTACTTAACAAACGAACCCTAATTCTGTACCTTCCAATTTTGTATAACGTAGAATCCAATGTTTGTTAAGTAGAGTAATGGACCAGGAGTTTTCCTGGTCTTTTTTTATGAATGAAAGTAGCTAGCGAACAGTAAGGTAATCCAAATTATAATGGGATAAGAAAATAAGCTGAAAAGGAGTGTAATTACGAATTGCTTTTGATGAATTAAGTGTTTTTTTGATAAAACAAAGAAAATAGAAAAGAGAGTAATGAAAAATGCTGATATTACGCCGGGGTTATAGGAGCGATAAATGAAAAACAAAATAATATGTTGAACAGAGTTAAAGAAGATGGCCCCTTGTATAAAAATAATCCAGCATATAGAAGACAAGAAGTTAAGTTGATATAGAAAGACGATAAGTAATACAAAGATTGTTAATACGGAAATGGCAATGAAAAATTGTTGGCTAGCTAGTTATAAGGCGGATTGAAAATTGATTAGCAAGGTATTGTGGCATTTGGAAAGCTTCTTCAAGGTTATGAATGAAAAATAATAAGGGAATGATCCAGAGTATAGTAGTGGAATGCTTTTTCATCAACTTACATCACTCCAATAAAGTATAGAAAGCCTAAAAAAGGCCCTCTATACAGATAGTTATTCAATTATGATATTTTTTAAATTATTTTCATGATGCTCTCGTTCTTTCGGATAAGCAGCTAGCTCCTCTTGCAAAATATTTAATATTTGCTTAGCTGATTGCTGGATTGGATTAGGTAGCTCTTCTAATATATGCATCCCGACTTTTACTTTTGTACGAATTACCCTTCGTAGTAGTTCCTCATGCATGCACTACACCTCCAAACCGAATGTTTAGTATATCTTCTTCAAATTTTGCTCCTTGAATAGAAAGGTGTGTTAACGTTTTTGGCAATGTAATATTTCGTTTCACAGAGCCAGCTCGAATAATTAGCTCATCACCTTTTTGATTTAATGAAAGTTCACTTTTGTTTGAGAAGGGAATAGAAAGAATGAAAATATAATCATCGCCATCTTTTCTTACATATTGTGTGCGGCCGTTAAATTTAACTTCAGTAGGACAATGATCAGTTTTAAATAAAGCATCTCCTACACGCTCTAACATAGGTAAACCAACAACTTCTTGTTCAAACATTGGAGCTTCGTAAATAGGAAGTGGATCAAAACTATTTTGAATTAATGTTTTATATTTCTTTTGCGTATCTTTCCATGCTTGAAAATAAGGATCGGTGACGGTGTTAGGGATGACGCGATTAATCATAATGGCATCTACGTTATAATCGTATAAATTTAAATAAGTAAAGCTACGCTGAGCTTCTTTAATGACCATTTTTTCAGGATTTACAACGATGCGGATACTTGTTACTTCTCGGTTTGATAAAATATCTCTCATTTCTCCGAGCTGTTCAAGTGTATTTGTTAATTCGTCCATAATATCGTCGGTTGGAAGAGGGACACCAAGGAGTGGTTGAGCTACAGGACGAACGACTTTTAAAACTTTTCTTTTAATAGGAAACAATTTTTCCATCCACCAGCCGAGCATGTCTGGAAAGCTTAGCATTGCTAATGTTTCTCCTGTTGGAGCACAATCAATAATGATAACATCATATGTGTTTTGTTTATAATAATCGAGTACGCGAAGTAAGCTAATTAAATCTTCCATACCAGGAAACATCGTTAATTCTTCTGTTGTAATATCATCGGCTGCTTTGGAAGTGAAGAGTAGTGTAATATATTTCTGTAATTTTCCCCATCCTTTTTCCATCTCATAAATCGTATTAATTTCTTGTGCCCACAAATTTTCACGAATTTCTAATGGCTCAGAAGATAGCTTTATACCAAATGAATCTCCTAAACTATGAGCAGGATCCGTACTCATGACTAAAGTTTTTAATCCTTGTTTTGCGCTTTGAATTGCTGTTGCTGCTGAAATGCTAGTTTTTCCTACGCCGCCTTTACCTGTATACAAGATAATTCTCATCATTCATATCCCCTTTGTTTCGAATGTCGAATATTACGAGTGTCGAAGTAAATGATTGAATAAAAACCCAGATAGGGTTTTATTCAATCGGAATGTTTTTCATTTTAGGTGTAGAAACCTTTTCTTCTGTTTTTTGCTGTGAGGTAGCAATGTGATTCATAATCTTTTGGAAGATTTGTAGTAAGAATGCTTTTTCTTCTTCTGACAATGCTTCTGTCACTAAGCTAAAGTAATGGGCTGCATTTTGTTTTACCTCTTGAACGAGCATTACGCCGGTTTCTGTTAACCGAATTAATACAATACGTCGGTCGTTTTCATCACGGTAGCGTTCAATATATCCCTTTTTTACAAGGCGATTTACAACGCCCGTCGTTGTACTCATCGGTATATCAAGAAGATCAGCAATTTTTGTCATTGTAATCTCTGTATTTCGTTCCATCCAAAGTAAACAAAATACTTCTGTTTTGGAAAGTGTTAAATCAAGGCTTACCCATTCTTCAGGATAGAAAAGTTTCTTGGCGTTATCTAGCAGTAAGTCTAAAAAATGTTCATATTGCAACAATTAATTCCACTCCCGTATATTTCGAGGTTCGTAATATTTATTTTTATTTTATGCAGAATAGAAATAAATGTCAATCGTTTTGATTGTTTTTTTCAGATTAGGCAGAAAACTTTCTTTAAAATAGTATTCTTTTATGATAGATTTATAAATATAAAACTAGAATTTACATAAAAATCCATCATGGTAAATATACTTATCTATAATGGGTATACAGCTAACGAGGGGGAGAACGATGAGAAGACGTAATACGCAAGCGTTCACGTTTTTAGCATGGACTTCATTTGTTTGTGCGCTTTCAGGTATGCTAATTGGGATTTATACGTTAGATGAAACGCTTAGTGTAAAAGGATACTATTTAATTGGAACATTATTTTTAACGATGTCTTGTTTTGTATTACAAAAAACAATTCGTGATAATGAAGAAGATAACGAGAGATTTCCGAAAAATAAACCGTTAGATAAAGAGTAAATTGTAAAGAAAGGCATTTGCCTTTCTTTTTTTATGTAAAAATGGCGTAAGTACTCTGTGTTGACTTGCTTGAAGTACTGAAAATTTGGTATCATCAATAGTATTGTAGATTGAACGATATATTATGGAGGTGGCCTAGCCGTGTCAAGAATTTCCGTTGAGAATGTAAAGCACGTAGCACATTTAGCACGTCTTGCAATTACTGATCAAGAAGCAGAAAAATTTCAAAAACAACTAGATGCAATTGTTACATTTGCAGAACAGTTAAATGAATTAGATACAACAGATGTAAAACCAACAACTCATGTATTAACTATGAAAAATGTTATGCGTGAAGATGTACCAGAAAAAGGTTTACCAGTCGAAGAAGTATTAAAAAATGCACCGGATCACAAAGATAATCAAATCCGTGTTCCAGCAGTATTAGAATAGAGGAGGGGAATTTCGATGTCATTATTTGATCATTCAGTATCAGAGTTACATAAGAAGTTAAACAACAAAGAAATTTCCGTTACGGATTTAGTAGAAGAATCTTACAAACGTATTGCGGATGTTGAAGATAACGTAAAAGCTTTTCTTACATTAGATGAAGAAAATGCACGCGCAAAAGCGAAAGAATTAGATGCAAAAATCGGCGCTGAAGATAATGGTTTATTATTCGGTATGCCAATTGGTGTAAAAGATAACATTGTAACTAACGGTCTTCGTACAACTTGTGCGAGCAAAATGTTAGCAAACTTCGATCCAATTTATGATGCGACAGTTGTGCAAAAGCTAAAAGCTGCTGACACAATTACAATCGGTAAATTAAACATGGACGAGTTCGCAATGGGTTCTTCAAATGAAAACTCAGGATTCTACGCTACGAAAAACCCATGGAACTTAGATTACGTTCCAGGCGGATCTAGTGGTGGTTCTGCAGCAGCTGTAGCAGCAGGAGAAGTACTATTCTCTCTAGGTTCTGATACGGGTGGTTCTATCCGTCAGCCAGCTGCATATTGCGGTGTTGTAGGTTTAAAACCAACTTACGGACGCGTATCTCGTTACGGATTAGTAGCATTCGCATCTTCACTAGACCAAATCGGACCGATTACACGTACAGTAGAAGACAATGCATACTTATTACAAGCTATTTCAGGTATTGACCGCATGGATGCAACTTCTGCAAACGTTGAAGTTGGAAACTATTTAGCTGGTTTAACAGGCGATGTTAAAGGTTTACGCATTGCTGTACCGAAAGAATACTTAGGCGAAGGTGTTGGCGAAGAAGCTCGTGAGTCAGTACTAGCTGCTTTAAAAGTATTAGAAGGTATGGGCGCAACTTGGGAGGAAGTATCTCTTCCACACTCTAAATACGCTCTAGCAACGTATTACTTACTATCTTCTTCTGAAGCATCTGCTAACCTTTCACGCTTTGATGGCGTGCGTTACGGTGTTCGTTCTGATAATGTAAATAACTTATTAGACCTTTACAAAAACACACGTAGTGAAGGTTTCGGTGATGAAGTTAAACGTCGTATTATGCTTGGTACATTTGCTCTTAGCTCTGGTTACTATGATGCATATTACAAAAAAGCACAACAAGTACGTACATTAATTAAGAACGACTTTGAAAATGTATTTGCTAACTATGATGTTATTATTGGACCAACAACACCAACTCCGGCATTTAAAGTGGGAGAAAAAGTTAACGATCCAATGACAATGTATGCAAATGACATTTTAACAATCCCAGTAAACTTAGCGGGTGTTCCAGCGATTTCAGTTCCATGTGGATTCGGTGCTAACAACATGCCACTTGGTCTACAAATCATTGGTAAACACTTCGATGAAGCGACAATTTACCGCGTTGCACATGCATTTGAGCAAGCAACAGACTATCATACAAAAAAAGCAAGTCTGTAAGGAGGCGAGCATAGATGAATTTAGAAACAATTATTGGTTTAGAGGTTCACGTTGAGTTAAAAACAAATTCGAAAATTTTCTCTGCGAGTCCAACAGAATTCGGAGCGGAGCCAAATACACAAACAAGTGTAATTGACTTAGGATACCCAGGGGTACTTCCTACTTTAAATAAAGAAGCAGTTAACTTTGCAATGAAAGCTGCAATGGCATTAAACTGTGAAATCGCAACGGAAACGAAGTTTGACCGTAAAAACTATTTCTATCCAGATAACCCGAAAGCTTACCAAATCTCTCAATTTGATAAGCCAATTGGTGAAAATGGTTGGATTGAAATCGAAGTAGACGGTAAAAAGAAACGTATCGGTATTACACGTCTTCATTTAGAAGAAGATGCTGGTAAATCAACGCATACAGCTGATGGTTCATTAGTAGACTACAACCGTCAAGGTATGCCTTTAATCGAGATCGTATCTGAGCCAGATATGCGTACGCCAGAAGAAGCATATGCATACTTAGAGAAGTTAAAATCAATTATTCAATACACTGGTGTATCTGATTGTAAGATGGAAGAAGGTTCCTTGCGTTGTGATGCGAACATTTCTCTTCGTCCAGTTGGACAAGAAAAGTTCGGTACAAAAGCGGAACTGAAAAACTTAAACTCATTCACTTACGTACAAAAAGGTCTTGAGCATGAGCAAGTGCGCCAAGAAAAAGAATTGTTATCTGGTGGCATCATCCAACAAGAAACACGTCGTTATGATGAAGCAACGAAGAAAACAATCTTAATGCGTGTGAAAGAAGGATCTGACGATTACCGTTACTTCCCGGAGCCAGACTTAGTTGAACTTTACATCGATGATGAGTGGAAAGAAGCAGTTCGAGCTTCTATTCCAGAACTTCCAGATGCACGTAAAGCTCGCTACGTTGCAGAACTAGGCTTACCAGCTTATGATGCACACGTGTTAACATTAACGAAAGAGATGTCTGATTTCTTTGAAGCAACTGTTGCAGACGGTGCTGATGCGAAATTAACATCGAACTGGTTAATGGGTGAAGTACTTGCATACTTAAACAAACAACAAAAAGAATTAAAAGACGTTGCATTAACGCCTGCTGGTTTATCTAAAATGGTTCAATTAATTGAAAAAGGTACAATTTCTTCTAAAATCGCGAAGAAAGTATTTAATGAATTAATTGAAAAAGGTGGAGACCCAGAAGAAATCGTTAAAGCGAAAGGTCTTGTTCAAATTTCTGACGAGGGTACACTTCGTAAAGTTGTAACAGAAATTCTTGATAATAATGAGCAATCTATCGAAGACTTTAAAAACGGTAAAGACCGTGCAATTGGCTTCTTAGTTGGTCAAATTATGAAAGCTACAAAAGGACAAGCAAATCCACCGCTTGTTAACAAAATCTTACTTGAAGAGATTAATAAGCGATAATAGTAGTGACTTTTAAAGATTAAGCAGAAAAACACCCGTACATGGGTGTTTTTCTAGGTTAATCAAACGTTTGTTTAAATGAGACAAAATCGTTTAAACAAACGTTTGATTAACTGTCAAAAGTGGAAAAATGTTTGTATAGCAACTATGGTATGATAGTTGCAAAAAGGTGGGAATAATGATAAATCTAAACATAGAGGTTTTTTTCATCTCATGAAATAATAGATAGTTATTATTCGTTATATGTAAATTTTTATGGAAGAATGGATAGAAATAAAGTGAAACTTTAATCAGTAGGAGGTTCATCCAACACTGATTATTAGCCCTCACCAATCGGGCATTTACTGCCCGCAAATAGCGGGATAAATTTTTGGGTCAAATAAAAAAACCATTGAAATGAATATTTACTTTTGATGGACTACACGAATCGGGTTCTTACTGCCTGTTTGAGCGGGATAAAAGAAGGATAGCAAGATGAGAGGAGGTAGGCATGGGAATACTGAATAGAAGTTCAGTATGTTCTTTTTCGATACATAAAGAAATTTCCTGTGCTAATAAATGATGAAGCGAGCAAGAATTATTTATAATCCTACTTCTGGGCGTGAGCTATTTAAGAAGAGCTTACCAGAAGTATTACAAAAATTAGAACAAGCTGGCTATGAGACATCTTGTCATGCGACAACGGGTCCTGGAGACGCTACTGTGGCGGCGAGGCAAGCTGCGGATCGTAAGTTTGATGTTGTTATTGCGGCTGGTGGCGACGGTACGTTAAATGAAGTAGTAAACGGTTTAGTTGGGCATGAATTCCGTCCGAAATTTGGAATTATTCCAGTTGGAACGACAAATGACTTTGCACGTGCGATTGGTGTACCTCGTTCTATTGAAGAGGCAGCAGATATTATTTGCGAAGGAAAAACAGTGCCATTAGACCTTGGTAGAGCGAACGATACATATTTTATTAACATCGCTGGTGGCGGTCGTATTACAGAATTAACATACGAGGTACCGAGTAAGTTAAAGACAGTATTAGGACAACTTGCTTATTACCTAAAAGGTATCGAGATGTTACCATCATTACATCCAACATATGTTGAAATTGAGTATGATGGAAAATTACTACAAGAAGAAATTACAATGTTTTTAATTACGAATACTCGTTCAGTAGGTGGATTTGAAAAGGTAGCACCGTATGCATCTATTAACGATGGGTTATTTGATCTATTAGTACTGAAAAAAGGTTCTATCGCTGATTTGATTAAAGCAGCAACACAAGCACAACGTGGTGAACATATTAACAATCCAAAAGTGTTATATACACAAGCGAACCGAATTAAAGTACATTCACCAGATAAACTAATGATTAATTTAGATGGTGAGTATGGTGGAGATGCACCGATGGAATTCGAAAATATATATCATTGTTTAGAACTATTTGTTCCTGAACATCAAGAGGATGCCCTGTAAAGGCATCCTTTTTTACTTTGTTAAAATGAATTGTAAATTGGGAGTTAGTTTGATTTTTATGGTATTTTTACAATTCTTTTATTTTACATCCATATTTTATTGATACACTGGAGGAGATAAGAAACGAGAGGTAGGATGCTATGGAGAAGGTAAAAGCAATACTATTTGATAAAGATGGGACATTAATGGATTTTCATTCAATATGGATAAAAGTAGCTGAAGAACTTGTAGCTGAATGTATAAGTTTATATCATTTACCAAGTACAATAGGGCAGACCTTATTAGAAGAGATTGGTGTAGAGGGAGCATTTGTTAATCCGAGGAGTGCAATAGCTGCTGGAACAAGCCTTGATGTAGCGAAGGGGCTTTGTAATTATATTGAGTCTGCTAGAGAAGAAGAGATGCATCATTGGGTAAGTGAGAAGTTATTTTCCCTTATGTATGAGTATCGTTCGCATATGAAAATGACAGCGGATTTACCGAAAGTGTTACAGGCATTAAAAGATAAAGGATTTATATTAGGGGTTGTCACGGCGGATGATTTTGCACCAACAGAATTATTTTTAAAACAATATAAGTTGGAGAACTTTTTTGATTATATTATAGCCTCGGATACATTCCCTGCGCAAAAACCAGATAAAAAGATTATAGAAGTGTTTTGTGAGAAATTTAATTTAGAATCATGTGAGGTTGCGGTTGTTGGAGATACGCCAACGGATTTACATTTAGCTAAAAATGGCGGTGATTGCTATGCAATTGGAGTCCTTTCTGGTACGGGGGATCGTCCAACATTAGAACCACTTGCTGATTTAGTGTTAGATTCTGTTGGGGAGTTTATTTCTCAATCGGGTGAGTTTTTCTGGGAGAAAGAAAAGTCTAATGTGTAAGGAAAATAAGTCTATAAAGACTCTTAATGAGTCTTTATAGACTTATTTTTTATGCCTGGATACAAAGAATATAGGATAAATGCTAGAAAAGAAAGTTGGCATATATTTTGCAATAAGAAGAGAAAACAATGTAAAGAAAAGGATGGGGTACGCAATGAACGCAAAAAAATTTGCTAAAGTAAATGAACAAATTCCAGGACCGAAAGCGGCATCTTTATTGGAACGCCGTCAAAATATAGTACCAAAAGGAGTAAGTAACGGCATCCCAACGTTTGTACAATCTGCAAATGGTGCTCTTGTAACAGATGTTGATGGTAATCAGTACATTGATTTTGCAGGAGCAATCGGGACAATTAACGTAGGACATTGTCATCCAACGGTTAAAGAGGCGCTCCATAAACAAGTCGATCAATACATTCATACTGGATTTAATGTCATGATGTATGAGCCATATATTGAATTAGCGGAAAAGCTTGCGGCATTGGCACCAGGAAGTTTCGATAAGCAAGTCCTATTTTTAAATAGTGGTGCAGAAGCAGTTGAGAACGCGGTGAAAATCGCTCGTAAATATACGAAGAGACCTGGTATTATCGCATTTTCTAAAGGTTTCCACGGGCGTACATTAATGACAATGACGATGACAAGTAAAGTGAAGCCATATAAATTTGGGTTTGGTCCCTTTGCTCCAGAAGTATATAAAGCGCCATTTCCATACGAATACCGTCGCCCAGAGGGATTAACGGAAGAGCAATATGATGATTTTATTATTGAAGAGTTTAAGAACTTCTTCATATCGGAAGTAGCACCAGAAACAATTGCAGCTGTTGTAATGGAACCTGTTCAAGGGGAAGGTGGATTTATCGTCCCAAGTAAGAAATTTGTTCAAGAAGTACGCCGCATTTGTTCAGAGAACGGCATCTTATTTGTAGCGGATGAAATACAAACAGGCTTTAGTCGTACAGGAAAATATTTTGCAATTGATCATTATGATGTCGTTCCAGATTTAATTACAGTGTCTAAATCATTAGGGGCTGGTGTACCGATAAGTGGTGTCATTGGACGTAAAGAAATTATGAATGAATCTGCACCAGGTGAACTCGGTGGAACGTATGCAGGAAGTCCATTAGGATGTGCGGCTGCCTTAGCTGTTCTCGATGTAATAGAAAATGAGAAATTAAATGATAGAGCGATAGAATTAGGAAAAGTCGTAATGAACCGATTCGAAGAGATGAAAAATAAATATCATTGCATCGGTGATGTGCGTGGGTTAGGAGCAATGTGTGCATTTGAGGTCGTTCAAGATCGTAAGACGAAAGCACCTGACAAAACGTTAACGGCTAATCTATGTGCAGAAGCAAATAAGCGCGGGTTACTGTTATTATCAGCAGGAACATATGGAAATGTTATCCGTGTGTTAATGCCTTTAGTTATTACAGATGATCAACTTGAAGAAGGTTTAACAATAATTGAAGAATCATTGCAAGCTTGTTATGAGCAAACGAACATCGCTCGCGTTTAAAAACGGAAGTATAAATAGCAAACATTCTAGCTGACTCTATATTAAATGCAGAAAATTCACTTTATAATAAAGGTAGTGAAGTGGAACGATGGATTTGAAGTTAGGGGTGGCTAGGATGGTTGCAGAAAAGGAACGAGTGTTAATGGATTTAAAAGATGTATTTGAATATGCGTTTGACGAAATTTTTGTTACAGACGAGCAAGGGATCGTTGTGCGTGTAAATAGTACATGTGAAAGGCACTACCAACTAGCTGCCGAAGAGTTAGTGGGTAAGCATGTAAAAGAACTACAAAAGGATGGAATCTTTTATCCATCAGCGACATTAGAAGTGATTGAAAAAAAGAGGCCAATTGAACTCGTTCAAACTACAAAATCAGGAGAGTATTTACATGTTCGTACAAGGCCTGTTTTTGATGATGAGGGAAATTTAAGAAGAGTGATTAGTTATTCTCGGGACCTTACTGAACTCTATCAATTACGTCAAAAGGTAGAGGAAATGGATAATCAGCTAAAAACATATAAAAAAGAATTAAGAGAAACATATGAGCATGAAGGACTGATTTTTAAAAGTCTAGCTATGCAAAAAATAGTCGATACAATCAAAAAAGTATCTGTAGTGGATAGTACTGTTCTCGTTTTAGGCGAGACTGGAGTAGGAAAAAGTCGATTAGTACGCCATTTACATGAAGTGAGTCACCGTAAGAATGAAAGTTTCAATGAAGTTAATTGTGCGGCATTGCCAACTAATTTAATTGAATCGGAGCTTTTTGGATATTCAGGTGGATCTTTTACAGGTGCGAATCGTGAAGGGAAAAAGGGACTATTAGAATCCGCGCATAAAGGAACTCTTTTTTTAGATGAAATCGGTGAAATGCCGCTTGAAATTCAAGCGAAGCTTTTGCAAGTATTGCAAGAAAAAACATTTCGTCCTATAGGCGGAAGAGAATTAAAAAAAGTAGATGTTCGAATTGTGGCGGCAACAAATAGAGATTTAAGCGAGATGGTGAAACAAGGAACATTTCGGAAAGATTTATACTATCGTCTGAATGTCATTCCAATTGCAATTCCCCCGCTTAGGGAAAGAACAGAAGATATTTTACCGCTTATTTATCATTACTTGCAGCACTTTAATAAAAAGTACGGACGTGATGTGAAACTAGCACCGGGTACATTACAAATGTTTGTCGGATATCCGTGGGAAGGAAACAATAGAGAGATAGAGAATGTAATTGAGAGAATTGTTATTACTGTCGATGATGTTGTAACGGTAGAGGATTTGCCACTCTCTATGCAAGAGGCTGCAGTTGAACAATCGGGGCAAAGCCTTTATAAAATGCTGGAAGAGGTAGAGAGAAATATTATTCTTAAAGCGTATAAAACGTATGGATCAAGTTATAAAGTGGCTGAGTTTTTGCAAATTAGTCAATCTGCTGCTACTAGGAAAATTAAGAAGTTCATAGAGGAGGAAGAAAACATTGGATAAAAAGGCGACTTTCGTGAGTATAGATAAAAAGGCGATGTATATAAATGGTGAGTGGATTACACTACAAGAACAAATTGAAGTAAATAATCCTGCGACGAAGGAAATATTTGCAACTGTACCAAAAGGCGGAGTAACAGAGGCAAAGCAAGCTGTTGATGCTGCGCATGAAGCTTTTAAAACGTGGTCTAAGTTAACGGCAGCAGATCGTGCCACGAAGTTAAAAAAGTGGTTTACGCTTATTGATGAAAATAAAGAAGAGATCGCAGCGATTATGACGAAGGAACAAGGGAAGCCGTTTGCAGAAGCGCTTGGTGAAGTAAATTATGCAAACAGTTTTGTTGAATGGTATGCAGAAGAGGGGAAACGCGTATATGGTGAAATGATTCCTGCTGCTCATCCGAATAAGCGCATTTTAGTTATGAAGCAACCAGTTGGCGTTATGGCAGCTATTACACCTTGGAACTTCCCAGCTGCTATGATTACGAGAAAGGTAGCCCCAGCGCTTGCAGCAGGCTGTACAGCCGTTGTGAAACCGGCAAGTCAAACGCCATTAACTGCATTGAAATTAGCTGAATTAGCCCATGAAGCAGATATTCCAAAGGGCGTAATCAATATCGTAACAGGTAGTGCAAAAGCAATTGCTGATACATGGATGGAAGATGGTCGCGTTCGAAAAGTGTCCTTTACAGGGTCAACGGAAATCGGGAAAGAGTTAATGGCTAGTGCGGCGCAAACGATGAAAAAAGTTTCGCTTGAGTTAGGGGGACACGCTCCGTTTATCGTAATGAATGATGCAGATTTAGATAAAGCAGTAGAAGCGGTGATTGGTTCGAAATTCCGTAATGCAGGACAAACGTGTATATGTACAAACCGAGTATTCGTTCAAGAAGAAGTATACGAAGTATTTGTAGAGAAGTTCCAAAAGGCAGTAGGGCACTTGAAAGTAGGAGACGGTTTCGGTGACGGAACGACTGTCGGGCCACTTATTGATGAGAATGCAGTTTCAAAAGTACAAGAACATATTGAAGATGCTATTCAAAAAGGTGGAACAGTTTTATATGGTGGTCAAAAGGTCGCAGAGTTAGAGGGACATTTCATTCAACCGACTGTAATTGGGTTGGCAAATGATACGATGCTTTGTATGAATGAAGAAACATTTGGGCCAGTGGCACCAGTTGCGAAATTTAAAACAGTTGATGAAGTAATCGAACGTGCAAATAATACACCATACGGTTTAGCTGCGTATATTTTCACGAAAGACATTAGCCAAGCATTCCAAATTAGTGAAGCGTTAGAGTACGGTATTATCGGTCTAAACGATGGTTTTCCATCAGTTGCACAAGCACCATTCGGTGGATTTAAAGAAAGTGGTATCGGCCGTGAAGGAGGCCATTTCGGCATCGAGGAATATTTAGAAATTAAATATATTTCATTAGGACTATAAGTAGTATACTAGAATCTCTATAAGGTAACAGAGAAGGAGATTCTAGTATGGTATATTGGCTATTATTACTTGTTACAATTATTTTTGAAGTAGCTGGAACAATCGCAATGAAACTATCAAATGGTTTAACAAAGCTCGTTCCAAGTGTACTTATTTTCGTATTTTATGGAATTTGTTTCAGCGTATTTGCTATCGTCGTTAAAAAGATTCATTTAAGTATTGCTTATGCCATTTGGTCTGGCGTTGGAACGTTACTTATTACAATCATTAGTGTGTACTTTTTTAAAGAGCATATTAGCTTATTCCAAGCATTTTGTATTCTCTTTATTGTTTTGGGTGTCATTGGTCTTAAGGTTTCATCGGCATCATGAAAGCTATCTTTTGTAGAAGATAGCTTTTTTCTATTTGTGCAGTTAGCAATTAATACGACAAAATATGACAAGAAAGAGTAAAGCGTTTTGTTATGATACATATGAAATATTGTCTTATGTGGAGGAAAGAGTATGTTAAAAAAGGTGAGTCAAATTGTTTTAATTTTTGGCATAGCTTTTAGTTTAAGTGCTTGCACTGAGACTAAAGATAGTAATGAAAGTAAACAAGAAGATGTTCAAGATAAAGTGTATAAAATAGGGGAGACAGTAGACGTAGATGGTTTGCAAGTAACTATCGATTCAGTTAAATTAGGATATCTGGATTATGATGAGGATAAAAAGAAAGAAGAGATTTTGGGGGTTATTTTCAAAGTGGAAAATAATAGTAAAAAGGAAATACCTTTTGCATTTTATGAATTTGAGATTACCGATAAGAAAGGTACAAGATTTAAAGAATATAATAACCCTGATAGCTTTATTAGTAAAAAGTTAGCACCAGATGAAAAAATTCAAGATATCATGCTATTTGACGTAGCGAAAGAAAATACGTATATCGCTACGTATAGACCGGAGTTTACGCGTGAAAATAGAACGATAAAATTTGAATTGAAACCAAATAAATAAAAAACACATTGGATTATCCAATGTGTTTCTTTATGGTAATTAATTTAAAACGCCCAGTTACCTTTACGGAAGATAGGCTCATGTCTGCCATCAGCTGTAATACCATCGATATCAAGCTCAGCGGATCCAATCATGAAGTCGTTGTGTGTAATACTAGCGTTTGCGCCGTTTTCAGCAAGTTCTTCTTTAGACATTGTTTTTCCGCCAACTAAGTTAAATGCATAAGCATTTCCGATTGCAAGGTGGCAAGATGCATTTTCGTCAAATAGTGTATTGTAGAATAAAACATTTGTGTTTGAAATTGGTGAGTCATGAGGTACTAAAGCTACTTCTCCTAAGAAGTGAGAACCTTCATCTGTTTCTACTAAATGTTTTAAAGCTTCTTCACCAGCTTCAGCTTTATAGTCTACGATACGTCCGTTTTCAAATGTTAACGTGAAATTATCGATAATATTACCTGCAAATACTAACGGTTTTGTACTAGAAACTTGGCCGTTTACACCTGTTTTAAGTGGCATTGTAAATACTTCTTCAGTTGGAATATTAGCCATAAATGGTACGTTCTTTTCATTTAAGCTACCAGCACCAGCCCATACATGTTTTTCTGGAAGTTCGATTGTTAAATCTGTTCCAGGACCTGTATAGTGAAGAGCTTTATAATGCTTTTCGTTTAAGTAATCCACTTTTGTATGTAATGTTTCATCATGTTCTTTCCATGCTTCTACAGGATTTTCTAAATCAGCACGAGTAGCTTTGAAAATAGCATCCCATAACTTTGCTTCTTGTTCTTCTGGCGCTACGTCAGGGAATACTTTCGCAGCCCATTCTTTCGTAGGAACAGAAATTACACACCAGCTTACTTTATCGGCTTGTACGTAATCACGGTATACTTTCATCGCTTCTCCAGCTACTTTATGAGCTGTTGCGATACGTGTTGCTTCTACACCTTTTAATAAATCAGGGTTTTCTGCATAGATAGACATAAATGCAGCGCCTTCTTTTGCTAATTCTTCACGAGCATGTGCTTTCCAAGAAGGGAATTCAGAGAAAGCTTCTTCAGGAGCTAGATCGAACTTTAAGCGTGTTAACGTCTCATCATTCCAATCCACATATACGTGTTTTGCACCAGATTTATATGCTTTCTCTGTAACGAGGCGTACAAATTGTACAGCTTCAAGAGGTGCACTAATTGATAAAGTTTGTCCAGGTTGAATATTAACACCAACATTAACTGCAAGAGCAGCATATTTCTCTAACGTTTGTTCAAATGACATATGTATAATCTCCTTTAATTTGAAAGATTTCTTACTATATATAATACAAGAAAATTCTAAAAATATATATAAATATAAAGTAAAAAGAGAGCTCAAAATGTATTGAGCTCTTACATTTACTTAATTGAAGAAGCAAACTGCTCTACAGTCGTTGTATGGTGTATACGAACGCGCTTCATCTTTAACAATTCATCAGGTTCACCCTTCGTAATGAATTGCCCAGGCTTTGTCGTCGTCGCAAATTGATAATACTTCTTCGTTTCTGCAACAACCTTATCATCTACATGACCGAATGGATAAGCAATCGCGATAACAGGCTTACCTGTTATTTTTTCTAGCTTTTCTTTTGAACCTTTTAACTCTTCCTCATAGTTTGTAATTTTCGGCAAGTCTGCATGTGTTGCAGTATGAGATTGCACCGAGAAAATGCCGGAATCAACCATTTCTTTTATTTCAGAAGTAGACAATGCTCCTTCTACATCAACGTTATCAACAATCATATATTCTGTTGCTGCCGGTTTAAAAGTATCATCTTTTAGCTTTTGTAAAACGCGAAATGCATTCATATTATTTTTCATACCGTCATCAAATGTAACGAAAATCGGCTTATTTACTTTATTTATATCGCCCCAGCGTTCAAACGTTAACAGCGTATAACCATTGTCCTTTAAATGTTTCATTTGTGCTTCAAAGTTAGCTGGTGATACGAATAAGTCTTTAATACCTTGACCATGATAATCATCAATTGCGTGATACATAAGAACAGGAACCTTTTGTTCGAAAGTAATAGTAGATTTCGTAAGCGGGATTGTTTTCCCATCTTCTTTCATTCCTATTGCTTCAATTTGGAACTCACCGCGTTTTCCTCCAAATTCCTTTATATCAAAAGGAAGTGTGAATTGTTTCTCTTTTTCTTTAGAAGAAAAAAATTTAGCACTTTCCTTGCCATCAGCTGTGCGCCAAATTTTATATTGTACTTCATTTAAAGAATCTTTTATGTCTGTAATATGAATACTTGTGTTTGTAGATTCGTGTGTAACTGCATTATATGAGATTTTACCTTGTTCTTGCACAGTCTCTTCTTGTTTCTTAATCCCTTGAGCCGTTTTCTCTTTTTTAGGTTCTGGACTTACATTGTTAGTATTACAGCCTGCTAGAATGGCAGACGTACATAAAGCAATTGCTGCGTATTTTCTCATGAAAATCACCTTCTATTGTGTAGTATGTTGCATATTGACATTAAAATCCCCACCGCTATAAGAGTGGTGGGGATATACCCTTGTTCATCATATCATTTGAAGAAAATGAGGGGAATATGATTTTTAGGAGGCTATTAAGGTAATAGATTAGTGACTTTGAATAGATGTATTTTTTTGTTTCTTATTAGAATTAATAATAATATAACCGACTACAAAGATAAGAGGAATAACGAAGACATAGATAGGCATTCCCCATACATAATAGCTTTTCAGCGTTAAGACTAGTAAATGTAAGAAATCGAAAATTGCGTGGGCTTTCATAATATCCTCCAATGGTTTTTTGAAAATTATAACATTTTAAACTTGTTATTTGTATAATATGGAAAGTGATTTAAGCTAATTTTAAAGTAAGAAGAAGACTTATTAATATGCAATTTCGCATACAGATATGGATTTTATTAAAATATAAAGATTTTATACTATAATAAAAACCGCTATAAAACTAAGTAAGAATAATGTATGGAGTGGAGAATAGAAATGAAATATAAAAAAATAATATATATCTTTTTCATTTCACTATTTATAGTTGGTTGCCAAAGTGAAGTGAGTAAAGCGAATAGTGTGGAAGAGTATATTCCATCGCATCTTATGAATGCGGAAGTGACGGCGGATATCATGACACTAGAGATGGATCGTGATACACGTAAAAAAGTAGAGGTTATTACTAAAAAGATGAGTGATCATGTGAAGAATGATAAAGAGTGGTACGTAAACTACATATCAGGGCATATAGATAAACAGGTGAAGCCGTATCATCCTAACTTTGGTATTACAGAAGAAGAATATAACTTTTTTAGAAACGCCGTTGAGAATAGTAGTTTATCTAATACAAGTGATGGAAAACTTCAATTTAAGCAAAAAAGTAACCATGAAATTGAAATTGTTTCAAGTAGAAACCTAGAACTATTCCAGCATCTGGTAATTGATACAGAGAAGAATATAATAAAAACTTCTTTTGGAGAATGTCAGTATGTTGGAGAAATAAAGCCATCTTCAGAAAAAAGAATATTAGGTCGAGTAAATGGCAAACAATGGATGTTACAAAAAGAAAATTTAATCTATTTATTCTCTTTAGGAAAGCTTGAAGGAGAAGATAAATCTGTTATGGTTATTTCAGTAAAAGGCATACACGAAGGAAAACTTATTAGTAACGAGGAAGTAGTCGAATTCCGTTCGATTTCATAAAGAATCAAAAAAATCACCTTACTCGTTAAAGTAAGGTGATTTTTTATTAAATAAACAATCCAGCGATTGTCGCAGATAAAATAGAAGCAAGTGTTGATGCAAATAGCATTTTCCAACCAAATTTAGAAACAACGCTTCCTTGTTTTTCAGAAAGGGCACGGATTGTACCAACGATTGCACCAATTTGGCTAATACTTGCGAAGCTAATTAAGAATACTGTAACGATTCCAACTGTACGTGGAGCTAATGTTGTAGCTGTGTCTTTTAAATCAAGGATTGCTACAAACTCATTTAAAACAATCTTCGTACCCATAATACCACCAGCTGGGATAATATCTTGAGTTGGAATACCCATTAAGAATGCGAATGGAGAAAGTACGTAACCGAAGATTTGTTGTAAAGTAACAGCATGTCCCATTGCGCCTGAAGCTGCACTAATTACGTAGTTTACAACTTCCATCACACCGATAAAGGCGATCATTAATGCGGCAACGATACCAGCGACTTTTAAACCATCAAGCGCACCGTTAATCATTGCGCCGATAAAGCTGTCTCCGAATAGAGTTCTATCAAATTTCTGAATCACTTCATCTTCTTTTTTCGTATCAACTGGTGTTAATAACGAACAAACGATTAAGCTTGAGAATAAATTTAGCGGAAGAGCTGCTAGCACGTATTTTGCATCTAACATCATTACGTATGATGCTGTAACAGAAGCAGAAACGGAGCTCATCGCAGAACAACAAATGATAAACATACGGTTTTTATTGAAATGCTGTAAATCGTTTTTAATAACGATTAACGCTTCACTTGAACCGAAGAATACAGAGTTTACTGCGTGGAATGACTCAACGCGTGGTAAACCAGTAATTTTTGAAATAGCACCGCCGACAACGCGAACGATGAATGGTAAAACACCTAAATAACTAAAGATTGAAAGTAGTGCTGAGAAAAATACGATAATTAATAATACGTTTAAGAAAAAGACAAAATCTCTGTGAATTCCATTAAAGAGAAAATCGACACCTGTCGTACCAAGTTTAATTAGTTTGTTGAAAACTTTACTAATGAAAATAATGATTTGTTGACCAATCTTTGTAGCAAACATAAACCAACCGATTAAAATTTGGAAACCAATCATAATTGCAATTGCACGGAAGTTGATTTTACTTTTGTTGTTTGACAAAGCAAAACATAAACCTAACACGGCAAGAATACCGATAATGCTCATTACATATTGCATGTAGTTGCCCCTTTCAGAAGTTCGTATAAAGTTTGTACATAAAACGCTCGTTATATTACTAAAAATAAAAGAACGAGGTTTTATGTCATACGTAAGATGTCTGACCTTTTAGAAAAATAAAAATAAAAAAAGACCCATATGGATTCACTTTCATCTATGAGAGAAAGCTAATCAATATGAGTCCTTTTTTGCGCATAGGCTAATATTCATTAGTTTTCCCCATAGTCCAGCAATTTAAGGTTGCCGGGTAGAAACTCTCGATCCATATTATCAAGTATATATGAGGTAACATCGTCCGTATTAAATTAGTAGTAGCGTAACATTAACAGAGAAGTATCGTCAATAGCTTTTTTTCTTCCAATAGAAAAAGACCATATAAGTATGATAAAATGTAACGCAGTGTTATGAAAAAGAGAGGTCGGAAAATGAGTACTAAAATGACGCCACCAGTTGAGAAAAACGAGTTTATAGATGTAGTATTTGAAGATTTAACACATGATGGTGCCGGTGTTGCGAAAGTAAAAGGCTATCCTATTTTCGTTAAAAACGGATTACCAGGTGAAGAAGCGCAAATTAAAATTATTAAAGTGAAGAAAAACTTCGCATTTGGTCGTTTAATGAAGCTTCATACAGAAAGTCCATATCGTAAAGATGCTGAATGCCCAGTATATAATCAGTGCGGCGGTTGTCAGCTTCAGCACTTAACTTATGAAGGACAATTACAAGCGAAAGAAAAACAAGTACGTGACGTTATGCAGCGTATCGGAGGACTAGCTGATGTTCCTGTTCATCCTGTACTTGGCATGAAGAATCCGTGGGTATACCGTAATAAAGCACAAGTACCAATCGGAGAACGTGAAGGCGGACTTGTAGCTGGTTTCTATCGCCAAGGAACGCATGACATCATTAATATGGAATCATGCTTAATTCAGGCAGAAGAAAACGATACATTAATTCAAGAAGTAAAACGTATTTGTGAAAAGCACGGTATCACTGCGTACAACGAAGAGCGTAACAAAGGAACACTTCGTCACGTAATGGCTCGTTACGGGCAAGTAACAGGGGAAATTATGCTTGTCTTCATTACGCGTACAGCAGAATTGCCGAACAAAAAAGCAATCATTGAAGAAATTGCAGCGAAATTCCCAGAAGTAAAATCGATTGTTCAAAACGTAAATACGAAGCGTACGAATGTAATTTTCGGAGACAAAACGACAGTACTGTACGGATCAGAATATATTTATGACTTTATCGGTGACATTAAATTTGCGATTTCAGCACGTTCATTCTATCAAGTAAACCCAGAACAAACGAAAGTGCTATACGATAAAACGTTAGAATACGCAAAATTAAATGGTAACGAAACAGTAATCGATGCCTATTGCGGAATCGGATCAATCTCGTTATTCCTAGCGCAAAAAGCGAAAAAAGTGTACGGCGTTGAAATCGTCCCAGAAGCAATTGAAGACGCAAACCGAAACGCAGAACTAAACAACATGACAAACGCTGAATTTGGCGTAGGAGAAGCAGAAGTAGTCATTCCAAAATGGTACAAAGAAGGCGTAATCGCCGACACAATGGTCGTAGACCCACCGCGTAAAGGCTGTGATGAAGCATTACTAAACACAATCATCGACATGAAGCCAAACCGCGTCGTATACGTATCGTGTAACCCAGCAACATTAGCACGTGATTTAAAAGTACTAGAAGAAGGCGGATATAAAACACAGGAAGTACAACCTGTTGATATGTTCCCGCATACGACGCATGTGGAGTGTGTGGCTTGGCTTAAGTTAGTATAATAGGAAAGCAGTTGATATAGGGGAAATCTATACCACCTGCTTTTTGGTTTACAAAAATACCATTCATAAGCGATTTTAGTTAAAATAAATATTGCTGATTTTCACAAATTATAAATTGAGATTTTGAAATTGTATTCATAGTGAGAGGATTTGAATTTGAAATGATAGATAATTTTTGGCGTGAATTACCACGACCATTTTTCGTACTTGCACCAATGGAAGATGTGACAGACGTTGTTTTCCGTCACGTAGTAAGTGAAGCAGGTCGTCCGGACGTATTCTTCACAGAGTTTACAAACTCGGATAGCTATTGTCATCCAGAAGGTATGAAAAGTGTACGTGGCCGTTTAATTTTTACAGAAGACGAACAGCCGATAGTGGCACATATTTGGGGAGACAATCCCGAATACTTCCGTCAAATGAGTATTGGTATGGCAGAACTAGGATTTAAAGGCATCGATATTAACATGGGTTGCCCAGTACCGAACGTTGCATCAAGAGGAAAAGGTAGTGGCCTTATTCTACGTCCAGACGTTGCGGCAGAACTTATCCAAGCAGCAAAAGCGGGCGGACTACCTGTCAGCGTAAAAACACGACTTGGCTTTAAAGAGTTAAGCGAGTGGGAAGATTGGTTAACGCACATTTTCAAACAAGATATTGCAAACCTTTCTATTCACTTACGTACAAGAGAAGAAATGAGCCAAGTAGATGCGCATTGGGAACTAATTCCGGAAATTAAAAAATTACGTGACCGTATCGCACCAAATACGTTAATAACAATCAATGGAGACATCCTTGATCGTAAAATGGGGCTGGAACTTGCTGAAAAATACGGCATTGATGGCGTAATGATCGGACGAGGCATCTTCAAAAATCCATTTGCTTTTGAAAAAGAGCCAAGAGAGCATAGCAGTAAAGAGCACCTAGATCTTTTAAGACTACAACTTGATCTTCAAGATCAATATGCAGAAGTACTGCCACGCTCAATCACAGGGCTTCACCGCTTCTTCAAAATTTATGTAAAAGGCTTCCCTGGAGCTGCTGAATTGAGAAATCAATTGATGAGTACGAAATCGACTGATGAGGTGCGTGCTTTGTTGGATAAGTTTGAGGATAGTGTTGGTGTGGCTCAGGATAGTGAGACGGTTTAACTTTTAAGCAGTTAAATCATTTCATGTATGACATGAGTGAGTTGAAAATAAGCGTAGAGCTGGAAAAGAACAGTGTATTTGAGAAATCAAAGCACTGTTTTTTTCTTTTAGTTAATGTTAAGAGAGAAATCTTTTTATAGGCATATAAAAAACACGTAAGAGCTGTGTAGATACAATGATAGAGAAAAGTTCGGGTAAGACTATAAAACATATCTTTAAAATGTTAAAGTATTAATTTAGCGGATAATAACTAAAAGGTTAGATTAAACATGATAATTTAAAGCACGTTATAGGATAAACTTTAACTGCTGAATAAATAATCAACATTTCAGGAGGAAACCCAATGGCAATGAGCAACAACGATATATTAAAAAGAGTACGATACGCTTTAGACATAAGAGATATAGATATGGTAGAAATCTTTAAACTTGGCGGGATGGAAGTAACGAAAGAAGACGTAGTTGATATGCTTACAAAAATAAAGAGGGCTCCTCAGCATGAAGCTGAAAATGATGAGGTAGCTGAAGATGAGTACGTATTAACATGCGATATGATGATGTTAGAGGCATTTTTAAATGGATTTATTACTTTAAAAAGAGGAAAGCAAGATCCGAAACCAGGGCAGCCTGCACCTGTACAGAGCAAGGAGAGTGCCAATAACCTTCTTCTAAAGAAAATGAAAATCGCACTATCTTTAACGAGTGAGGATGTACTTGATATATTAGATAGCGTAGGCGTTACGGTAACAAAAGGAGAGTTAGGCGCTCTATTAAGAAAAAAAGGTCATAAAAATTACAAAGAGTGCGGCGATAGATACGCAAGGAATTTCATTAAGGGATTAGGTGTAAAGTATAGAGGGTGATAAGCTTGCTAAAGCAGTAAATGATATAATAGGTAGAGTAGGACGTTCGTATCCTACTCTTTTTTATTTGTAAAAATACTATGCTAGGTGATGAAATGGTACATACATATTTAGGTGAGACAATTAATTTTCATATAACTTATAAGAAGAAAAAGTCCGTGCGTCTTTTTGTGGATTCGTATGGAAATGTGGAAGTGCAGGCTCCGAAAGGAACACCTGTTGAATACTTAGTCCAGTTGCTAGAGGAGAAGTGGGATTGGATTCAGACAACACGTAAGGAAATGGCGGAGCGAGCGCATGGACCACAGGAAAAGGATTATGATCAAGGAGAGGGCTTTTTGTATTTAGGGAATACGTATCCGATACAGATTTCCCAAGATGCAAGCATTGAGCAAGACAATGCGATTTTTGAAGGGGATAAGTTACATATTTATGTAAAAGAGCTAAAGGATGAGAAAATACAGCAAGCTTTAAAACGATTTTACTATAAGCAGTGTAAGTCATTAGTAGAGAAGAGTATTAAAGCGCATCAAAGTAACTTTAAAACAAAACCACGTTCTATTCGTATTACAGATAGTAGTCGTACTTGGGGTACTTGCGATTCGAATTTACAACTAACATTCAATTGGAAGCTAGCAATGGCACCACAGCGAGTAATTGACTATGTAGTTGTTCATGAAATGTGTCATATGGTTCATTTAAATCATGATCGATCTTTTTGGCGTCTTGTCGGGAAGATAATGCCTGATTATAAAGAAATGGAGAATTGGTTAGCGTTATCTAGTTGGAAGATGACGGTTTAGGAAGGGATATCGATTTTTGTCTGTAAATCGATATTTCTTGTCGAATCGTTGATATATTGTGAGTTTTGATAGATATATTTTAAAAATCGTTGATATATTGTAAGTTATGATAGATATATTCGAAAAATCGTTGATATAATTTCATTTACTACAGGATTGTTCAACAAATCGAAAAGAGAAGAGGTCACAGCAGACATCTCCTCTTTTCGAGTATATAGATTATCGCCCAAACTTCACAATGAAAGTATCTGCTGTTTTCTCCATCTCATACCCGAGATACCCCTCCGAAAGCAAAGCCTGCTGTCCACTAGCATCACTCATTAGAATACTTTGAATATCCGTCCAATCGCTTTCTTTATCTCCGCGCAATTTCTTCACAAAAACATACCGCAGACTACCACCATACTTCTCCTTTAGTGCAGCAATCGCCATCCCTTGCGCAAACTTATCCTTCAAACTCGGGATGTTAAAAGGAGCAACGGTGCAGCATACATAATCATATTTGCTATCTTCTTTTTGTAATTCGTCCATGATGACGTTTGCTAATATTTTTTGCATCCCATTTCCTCGGCAGTTCGGATGAACGTTTGAGATTTCTTGATAGATAACGCGGTGTAGTTCACTTTCTGGCAAACCAATATCGAGCCCTAAATGTTCATCATCGATAGGAGGGACGAGTAGAGCGCGAAATGCGATGAGTTCGTTTTCGATAAAAGCACCGATCATCATGCCGTTTCCTTCTAGAATGTATTGAAATTCTTCTAACGATAGTGGTTGTAAACGACTTTTATCTTCTAGTGCTTCAACTACAATGTTTTGTAGTGATAAAATTTGTTCGATGTGCTCTAGTGATAGTAATGTAACGTGAAATGGATTGTTATTTTGTTTTAATGTTCCTTCGTATAGAACCGCCATATGATAGTCCTCCTTTAGCTTACAACGTCTTGAAAGACGGTGAGTTCTTGTAATGTATCTTCGTTTATTTCAATGCCGAGTCCAGGCTTTTCGTTTAAGCGAATGAATGGTACGTCGTAATGTAAGTTTCCGATGTCTTTTGTGAATTTTAATGGCCCTGTTAGCTCTACGCTCGTAATGATTTTCTTTGAGAAAGCGACATGGAATCCTGCGGAAGAGGCAACAGATGATTCGACCATTGATCCCACTTGGCATTCAATGCCTGCCATTTCTGCTTGATGAGCGAGCTTTACAGCTGGATATATGCCGCCGCATTTCATTAGTTTTATATTTACTTTATCAGCAGCTTCTAATTTAATAATTTGGCGCATTTCACGAGAACTTTTTAATCCTTCATCAATCATAAGCGGGAGGTCTGTTTTAGAACGAATATGAGCCATGGCATCAATATCGTCCGCGATAACAGGTTGTTCAATCCAGTCAATGTTTAAATGTCCTAATGAACGTAGTGCTGTTAATGTGTTTGCGCTATTTTTCCAGCCTTGGTTTACATCAACGCGAATAGCGATGTCATTTCCTACACGTTCTCGTACAGCTTCAATACGTTTTACATCTTCTTTTACATTTGTACCAACTTTCATTTTGAAAGATTGGTAACCTTTTTGAATCATAGAAGCAGCTTCTTCAGCCATGTTTTCTGGATCGGCAATACTTAAAACGTGAGTGACAGGGAATTCTTCATGGTAGCGCCCGCCAATTAATTGATATACAGGTTGATTTAGTTTTTTGCCCATTATATCAAAACAAGCAATATCAATTGCGGCTTTCGCTGTTGGAACACCGTAAATTGTATTGTCCATCATGTCGTGTATTTTTTCGATATTCATTGGATTTTGCCCGATTAGAGCAGGGGTTAGCGTATGTTTTAAAGTATGGAAAGTACTTTCCCATGATTCACCTGTGACGTGATCATCAGCAACGCCTTCACCGTAACCGATAATACCTTCATCCGTTTCCATTTTGACGATAATAGAGGGCATATCAGAATAAGAGCCATAACTAATAACAAACGGATTGCGAAGCGGTAAACGAATTGCGTAAAGATGAATAGCTGTAATTTTCATTGAATAGAAACCCCTTCCTGTTTACAATAGTTTTATAGATTTGATATAGTTGACGTTAAATAGTCGTTAATTAATGATAAGGAGTTAGAGAAAATGATGATAAAAATTGCAGTTGTCGGTTCAAAGGAATTTATGGACAACCTTTTTCCCATTGCTCAAAAATTAGAAGGAATAGAAATTGATCCATATATTTACCTTCATCCGGCGGAATCTTCTGAACTATTAAAGTGTTTAAAGCCTTGTGATGTCATCTTTTTCTCAGGTGCTTTACCTTATTATATGGCAAAAGAAATAAGAGAACAATTACGAATTCCAAGTATATACTTACAGCAAGACGAGACAACTGTCGCATCTTCAATTCTTTCTATCATGTATCATCAAAGTATTCAACCACATAACATTTCCATCGATTTAGTAGACCGCTCTTTTATTACAAATGTGTTCCATGATATCGGTATAAAAGAAAGCCCGCAAGTGTTGGATTATGAAAATATGCTGTGGAGTAAAGATGAGATAAATAGAGTTATCGATTTTCATGTAGCTAAATATCAATCTGGAGAGGCTCATTTAGCTTTAACTAGTATTCACGCTGTTTACGACGAGCTTCAAAAAATAGGTGTTCCTTCAGAGCGTATGATTGATCCAACACAATCCATTATACATGGGCTAAAAGATGCAAAAATAAAAGCTGAGTTAGCAAAAAGCTATTCAGCTACTGTTGGTGCTTGTATTATTTCTTCCTTAGAATTACGAACGAGTTTGCTTGAAAAACTAGATGTCATTTCAAAAGAACTACGTGGTTCATTTAAACAAGTGGATGAAATGACATGCATTTTGTATACAACTCGTGGTGATATCGAATCAATTATTAAAACAAATGCGATAGATAACTTGTTTGCGAGCGTAGAAGGAACGATAGCTATTGGATTTGGTTATGGGAAAACCGTGAAAGAAGCGGAGCAAAATGCAAAAATTGCTCAAAGTTTTGCAAAGAACAATCCAATAGATCGTTGTTTTTATATACTAACAAGTGATAAAGATTTGTTTGGTCCGTTCCCGAAAGAACAGAGAGTACAAAGTTTGAAAAATGATAATCCGGAACTAATGAAAATAGCGAAGGAAACAAAGCTTAGTCCGGCCAACTTGTCAAAAATCATTCAATTTAGTCAATCGCACCCGTCATTGAAGTTTACAGCAGCTGATCTTTCTGAGTACTTACAAGTGACTCGAAGATCGACAGAAAGGTTGTTAAAGAAATTAGTTGATTACGGGTATGCTCATATTTGCGGCGAGGAAATGCCCTATCAACAAGGGCGACCTCGCGCACTATATGAACTGAATTTACCGCTATTTTTAAGCTTCTAGTTGAGCTTTTTGTTTCTTTAGTAGTTCTGCTTTTTCAATGTCTGATAGTTTTACAATTGTGAAGCCTGTTATACCATAAATGATTGAGATAATAGGTACGATGAAATTCAAAATAGCATAAGGGGCATATTCAAATGCACCTACGCCAAGTGTAGCGAGAATAAATACACCGCACGTATTCCAAGGAACGAAGACAGAAGTTAATGTTCCGCCATCTTCTAATGCTCTGGATAAGTTTTTTGAATGTAGTCCTTTTTCTGTGTATGCATTTGCGTACATTCTTGAAGGGACAACAATTGAAATATATTGTTCAGAGCAAGTAAGGTTTGTTGCAAAACAAGATGCGATAGTAGAAGCGATAAGCCCTTTTGCTGATTTCGCTAACTTTAAAATTTGATTTACAATTGAGCGAAGAATACCTGTATGTTCTAATACTCCTCCGAAAGTCATAGCGACAATTGTCATCGAGACTGTATTCATCATCGAATCTAAGCCACCGCGGTTAAATAGTTCGTCTACTAGCTTGTTTCCAGTGTCTATAACAAATCCAGCTTGGAGTGCACCGACAGATGCTGAGACAGAACCACCTTGAATAAAGACTTGTGATAAAAATCCTAAAATAATACCGACGAGAATCGCTGGTATAGCAGGGACCTTTTTAGCGACCAATACCATAACGACTACGGGTATAATGAGTAGGAAAGGTGAGATAACAAAGTTTTGTTGCAATACTTGTAACGTTTGATCGATGCTCTTCGCATCAATATTGTTAGCGCCGAAGCTTCTTCCTAAGACCGCGTAGACGATAAGAGTAATAATTAAACCTGGAACTGTAGTAAATAACATATGACGAATGTGTGCGAATAAATCTGTATTTGTTAATCCTGCGGCTAAGTTAGTTGTGTCTGAAAGCGGTGACATTTTATCGCCAAAATAAGAGCCTGAAATAATGGCACCAGCAACCATTGGAGCTGGAATTCCCATACTTAGGCCAATTCCCATTCCAGCAACACCAATTGTGCCCATTGTAGACCAAGAGCTACCAATTGCTAATGCAACGATAGAACAAATGACGGTAATGGAAACTAAAAATAGTGATGGAGTTAAAAGTTTTAAACCGTAATAAATCATCGTTGCGACGATTCCACCGCCAATCCAAGCACCAATTGTTAAGCCAACAAGAATAATAATGACGATAGCGGGTAATGCAAGACGAATCCCTTTATACATTGCTTCTTCAAGATCATTCCATTTGTAACCGTAACGCCAAGCGACAATAGAAGCAACGGTTGTACCAATAATAAGTGGAACGTGAGGGGTTTGTTTTAATATAACAATTGTAACCATCATAACTGCAACGGTAATGATAATAGGGATAATCGCTATTCCAAAAGGTATTTCTTTTTTCATAAAGTTCCTCCTTGTTACGTATGTTTGTTTGTATTTTTAGAATTGTCGTAAAATAGACGTTTATTAGGTTATGATAACTAAAAGTTTATGTAAGCGTCAACATAAAAAACAGAAAATAAGGAATATTCTAGTTGTTTGTTTGGTTTGTAATATAAGTGCAGAGTAAGCTTTTTAAGTATTTAAAAATAAACAATTGACTTTTTTCTTAAAATTCAATATGTTCATAAAAACATCTGTTTTTCATAAGTATAATTAACCCGAATCGTTTGTAATGTGGGAAGGAGACTGGAACGTTGAAAACATTAGAACTACAAGAGCGCTTAACGGAGATTTTTCAGCATTTACACGAAAACCCTGAAGTAAGTTGGAAAGAATATGAAACGACAGCGTATATTACTGACTTTTTAAAAGAAGAAGGAATTTCATATAGAACATTTGATGATTGTCCAGGTGTAATTGCTGAGATTGGAGGCGGGAATCCAGTTATTGCGATTCGTGCTGATATGGATGCACTTTGGCAAGAAGTAAATGGAGAATTTAAAGCGAACCATTCATGTGGCCATGATGCTCATATGACCATTGTAATGGGACTTATTTTACAATTGAAAAATATGAGATGGAAAAGTGGTACGGTTAGATTTATTTTTCAGCCAGCAGAAGAGAAGGGTAATGGTGCTTTGAAGATGGTGGAGAAAGGTGCTGTAGATGATGCTGATTTCTTATTTGGCGTCCATCTAAGACCAATTGAAGAACTATCTTTGAAACAAGCAGCCCCATCTATTCGTCATGGAGCAGCAGGATTTTTAGAGGGTATGATTCATGGGGAGGATGCACACGGGGCAAGACCACATCAAGGTGTGAATGCAATTGATGTCATTTCCATGATTAATATCGGTTTGAAAAATATCTGGCTGCCACCGCAAAGTTCTTATTCAGTAAAAATGACGAGATGCCAAGCTGGTGGTGATAATTTAAATATTATTCCGGGAAATGGTCATTTCAGTTTAGATGTAAGAGCAGAGAGTAATATACTATTAGAAGAATTAAAGAAAAAGATTGAGCATGTAATAGAATCAGCTGCATCGATGGGATCAAAAACTTCATACGAATGGATGGATCTTGCACCAGGAGCAGAGGTTTCCGAAGAAGCAGAGCGCTTTATGCGTAAAGGTATTCTCGAAGTGTATGGGGAAGAGAGATGCACAGGGCCTCTCTATACGACAGGAAGCGATGATTTCCATTACTATACAGTGAAAAGACCACATTTAAAAGCTGTCATGCTTGGACTAGGAGCAGACCTACAACCTGGATTACACCATCCGTATATGAGGTTTGATCATAGTTGTATTATGGATGGGGTAGAAATATTGAAACAAACTGTATTGAAAGTGTTAGAAGACAGGGGCTAGAGAGCTCCTGTTTTTTTGTCGTGAATTGTCGGCAAATCGATATATTTGAAAAATCGTTGATATATTTTGAGTTATGATAGATATATTGAGAAAATCGTTGATATATTTGAAGTTATGATAGATATATTGAGAAAATCGTTAATATAATTTCACGTACCTATTAATTTGATGAAAAATGAGCCTCCAGTACATGGTGTATAATAATAAGTACCATTTTTTAATAGGAGAAAACGAATGAACGAACAATATTACGATGCAGTTTTACATATAAAAACAGTCGGTGAGCAAAAAGGGTTTAACAAGTCTATGCATTATCATCGCTATGAACCGACACCGTATAGCGGGTTAGATGAGTTATTGAATCAATATGAAATACGAAGTAGCGACCGAATTGTAGACTTTGGGTGCGGAAAAGGGCGATTAAACTTTTATATGCATCATAAATGTGGTGCTTCAGCAGTTGGAATTGAAATGAATGAAGAGTTTTATAAAGAAGCGATGGATAATCGAGATCGTTATGCACGAAAGGCACGAAACAGTAAGGGGAAAATTCAATTCCAATGTTGTTTAGCGCAGGAATATGAGATTGATCCACATGATAATAGGTTTTATTTCTTTAATCCATTTTCTGTACAAGTGTTTATGAATGTAGTAAATAACATTTTGCTTTCAGTAGAAGAAACGGGGAGAGAAGTGGATATTATTTTATATTATCCTTCTGAGGACTATATTTTCTTCTTAGAAAATCAGACTGCGTTTGAGCTGAAGAAAGAAGTTAGATTGCCAGGTGCTTATGAGAAGAATGGGAATGAGAGGTTTTTAGTGTATAGATTGGAGTGTTAATGTATGGGTGCTTGGGGAGTAGCACTATTATCAGACGATATTGCTGAAGATATTAAGTTACTGTATAAGGATTTGTTAGCAAATGAATATTCAAATGAGGACGCAAGTAGGATTGTAATTGAGGAATACAAGAATGAATTAGATGATGAAGAGACTATTGTTTTTTGGTTGGTATTTTCTTCCATACAATGGAAGTTAGGGAGACTTCAAGAGAATGTTAAGCAGGAGGCATTGCAAATAATAGAAAGTGGTGCAGATTTAGCCCGTTGGGAAGAAGAACCTAAATTACAGAAGAAACGTGAAGTAGTTTTAAATAAACTAAGAGAGCAGTTACATTCTCGGCAGCCAGAAGCTAAAAAAGTGCCGAAAAGATTTATAGCTAATACTTCTTTAAAAGCAGGTGATGCTGTTAGTTATGAATTAGTATCAGGGAGTTGTATTATTCTTAAAGTCATTGAGATTATTGAGGAATGGCACGGAGATAGGTATCCTCTATTTGAAATATGTGATTGGGAAGGCAAAGAAGTTCCTTCAAAGGAACAAATTAACCAATTTGGTTTAAAGAAAAGGATTTATGAAGATGGAAAGCAAGAAATGATGAAACTTGCTATTTATCCTTCAGGAAAAAGAGATAATCCAACTAAGAGAATGCAAATAGTAGCAGAAAATGTAAAAGTAGTATTGAATGTAGGTACACCTTATACAGTAATGAGTTGGAAGGAACTTGATAACTATTTACATGAAATATAATAAAAAAGACGCGCTACCAATAGGTAGCGCGTCTTTTTTATTAGTTACGGATTAAGTAATCAAATGCACCTAAAGCTGCGTTTGCACCTGAACCCATAGAGATGATGATTTGTTTGTACGGATTATTTGTACAGTCACCTGCAGCAAACACTCCTGGTACGTTTGTAGCACCGTGCTTGTCTGTTACGATTTCACCGCGAACGCGTTCAACTGTTTCGCCTAACCAGTCTGTGTTTGGCACAAGACCGATTTGTACGAATACACCTTGTAATTCAACGTGATGAACTTCTTCAGTTTCACGATCGATGTAAGAAATACCGTTTACTTTATCAGTACCAGTGATTTCTTTCGTTTGAACGTTTTTCAGAACAGTTACGTTTGGTAAGCTGTTAAGACGCTCTTGTAATACAGCATCAGCTTTTAATTCTGGCATGAATTCAAGAACAGTTACGTGCTTAACGATACCTGCTAAGTCGATAGCTGCTTCAATACCAGAGTTACCTCCACCGATAACTGCTACGTCTTTTCCAGTGAATAATGGACCGTCACAGTGTGGGCAATATGCTACACCTTTATTTTTGAACTCAGCTTCACCTGGTACGCCAACATTACGCCAGCGAGCACCTGTAGAAACGATTACGCTCTTACTTTTCAGAATAGCGCCGTTTTCAAGTTCCACTTCAATAAGTTCTTTTTTCTCTAAACGTTTCGCACGTTGTAGATTCATTACATCGATGTCGTATTCTTTTACGTGTTCTTCAAGGCTTGCTACTAGCTTAGGACCTTCAGTCTTTTTTACGCTGATGAAGTTCTCAATGCCCATAGTATCCATTACTTGACCACCGAAGCGCTCAGCAACGATACCAGTGCGGATGCCTTTACGTGCTGCGTAAATTGCTGCACTTGCACCAGCAGGGCCACCACCAACAACAAGAACATCGTATGGATCTTTATCAGAAAGCTCTGATGCATCTGGACCGTTACCCATTTTAGCTAAAATTTCTTCAAGTGTCATACGACCGCTTCCGAAAGATTCGCCGTTTAGGTAAACAGTTGGTACTGCCATGATGTCTTTGCTTTCTACTTCCTCTTTGAATGCAGCGCCATCAATCATAGTATGTGTAATACCAGGGTTAAGAACGCTCATTACGTTAAGAGCTTGTACAACATCAGGACAGTTATGACAACTTAGGCTGATATAAGATTCAAAATGATATTCGCCTTGAATGTTTTTAATTTGATCGATTAATTTTTGTTCAACTTTTGGAGCGCGTCCACTTACTTGTAGTAAAGCTAACACTAATGATGTAAATTCGTGTCCTAATGGAATACCAGCGAATACGACACCAGTGTCTTCACCAGGGCGGTTTACGCTAAAGCTTGGTGTTCTCTCTAATTCAACTTTTTCTACTGTAATCTTAGATGACATAGTAGCTAATTCGTCTATTAGAGCTAACATATCTTTAGATACGTTATCGTCTCCTGCGCTTACCTTAAGTAAAATATCGTTCTCCATTAATTGAAGGTATTGGGATAGTTGTGTTTTTATATCTGCATCTAGTATCATTTTGATCGAACTCCTTAGATTTTGCCTACAAGGTCAAGGCTTGGTTTAAGTGTTGCAGAACCCTCTTGCCATTTAGCTGGGCAAACTTCACCTGGGTTGTTACGTACGTATTGAGCAGCTTTAATTTTGTTAACAAGAATGCTTGCGTCACGGCCGATACCGTCAGCATTGATTTCCATAGATTGGATAACGCCGTCTGGATCGATGATGAATGTACCACGAGCAGCAAGACCTTCTTCTTCCATTAAAACGTTGAAGTTTGTAGTGATTGTGCGAGTTGGGTCACCAATCATGATGTACTCGATTTTGCCGATAGTTTCTGAGCTATCATGCCATGCTTTGTGAGTGAAGTGAGTGTCTGTAGATACAGAGTATACTTCAACGCCTAAGTCTTTTAGAGTTGCGTATTGGTTTTGTAAGTCTTCAAGTTCAGTTGGGCAAACGAATGTGAAGTCAGCTGGGTAGAAACAAACTACACTCCATTTTCCTTTTAAACTTTCGTCAGTAACTTGGATAAATTCTCCATTATGGTAAGCATTAGCTTTAAACGGTTTTACTTCTGTGCCGATTAATAACATATTAAAATTCCTCCTAAATGTTGGTTTTGAGCATCAAAAAATAGTGTGCTCATAAAATATATTTTTTAATTAACTATAATAATTCTAATTCGATATTAATTATCATATGGAAGTGGTTATTTTGTCAAGAGAATAAACCAACTTTATACCGATTTAATTAATATTTATTCTCAATTAAGGCTAACAGAGAATGGAAAGGTAACTTTAAGTTTATAAATTTTCAATGATTGTTTGAAAGAGTAGTGTGTATGTTAGAGATATGGTGTAAGTGTAAATTCTTAGGAAGGAAATATTTCTTAGAAGTTATGTATTTGAAAAGGAACTGCTTATTTCTATTTTACAAAGAATTGTGCGATAAATAAAATAAAATGAATCGAAATCTTTTTGAACAATTTTTGTCATCTCGAATATATAATTAGGAAGTATATTACGATGATAGTTAGAAATATTGACTCAAAGTGCTAACGAGATATAATAAAACCTAGATATACCTTTCAAAAAGAAGAATACATATTTATAGGATGAAAAAATTCAACCTATTATTTTTTATAGCTTTTAGAAAACGCTTACAATTGGTGTGGAGGGGAAACCATGTCTAAGTTCACAAAGTATTTTTTAATGGAAGCTAAAGATGTGATTGCATATGTGAAAGAGAAATTATCTAAGTTTGAACATGCAAAGGGGCTAAAGTGTAAAGAAATAGGTGATGGCAATTTAAATTATGTGTTCCGCGTTTGGGATGAAAAAGAGAACATGTCTGTCATCGTAAAGCAAGCTGGGGATACAGCTCGCATTTCAGATGAGTTTAAGTTGTCGACGAATCGTATTCGCATAGAATCAGATGTTTTGCAGTTAGAGGATGAGTTAGCACCTGGACTTGTTCCTAAGGTGTATTTATTTGATAGTGTGATGAACTGTTGCGTAATGGAAGATTTATCGAATCACACAATATTACGTACAGCACTTATAAATCATCAAATATTTCCGCGGCTTGCTGACGACTTAACTACTTTTATGGTAAATACACTTTTATTAACATCGGATGTTGTAATGAATCATAAAGAGAAGAAGGAACTTGTGAAGAATTATATAAATCCTGAATTATGTGAGATTACAGAGGACCTCGTATATTCAGAACCATTTACAAATCATAATAAGCGTAATGAGTTATTTCCTTTAAATGAGGGATGGATTAGGGAGCATATTTATAGTGATAAAGAGCTTCGTATGGAAGTAGCGAAACGTAAATTTTCTTTTATGACGAATGCACAGGCGCTTATTCATGGTGATTTACATACTGGTTCTGTTTTTGTAAGAGATGATTCTACAAAGGTTATTGATCCTGAGTTTGCTTTTTATGGACCTATGGGATATGACGTCGGGAATGTAATGGCGAATTTAATGTTTGCTTGGGTGAATGCAGATGCAACGATGCTACCTGGAGCTGAGAAAGATACGTATATGGATTGGTTACAAACTACGATGGTAGAGGTAATTGATTTATTTAAGAAGAAGTTTTTAGATGCTTGGGATATTCATGTGACCGAGATTATGGCGAAGGAAGAAGGCTTTAACGAAGCCTATTTACAATCTGTATTAGAGGATACAGCTGCAGTGACAGGTCTTGAATTAATCCGCCGTATTGTTGGATTAGCGAAAGTAAAAGATATTACTTGTATTGAGAATGAGGAAGCACGTGCTAGAGCGGAGCGAATTTGTCTTAAAGTAGCGAAGAGTTTTATTTTACGAGCGAATCAATATAGAACGGGTACAAGTTTTGTAGAAACGTTAAAAGAACAGTCAATGCACTACGCGGAGTAAGGGGAGAATATGATGGAAGAGCAATTAATACCAATTCAGTGGAAAGATGATGCCTTAGTTTTGTTAGATCAAACGTTATTACCGAATGAAATTGTTTATGAATCTTTTAAAACAGCTGAAAGTGTGTGGGATGCCATTCAAGTAATGAAAGTACGAGGTGCACCAGCGATTGGTGTTTCAGCAGCTTATGGAGTGTATTTAGGGATAAAGGAATTTGCTGAAGGTACGGAAGAAGGATTTATGGATGAAGTAAGAAAGGTATGTACATACTTGGCGACATCAAGACCGACTGCCGTAAATTTATTTTGGGCACTTGAAAGAATGGAAAGTGTAGCGACAGATAATATTCATTTATCAATCTCACAGCTGAAAAATAGATTACTAGAAGAGGCAAAAGAGATTCATAGAGAAGATGAAGAAATTAACCGTCAAATTGGAGAACATGCATTAACATTATTCCATGATGGAATGGGAGTATTAACACATTGTAATGCTGGTGCGTTAGCGACGACTAAGTATGGTACTGCGACGGCTCCAATGTACTTAGCGAAAGAAAAAGGATGGGACTTAAAAATCTTTTCGGATGAAACACGTCCAAGATTACAAGGGTCAACGTTAACGGCATTAGAACTACAGCGAGCGGGAATTGATGTTACTGTCATTACGGATAATATGGCGGCTATGGTCATGTCACAAGGGAAGATTGACGCTGTAATTGTTGGATGCGACCGTGTGGCAGCGAACGGTGATATAGCAAATAAAATTGGAACATTAGGCGTATCTATTTTAGCGAAATACTACAACATTCCGTTTTATGTAGCGGCACCAACGCCGACAATTGATTTAAAGACATCGACAGGAAAAGAAATTCCGATTGAAGAAAGAGATGCTTCTGAAGTGATTAATCGTTTCGGACAATATTCAGCTCCGACAGAAAGTAAAGTATATAATCCGGCATTTGATGTTACTCCACATGAAAATGTAACAGCGATTATTACAGAAAAAGGGATTGTAAAGGCACCGTTTACGGAGAATTTAAAAAAGTTATTTCAATAAGTAGATAAATGTAAAAGTCAGTCATCATAAGCTTCATACTTAGGGGGATGTATATGTTATTACAAAAAGAAAGAGAAGAAATTGTAGCGTATGGAAAGAAAATGATTTCTAGTGGTTTAACAAAGGGAACGGGCGGTAATATTAGTATCTTTAATCGTGAACAAGGTCTTGTTGCGATTAGCCCAAGTGGTTTAGAGTATTATGAAACAAAGCCTGAAGATGTAGTTATATTAAACCTAGATGGTGAAGTAGTAGAAGGAGAGAGAAAACCATCAAGTGAATTAGATATGCACCTTATTTACTATAGGAAGCGTGAAGATATAAATGCGCTTGTGCATACACATTCTCCTTACGCGAAGACGATTGCGTCATTAGGATGGGAGCTTCCGGCTGTGTCATATTTAATTGCTTTTGCAGGCCCGAATGTCCGCTGTGCGCCGTATGAAACATTTGGTACGAAGCAATTAGCGGATGCTGCTTTTGAAGGCATGATTGATCGCCGAGCTGTGCTACTTGCAAATCACGGTTTAATTGCTGGTGCAAATAATATAAAAATGGCGTTTACTGTTGCAGAAGAGATTGAGTTTTGTGCTCAAATTTATTATCAAACGAAAAGCATTGGGGAACCAAAGCTATTGCCAGAAGATGAGATGGAGAATTTGGCGAAGAAGTTTGAAGGGTATGGGCAGCAGTAGAATGAAACAAAGACACCCTCAAGAAAAGATCTTGAGGGTGTCTTTTACGCTTTTTTAAGCAACAAATACATAAAGTAAGGAGCCCCAATTAAAGCAACGACAATACCTGCTGGAATGCCATTAGGATCAACGATATTTCGTCCGATTGTATCTGCTAATAATAATAGCCATCCGCCGATTAAAAGGGCGATAGGCATGAAAATTTGATGTCTTGGACCTACTAAAGATTTCGCAATATGAGGAGCCATTAATCCGATAAAGCTAATTCCTCCTGTTACGGAAACAGCTGCAGCTGCAAGTGCAACGGCTGCAACTAATAAGTACCTGCGTTCTTTTTCAATTTCAATTCCAACGCCAATTGCGACTGGTTCGTTTAATGCTAAAATGTTTAATCGATTTGCTTTATAGAAAATAAACGGAATGAATACGATTAACCATGGGAGCATTGCTAAAACGAAGATCCAGTCATCTCCCCAAATATTTCCGGCAATCCATTTTGAAATAAAGTCTACTTTCATACGATCCGCGGATGAAATAAGGACAATCATCGTTCCAGATAGTGCAAATGCAAAACCGATACCGGTTAATGTTAATCGGATTGGTTGAAGTCCAGTTGATTTACTATATGAAAATACGTAAATTAGAACAGCTGTCAGAAATGCTCCGATAAATCCAACTACAGGTAGTAAGTAAAGAAATGAACCTACATCTATTGGAAAGTATAAAAAGAAAATAGCAACAGCAACACCGGCCCCAGAGTTAATACCAAGAATACCAGGTTCAGCTAAATCATTTCGGGTAATTCCTTGCAGAATAGCCCCTGATAAAGCGAGAGCCATACCAGCTAATAATGTAATGACAATTCTAGGTAGTCTTAAAGAGTATAAAACAAACTCCTCTTTAAAAGTCCCTTGCCCCATTAATGTTGGGAGTAGTCGATCATAAGATAAAGACGCTGAACCAAGTCCCATTCCAACTACAATGGTTGTGATGATTACTATAAGTAAAGCGAGTATAATGAGACGCTGTTTTCTTAAAATAGATTGCATCATGAGAATGTTTTTCCTCCTTTACGTACAATGAATAGGAAGAATGGTAACCCTACAATCGCAACAATTGCCGCAACTGGTGTTTCGTATGGAGCGTTAATAGTACGTCCGATTGTATCTGCAAGTAGCATAAAGGAAGCTCCAGCAATTGCTGACATCGGTATAACAAATCGGTAATCTGGACCGACAATTGGGCGTACCATGTGAGGTACCATTAAGCCGATAAATGCCATATTTCCAACAAGCGCTACAGATGCACCTGCAAGTAAGATAATAATGATAAATAAAATAGTTTTAATAACAATAATTTTTTGACCTAGTCCAATAGCCACTTCCTCACTGAAACTAAGAACTGTCAATTTTTTTGCTAGTAAGATAGCGATAAAGATACTAATTGAAATGACTGGAATAATAATTTTTAATTGGCTCCAAGTTGTTCCAATTACGCCCCCAGCAGTCCAAAGTGATACATCTTGTGAAATTTTAAAGTAAATGCCGATTCCTTCTGAAATTGCGAGTAGAAATGCTGAAACTGCAGCGCCTGCTAATACAATTCGAAGAGGAGAAAGGCCGCCTTTTTTCACCATACCAATTCCAAATACCATAATTGCGCCAATTGCCGCACCGATAAAGCAAGCTAATGTTAAGTAAAGATAGCTGATGGAAGGGTTGAAAGCAAGTGTCAGTGCAAGCGCAGCATTTGCTCCACCAGATAGCCCTAATAATCCAGGATCCGCAAGTGGATTTCGTGTTAATCCTTGCATAATTGCCCCAGAAACGGCTAATCCAGCTCCTACAAAAATAGCAGCAACTTCACGTGGTAAACGTATTTCTCGAATAATAGATATTTTGTCTCCTTTAGCGGAGGAAGTGAGTGCTAACCATACATCTTTTATCGAAGTATCTGCAGCACCTAATACCATTGCAACCATAAAAATAAGAAAGAATGCAATTAAGCTTAAAATTAGTTTGTATGTAAAAGCTATAGAACGTGGATTGTCATGATCTTTTGTCATTCGTTTCACATCTTTTCTGTTCATAGAATAAAGGAAGAGGAATTCTTAAATTAAGAATTCCTCATGTTTGTATTATTTACCAAGAAAGCTCTTCTTGAAGAAGTCTAGTTGGAAATCTAATGTAAGTGGATCATTGAAATAGAATTCCATCATGTTTGCTTCATATACGCGATTATTTTTTACTGCTGGGATGTTTTTATATGATTCTGTCTCTTGGAATGAGTTATCAGTATCTTTGTTTTTACTTACGATTAAGTAATCACCAGCAAATTCAGGTAATACCTCAGTAGATAATGCGTAATAACCTTCTTTTAATGCTTTTTCTTTTACTTTTTCAGGCATTTTTAATTTCATTTCTTGGTACAGAATTTCTGTTCCGCGGCCCCAGTTCTCGCCGTATACATAAAGCTGTTTGTTGAAGTTTTCTACAACAGAAACTGTTGCATCTTCACCGATTTTTGCTTTAATTTCTTTACCAGCTTCTTGTGCACGTTTCTTGAAGTCATCAACCCAAGTTTTTGCTTCTTTTTCTTTGTTTAATAACTTACCAATTTCTAAATGCTGTGTTAAGTAATCAACTTTTCCATAAGTGTATGTTACAGTAGGCGCGATTTTCTTTAACTTATCGACATTTTTAACATTTGATAAACCAATGATTAAATCTGGATTTAGTTCAGCGATTTTTTCAACATTTTCATCTGATACTTCAGCAACATCTTTAAGTTTGCTATCAAAACGTGGGTTTTGTTTAGACCATGAATCTACCCCAACAAGATTTACACCTAATGACATTACGTTACCAGCGAATGATGATAATACAACAACGCGTTTTGGATTTGCAGGAACTTCTACTTTTTTACCATCTTCAGATTGGTATGTAATTGTTTCTGATTTGCTACCTTTTGCATCGTTCTTTTTGTCTGTAGAGCTATTGCTACAAGCGCTCATAACAAGAACGAAAAGGACTGTTAGTGAAATAAATAACTTTTTCATCGTCTTTCTCCTTTAACATAGATGATATGTGTATACAATAATTTGTTTAACTGTAATCTTTTTGAAATAGTAGTGGTAATGCAAAATAATTTATTAAAAATCTTGAATATGAGATTTTATAATATAGTAATAACCATATTAATGAAAGAAGATGTAATCTCAAATTTGCTAATTATTAACAAAATGATAATGATTATCACTATTGATTCTTTAAATAATATAATTTTATATAGGTGTATTGTCAATAGTAATTTTGATTGTAAATTTTGCGGAAACAGGTTATATTTTATTGAGAATGATAATCAATGATTAATAGCTGAGGAGTGAGCACGAATGAATCGAGAAGAATTGTTTGATGTAACCGTGATAGGCGGAGGACCTGCAGGGCTTTATTCAGCTTTTTATAGTGGACTCAGAGAAATGAAAACAAAAATAATAGAATTTCAACCACATTTAGGTGGAAAAATACATGTGTATCCGGAAAAAATGATTTGGGATGTAGGAGGACTATTGCCAGTTACAGGTGATAAGTTAATTGAACAACTTGTACAGCAAGGGTTAACATTTAAGCCGGAAGTTGTATTAGATACAAAAGTAGAATCGATTATTCGTAATCAAGATGGTACTTTTACATTAAAAACAAGTACTGGCGAAGAACACTTTTCAAAAACAGTTATCGTCGCAACAGGAAGTGGTATATTGAAACCGCAAAAGTTATCTATTGAAGGTGCTGAGCGATTTGAAGTATCGAATTTAAATTATACAGTTAAATCTTTAAAGCGTTTCAAAGGTAAAACAGTTATTATTTCCGGTGGAGGCAATTCTGCTGTTGATTGGGCAAATGAATTGGAACCAATTGCGAAAAAAGTGTATGTAACCTATAGAAAAGAAGAATTATCTGGTCATGAAGCACAAGTAAAACAACTTATGAACAGCTCAGCGGAGTGTTTCTTTAATACATCGATTACAAAATTAATTGCTGGTGATAATCATGAAGCGATCGAATATGTAGAATTAACAAATCATGAAACAGGTGAGGTTTCTCACTTACCTATTGATGAAGTTATTATTAATCATGGATATGAACGCGACATTACATTATTAGAAAATAGTGAGTTAGACGTTGCAATTATAGATAATTATTATATTGCAGGTAATGCAAATAGTGAGTCTTCAGTAGATGGATTATATGCTGCTGGAGATATTTTAAAGCACGAAGGGAAACTACACTTAATTGCAGGTGCATTCCAAGATGCTGGAAATGCTGTGAATAAAGCAAAGCAATTTATCCAACCAGATGCAAGTGAGTACGGAATGGTTTCTTCTCATAATGAAGTATTTAAGAAGAGAAATCGCGAACTGATTAAGCAGATGATAAAATAATAAGGAACAAGTATACCCCCACATACTTCTCTATTCAAATGGATGAGAGATGTACGTGGGGGTTTTCCTGTTTACTATATTTTCAATCATTATAATGACACCGGTTTCATCAGTTCATATGATATGAACATTTTATTGGTAAAGCATCCTAGAAAACAATTTAGATATGTTTTGCTTACGCAGAACATGGCTAAATTACGCTGTCCCTTTAGCGCGTTCATTAGGAAATGGCATATTTAGTATAGAAGCAATATACTGTTTTCCGTGTTTTCGAGCCAATGATTCTAATATTTGACGGACGCGTTTTGTAAGATGGCCTTGTTTTTTGATGGCTTCACAATATGCGTCATAGAAAGCATATTTAGCCCAAAGGAAATCATCTTGTTGGAATAAGAAATGATTTTTGTACCATTCACCAATTGTATGATAACAATTGTTTTCATGTATTGCTGTGCTTTGAGAAAGAAAACGATCAGATAAAGATACATTCAAATGAGAAATTGTGTTTTCTGTTTCAACTTGTAGTGTTTTTTCTAACATTGTAATGATGTGACGAGTAGCCATATGTTAACTCTCCTTTGTGTAAATGGGTAATACCATTCTATATTTAAAAAATTCTTACTATATAATACTATACAATATATGGAATGCATCTACCTGCTTTTTGAACTGCATTTACAAAATCTTTTTTATTTGTTTACAAAAATAAAGTAAAGTAAGATACAGTATAGATGAAAAAATAATAAAGGAATGAACGCATTGTATATAACAGTAGAAGAGACTGCGGAGTATTTGAATTTACCAAAATCGTATATTGAAGAGTTAATTCAGCAAAAGAAAATTCGTGCGCTATTCGATGGAGAGCAATATTTAGTAAATAAAGAACAATTTAATACACATTTAGAACAAATGGAGAAATATAAGCAATTAGTGGAAGAAATATTGAACGAACCAATTCCAGAAGATATGGATGTTAAAGACGAAGATTAAACTATGGAAAATCCCTTATGAAGATATGCAGAAATGTATATTCATAAGGGATTTTTTGTTTGAAGATATCAAAAACATAAGGAGTTCTTAGCCTTTCTTCAAATTTTGATAGGTAGTAGTCTACCATGTTAAAAGCATATTTTTTTCTAGCTAGGACAAACATAGAGAACGTAACCTGTACAGATACATATACTATCAGTGCAAAAGCTTATAAATTAATGGAAGGGGTTTTCTCGTGAGTTTATTTCATTGTGATTTTCTGAAAGACTTAATTGGATCTTTTGTGAGAGTAAACAGGGGTGGTCCAGAATCTCAAAAAGGGACAATAGTCGCTGTATGTTCGGATTACTTTGTATTAAAGAATGAAAAAGGAGAGCTCTATTACTATCAGATTCGTCATCTGAAAAGTATTACAAAAAATGTGAAAGATTGTAAATCAGATGATTGCAGATGGTTGGAATGTGAATGTGAAGATGACTTTGAAAAGTTACTTCAAAGCTTCAAATATTGCTGGGTGAAAATTAATCGTGGTGGCCCAGAGAAAGTTGAAGGTATTTTACAAGATGTTTCTTGTGAATTTGTGACACTAATTGTAAAAGAAGAAGTTATATTAGTTGCAGTATCTCATATTAAGAGTGTAACAGTACCTTGTAGAGAGAGCGAAGAAAGCGAAAGTGAAAGCGAAAGTGAAAGTAATGATTCAGGTCGAGCTCGCGCACAAAGACAGTCAAGAAGAGGAAGATAATAAGAAAGGAGGATACAAATTTGGAAAGTATATTATGCTGTGAACAAATTAAAGGCTTAGTCGGTGAGACTGTAAAAGTAAATCTTCGTGGACCAGAGAGTCGAGTGGGGGTACTTGTATCGTTAGGAAGAGATTACCTTACATTACAACTTCCTCTTGGTGAATTAGTATATTACCAATTGAAACATGTGAAGAGTCTAGTTAAGAAAGTGAAAGAAAGTAAATGTGGCGATGGCTATGTTTCATGTTTCTGCTCTGATGATGATACTTTCGTCGATGTATTACGTGACTTGAAGTATAAGTGGGTAAAGATTAACCGTGGCGGCCCAGAGTGTGTAGAAGGCCTATTAAGTGAAGTGCATGAAGAATGTATTACGCTAGTAAACGGTGATGAAGTTATTTATATCATTAATTATCATATTAAGAGTGTGAGTCAAGTAGTGAAATGTAAAAAGAATGAAGATGAATAATGTTTAATAAATAAGAGGGGCATTATGAGGGAAAGAGAAGAACAATTTCTTATTTCGATAGTATGAAAAGGAATTACTTACTATTAAGACAGAACATTGCCCTGATTATTTTTTTGAAACGGAAGATAGGAAAGCTGAAATTCATAGGAAGGAGGATATAGATGAATGAGTTAAACAAAAGTATTGGGGAAAATATATATGTTAAATTAATCGGTGAAAAAAGGTTTAAAGGTATATTAATAGACGTAGGAAATGACATTATTGTTCTTTACAATGGACAAGACTATGTATATATATCTTTATATCATGTACAATACTATAAATTTTTAAGACCACATGACGAAGACATACTAAAACCAGATGTTGATTCTGTAATTAAGAGGGAATCCCCTTCAATTTCTTTGAGAAAAGTATTAAGTACTTCTAAAGGGATTTTTACAGAAGTTTATGTAGCAGGAAATGCTCCAATACATGGTTATGTTACAAGTGTGATGAACGACTATATTGTTTTTTATAGTCCGGTTTATAAAACGGTATATATATCTTTAAAGCATTTAAAATGGTTAATTCCGTATAAAGAAAACCAAGTACCGTATGCCCTCAATAAAAATGAACTCCCCGTAAATCCGTTAAATATTACATTAGCTAGAACATTTGAAGAACAGCTTATTAAAATGACTGGGAAAATTATGGTGTTTGATTTAGGTGAGGAGTCCAATAAAATTGGAAAAATGGCGAAAATTGATGAAGGTCATATTGAAATATCAAAAGCACGTGATGCAAAAATGTATGTGAATATTCAACATGTAAAATCCGTCCATTGTCCGTAGATTAGTTGGAAGGGCTGACTTTTTCTTTTATATGCAGAAGAAAAGGTCGAGCCTATTTGTTTTAGTTTAATTTGAAGATGAGGGGAAAAATGAATTGAATATAAACATAGTATAGTGTGATTTTTTAAAAGGTAACTTTACACTAACTTATAAAAATTGTGTACGAGCTATCTTTTTATGTATTCAATTTATTTTTTGAGGAGGAGCTGCTCAACTAATTTATTAAAGGGGTTTTGTTTGTGGAGCAGTTTCCGAATTCGTTATCAATTACATTGCTTGGTAGTGCTGGTGGAGCAGCAAAAGCAGTTTTAGCAATTTTAAATCAAGCGATAGCAAATGAAAAAGATCCAATTTATGAAGTATTAAAGAATGCCAAATTTCATTTGGTGGATATAAAACAAAAAGATAGGACTTATTATGATGAGTTGTTTTCGAATTTGAAAAGTCAATTATATTTATATGAAATAAACCTTCAAAATGTAGTGGAATTTAAACAACATTTAAAAGAAAAAAGAACGAGTGTTGTGATTGATGTTTCAGGGGCAGATACAATTAGAGTATTAAGCTGCTGTAATGAACTAGGAATTTGTTATATTAACTCAGCCTTGGAAAATGAGGCAGTAGATCAGGACGATAGCTTAATCGGCTTTCAGCTTACGGAAAGATATACAAGGTTTGAGAAGGAGAAAGAGAAATTTACAAATACAAAAGCGATTATAGGTTCAGGTATGAATCCAGGTGTTGTTCAATGGATGGTTGTTGAGCTTATGAAGGAACGACCAAATGAAAGGCCAAGAGCATGTTATATTGTAGAACATGACACATCGTTTTTGAATGATACAGCACTTATAAAGCCACATACACTTTATGCTTCATGGGCAGTAGAGCGATTTTTAGATGAAGCAATCTGGAGTTATCCGATGTATATGAGTCATCATCGTCCTCTTTACTTTTATGAAGATGTATATGCTTCAGAGTATAAAGTGAAGTTAGGAGAAAAAGAATTCTATGGTTGTTTAATGCCACATGAGGAAGTATTAATTTTAGGGAAAAACTTTAATATGGAAGTTGGTTTTCTTTACCGAATTAATGAGTATACAACAAATATAATTAGACAGAACTTAGATCAAGTAGAAGATTTATGGAACTGGAATCGTAAAGTGTTTAATCCAGCGGAAGAAGAGGTTGCTGGAGAGGACTTGGTCGGTGTGTTACTCGTTTATGAAAATAGTGAGACATATATGTATAATGTGATGAATAGTAGCCAAGTTTTTCGTAAATATAAAACGAATGCAACGTATTTTCAAGTAGGGTGCGGGATTTATGCGGGCTTGTCCAGTTTACTTTTAGATCAATTTGAACAAGGTGCTTATTACGTTGAGGAGTTGTTATTAAATACAGAAAGTAAGTACGGTGAGTATTTAAATTTATATATGAAGGATTTTGTAATAGGGCATAATAATTTTACGGATGGATTGTTACATGACAGGGTAAGATGGATGTAAGTTGTTACCAAAAGGAAGGGGAGATCTCCTTCCTTTCATTATTATAAGGTTAAATATTGCCCTGAAAGCAATTTCATACTTATACTTTAAGGAGATAACAATGAAAGTTTTTTGTATCGATCAAGGGGAGTTTTTATATGAATAAATACAAGAGCTTGATTTATGAAGAAAGAAGAGCCTTAAAGGTATTTATATTATTATTTTATATTATATTCTTTTTATATGACGCTATATATTATTTTGTATATCCTGCTATGAATATTAGTGGAACAGCGGTAGGTTGGCCAGAAGGTAGTCTTGGGATAGGTGTGCCTATATTTGTAATAGCATTATTTCCTATTTCTATATATCTTCAAAAAAGAGGGTATGTATATTCTGTAAAATATTTATTTTTATTTGGGTACATGTTTATCAATCTTGTGAATAATTTAATGATTTATTTGCGAACGGATAGACCTTTTGAACATGGTAGTATGGTAGAAATGTTATTAATTTTATTTGCCCCAGTTTTCGTGAATAGAAAATACTTTTATTTAGTGTCCTTTAGTGTAATTGGAAAGTACGTATTTTTCACATTGCTATTACAAGATTTAAAAGTGGTAATTCCACTTGTTTTATGTATATTCTATTTCATTATTTCACATTCTTTATTAAAACGATTTCAATCTTATGTAAGAACAGTGGTTGAAATGATGAACAATATGAAAGAGACGGAAAATTTAGCTGTGATTGGGACTATGTCTACAACAATTGCCCATGAAATTCGAAATCCGCTAACAGCGTTAAAAGGGTTTACGCAAATGCAAAAAGAAAGAAATCCAACTGATACGATGAGCTACGACATTATGCTACAAGAAATTGAAAGGGTTAATGGATTTGTTAGTGAATTGATGTTGTTAGGAAAACCAAAGCCAACAAATTATGAAAGGTGTAATATACGAGATATCCTTCTATATGTTGTGCATCTAATGGAAAGTTATGCAACGCAATATAGAGTTAAATGTCATATACAAGTAGATGGGAATTTACCGGCTATAAACGGTGATGATAAGCAATTAAAACAAGTGTTATTAAATATCATTAAAAATGGAATAGAATCAATGCCAGAGGGCGGAGAAATTCATATCCGTGCATATCAAAAAACGCAAGGACATTTGTGTATTTCTGTTGAAGACCAAGGATTTGGTATAGAGAATGATAAATTAGAAAAAATCGGCAAGGCGTTTTACACAACAAAGGAGACTGGTACAGGACTTGGGTTAATGATTACATATAAAATTATTAAGGAACATCAAGGGAGTATCACGATCCAAAGTAGTCTAGGAGTAGGAACGAAAGTAGAAATTTTTCTGCCGACCGTTTAATGTATTGGGAGAAAAGATTTTTCAGAAAAGTGTTCTTGTTGTGTAAATATAAACATTTTATAAAATGTTTCAAGAAGGGTTTTTTTTATAAAATACTTCGTTTATAATGGAGGAAAATATCGACATGAGATTGATTGCTCATGTAGCGGTTCAGTGGTGTTATGAAAAGATAAGAAGGGGTGCACACGCATCCTTTTTTCTATGCAGATATTATGAAAGAGGTGGTATGATGGAATTAACATTAAATTCGACTGTATGTTTACACACGATTCAATTTCGAAAAGAGCAAAAGAATTATATTGTAAAAGATACAATTACAGGAGAAAAATATGAAATGCCGCCACTTTGGATTGATGCATTGGCAATGATGCGTGACGGTTTTTTATTGGGGGAAATTGAGGAGAAATTAAAAGAAGAGTATCCATCCGAAGAAGTGAATATGTTAGCATTCACGAGGCAACTGTTAGAACTAGAACTTGTTGAAATGGTAGATGGAGAAGAGATAGCTTGCACAAAGAAGAAAGAGATAGATTGTTTAGCTTGGGTGCGTCCCCGTGTGGAACAATTCTTTCTTAATTTAAATAGAAAATATAGAAGCAAAGACCAATAGTGGCCTTTGCTTTTTTTTAATTCCGCTATTTGCCGGGCAGTAAGACCCCCACTTCAAAATTCAGCGGAAGCAAAGAAGTTAGGTATGGGATGAACAAAACCTCCACTGATCAAAGGTTCACTTTATAGGTTGTGTTTAAAATATAACAGCAAATGCTCTTGCGAAAGCACCGTCACTATTTTTAATTTTTAAAGGTGCTGCTGAGAAAAAGAAACGTTTTGCTTCGATAGCATCTAGATTTGTTAAGTTTTCAATTAAGTAAATATTATTCCCTAGTAATATGTGATGAATCGGTGATGTTTCTGTTGTGACTTCATCAGGAGAAATGAAATCTAAACCGATAGATTTTACTTTTAATCGCACTAGTTCTTTAGCTAATTCTTCAGAAAGATAAAATGCTTCCTTCTCATAAGCCTCTGTATTCCATTTGGTGGATAGATTAGAATGAAAAATAACAATATCACCTTCTTTTATGTCAGTATTATGCAATACTGCCTTAGGTAATTTTCGCTCTTGAATATGTGTTACATCTATAAGAACAGCTTCACCTACAAATTGATCCAGCGGTAATTGATCGATGGTCGTTGCGCCTGAAATAAAATGCGCAGGAGCATCACAATGCGTGCCAACATGAACGACAGAATGAAAATCTGTAACTTGATAGCCTGATTCTTCAACACTTGTAACAGCTTCTAGTTGTATTTTAGGTGTTCCAGGAAATTGAGACATATTATTTTCAAATGTTTGCGATAGATCAATTACTTTCATTTTACATACCTCCAATATATGTTTTTCAAATAATAAAAAGCTCATCCTTCAGTATCAAGAAAGATGAGCTTTACATGCTAGTTGAGTTTTATCTTCCAAAATGCAATGCATTTTGCAGGAATTAGCACCTATTCAGTTTGTATAAACTGAGGTTGCTGGGCTTCAAAGGGCCGGTCCCTCTGCCTCTCTTGATAAAGAAGTATTCAGTTTTTAAAATCGGAATTTTCTGATAGTTAAATTGTAATTCATTTCCTTTTTTCGTGCAATACAAAATAGGTATTCACCCAAATAAAGCTGCTCGCATATTGTAGCTTATGTAAATAGAATGCTGCGAAGGAGTGAGTGCAGTGACAGGAAATGTATTAAATTATTATGCTGGTGGTAATACAGCTAGGGGATTTCACAATTTATACGAAGAGAATTTAAAAGGATTAGACAGATTATTTATCTTAAAGGGTGGCCCAGGAACGGGAAAATCTTCTTTAATAAAGGCAATAGGTCGTGAATGGATTGAAAAAGGATATGATATTGAATTTTTACATTGTTCTTCTGATAATAAATCGGTTGATGGTGTAATTATCCCAAAATTAAAAGTAGGAATTGTTGATGGGACATCGCCGCATGTTATTGAGCCAAAAATGCCAGGAGTTGTTGAAGAGTATATAAATTTAGGAATTGCTTGGGACTCAGATAAACTAAGAAAGCAGAAGTTAGAAATTGAAAGATTTGTTTCAGAAGCAAGCAAAGCTTTTCAGTCTGCTTACGCACGTTTTAAAGAGGCATTGGTTATACATGATGAGTGGGAGAAGATATATATTGATAATATAGATTTTAATAAAGCAAATGAACTAACCAATCAGCTAATCCAGAAATTATTTGCAGATAAAAGCGGGAGACAATCGCTTGTAAAACATCGTTTTTTAGGAGCTGCTACACCGAAAGGAGCAGTTGATTTTGTTCCTAATTTAACAGAAGGGTTACCACATCGTTATTTTATAAAAGGGCGCCCAGGCTCTGGAAAATCAACGATGCTCAAAAAGTTAGCTAAGGCAGCTGAAGAAAAAGGATTTGAAGTTGAAGTATATCATTGCGGATTTGACCCGCATAGTCTTGATATGGTTATCGTAAGAGAATTAGGCTTTGCAATTTTTGATAGCACCGCACCACATGAATATTTTCCAAGTCGCGAGGGTGATGAAATTATTGATATGTATGCCCTTATTGTTACGCCAGGGACGGATGAGAAATATGCGAAGGAAATTCGTGATGTTTCCATTCAATATAAAGCAAAAATGAATGAGGCGATGTCTTTCTTAGCGAAAGCAAAATCGGTTCGTGATAAATTAGAACGAATTTATATTGCTGCTATGGACTTTTCAATAGTAGATGCATATAAAGAGGAGATTCAAAAAGAGTTTGAACGAATTGCTACTACTGTAATCGAAAAGCAACAATAGACGTTTCATTAGGCTGTCAGTAATTTCTGACAGTTTTTTTGGTATGTAGTAAAATTAGTATTGTATTTGTCGAATTTCCAAGGAAATAATCAAAAAATGGAGGTGTTATGCAATGAGAGAGAAAATCGAGTCGGAGTTAGAAAGAATTGAAAAAGAGAATGATGTGAAAATTTTATTTGCGGTAGAATCAGGGAGTCGTGCTTGGGGTTTTCCATCGAAAGATAGCGATTATGATGTTAGGTTTGTTTATATACATCCGGTAGAATGGTATTTATCAATTCATGACAAACGAGATGTAATTGAATATCCAATTAGTGATGATTTAGATATAAGTGGTTGGGATATTAAAAAGTCTTTGCAACTATTCGCGAAGTCGAATCCTGCTTTACTTGAGTGGATTCGATCACCAATTTTTTATTCGAAAAACTCTAATTTTCCAGAACTACTTCAACAGATGAGTGAGAAGAATTTTAATCCAAAAGCAACGATATATCATTATTTACATATGGCGTCGAAAAATTATCGTGAATTTTTGCAAGGTGAGAATGTAAAGCTGAAAAAGTACTTTTATGTATTACGTCCCATTTTAGCTTGTAAGTGGCTAGAAGAGAAAACGACTTTACCTCCTGTAGAATTTGACCGATTGATTACAGAATTATCATTAGAACGTAGCGTATTAGATGAAATTGAAAAGTTGTTAATAAAGAAAAAAGCAGGTACTGAATTAGATGTTGGATTGAAAATTAAGGTGCTAAATCAATTTTTAGAAGAACAAATTCATTACTATCAGCAATATGTAAAAGGAATTGAAAAGGGATCAGGAATCGATATTGAGAGTTTAAATACATTGTTTCGAGATATGTTGTTTGAAGCATATGAAAAAGAGCACAAGTAAGTTTGTGCCCTTTTTATTTTGTAGGAATGAAGAAAACAGATATAGCTGCGATAAGACCTGCAAAGGAGAATAAGTAAAAATTCCATGCTAAGTCATATTGCATTGTCATAATAATACCGACGAGAATTGGGCCAGCAATTGCACCAACTCGGCCAAGCCCCAGTCCCCAGCCTAAGGAGGTAGCTCGGATATGTGATGGGAAGTATTGTGTTACATATGCATTTAATATTTGAGTAATACCGACTGATCCAATACCAGCAAGGCCAATTAAAAGATAAATGATTGTAACAGATGGTTTGATTGTTAATAGTCCGATACATATGGCTGCCATAAGATAAGAGATGCTAATAATAATTTTTGCTCCTATACGATCAGCAATTGCTCCAGCGAATAATGCGCCGATAGCTGCGGTAATATTTAGCATAAGTAGAAATGACAGACTAGACCCAAGAGGATATCCTGCCTGGCGCATCATCTGTGGTAACCAAGTGTTTAAACCATATATTAAAAACATTCCCATTATATAAGTGATCCAAAAAAGTAGCGTTGCTTTTATGTATTCTTTTGAGAATAAAGTAAAAAATCCATTTTTCTTTCGTATAGTAGATGGGTCTTGATGAGTTTTATCTTTTACATGAAATTCAATTTGAAAACGATTAAGAATTTGGTTCACTTCTTCTTGGCGATTACGTGATAATAAAAATTGAATGGACTCGGGTAAATAGCGAATAATGAAAGGAATGAGGAGTAGTGGAATCATTCCGATACCAAACATAATTCTCCATCCGAAATCTTCTAACATAAGCATGGACAAAATAGCACCTAACACGATACCTAAAGGATAGCCAGTAAACATAAGAGCATAAATAAAAGATTGCCTTTTTTTTGGTGAATATTCAACAGTAAGTGCTGAAGCTGTTGGGATAACACCGCCTAATCCGATTCCTCCTATAAATCGAGATAATCCAAATAACTCAGGAGAAGGAGCGATAGCCGCTAAACCCATTGTGATAGAAAAAAGTGCTAAACAGCATATAAGCGTCCATTTACGCCCAATTAGATCTGTAATCGTTCCAACTAGAATAGCCCCAATAAACATCCCAAATAAAGCATAGCTTGCAATTGTACCAGCATGCGCTGGTGATAGCGCCCAGCTTTTGTCTTCTAGGAGCTTTGGTAGAACGGCACCGTAAATACCTAAATCATATCCATCAGCTAAAATGGCTAGCCAACAAATAAAAACAACAAGTTTTGTAATAGAGCTTGGAAAGATAGTTTCTGTAGATTCTAGATGAGGTGGAGCTGAAGGTTGCATAATATTCACCCCTTTTAATTTGTAGATGAATATATTATTTTATTTAATGTTAATATTTTCCTCCTTGTGTCGAATTTTATCTGAAAAGGGTTTATAACAAATAAAGAAGTTCAACAGTAATTTTGTTGAACTTCTTTATTTGTTTACTCATTATCAACTCGTTTTAACGGTTGATCTGCTGGGCCTTCAAGAACGTCTCCCTCAATTGAAAAACGAGAACCATGGCAAGGGCAATCCCAAGTACAATCACCATTATTCCATTCAACTTCACAGCCGAGATGTGTACAAGTTGTATCGACGATATGTAATTTTCCTTCTTTGTCCTTATAAGCACCTGCTCGTTTACCGTTAACATGTACGACAGATCCTTCACCAACTTCGAGATCTTCTGGCTTACGTAATGCGGTTTCAATCTTTCCTGCAATTAAATGTTTCGCAACATCAATGTTTTGGGAGAGGAACGTTTTTATATCTGGATTTGCATGGAAGCGTGATGGTGCATACAGTTCTTTATAGGGACTGTGAACTTTTAGGATGGAGTCCTTCAGTAGGTGAGCGGCAGCAGTTCCAGTTGTCATTCCCCATTTGCGATATCCAGTTGCAACAAATATATTTGGATTTCTTTCGTTAATATGTCCGATATAAGGAAGCTTATCTAGAGTAATTAAATCTTGTGCTGACCATCTATAAGGAACTTCATCTATTCCAAAAGTGGCTTCAGCAAAAGAATAGAGTGCTTCATAATGAAGCATTGTATTTATTCCCTGACCTGTTTTATGACTCTCTCCGCCAATCAAAATTAATTTTTCTCCATTGTTTGTTATATAGCGTAAGGAGCGCTTTGGATCATCAATACTTAAATACATGCCACCTGGATACTCCGTTTTTGCTTTTATTGCAAGAGCGTAGGAGCGTTCTGCGTACATTCGCGTAAAGAAAAAGCTATTCGCATCATAAAAAGGAAAATGTGAACAAGAGACGACATATTCACAAGTGATATGATGGCCCTCTTTTGTAATTATTTGTGGATAATCGCCCTTTTCCACATCCATAGCTGTTGTTTGTTCATAGACCTTTCCGCCCATCTCCACAAACTTTTCTAAAAGTGTTTTTAAATAAAGAAGGGGATGGAAGTGTGCTTGATTTTTCATTACAAGCGCAGATTGTACTGGAATAGGAATCGATAGAGATTGAACATAGTCACAAGGTATATTTAATTTTTGATAAGCTTCATATTCTTTCGATAAATTTCTTAATCCGTTATCAGTAGTTGTATATAAATATGAATCTTCATTTGAGAAATTACAGTCGATTTTATATGTTTGAACAGTTTTATTTATGAATTGTAGAGCCTTATTATTTGATTCATAGTAAAGCCGGGCCTTTTCTACACCGAAATGATTTATTAATTCATCATAAATAAGATCATGTTGTGCTGTTACTTTCGCTGTTGTATGCCCAGTCGTTCCGTTTAAAATACGGCCGGAATCAATTAAAACAACATCGACGCCTTCTTTTGCAAGTAAATAGGCAGTAGTAATACCTGTAATACCAGCACCGATAATAGCAACTTTCGTCTTTATATTTTCGGATAAACGAGGGAAAGTAGGAAACTGAGTAGATTCAATCCAATAAGATAGCGGCAGTTGTGGAAATGTATCACTTGTCATTGCGGAAACCTCCTGATTTTAGAACAATTTTCCTTTTAATATTTCCATATTATATGAAATTCATGTGTGTTGTTTTAGAAGTAGTCTATTTTTATTAAAAGAGGTTATAAATTATTTTAATATAATTAATTAGGTGGGGCATTATGAAGTAGTAGGATTTATATAAAACTAAATTCAAGTGATTCAGTTTTGTTGATTACATAGGGAGTTATTGAATGAGATAGAGTCTATGGCGTTTAAGAAAATGTCTATATATATTGGGTAAATCCTTATGGAATCTATACATTTTCTTTAGTGAAATAAAGTATGATTATAAAAATATAACCACCTTTTATTACTAGGTCATAAAAGGTGTTGACAATATAGAAATTCTATTGTTATGATTCATCATGTGGAAAGGTTGATAGAGAGTAAAAAGAGAAATGTTTTTCATTGATAATAAAAGCGAAAAATAAGTGACGATAGAGTGAGTATATTTTCCTTATAATAGATGCTTTTTGGATCACCTAGTAAAATCAATCTGGAAGCAAGAATTAATATATGTAAGTTGCGCAAGGCGCGGCATAAGAAAGGAGCAAAAGGATGAAGGAGCTTCATACGTTTGGGTGGTATGCAGCACGTGTATCACCACATTTGCCGAAAAAAGCATTTAAACCAGTGCCTACTCGTTTATTTGGTGGACTGGCTTATTTGCTTGTGGCATTGGCGGGGTTAATAGCGATTGGTGTATTTGAATTGAATGTGTGGGCGAATCTAGGAATTGCAATTGTTCTTGGATTATGTTTTGCTTCACTTGGATTTTTAGGGCATGAAATTTTACATGGAACTGTTGTAAGAAAGGCATGGCTTCGTGACTTCTTAGGCGCGATTGCATTTATGCCATTATCAACAGGGCCAAAGCTTTGGAGAAAGTGGCATAATGCAACGCATCATGTTCATACACAGCATGAAGAGAATGATCCAGATGCATGGCCGACACTTGAGAAACTTAAGAAGAGTAAGTTTTTGAGTTGGGTATATCGTATGCCCCTTCATGTACGTTCATTCTTTAGTTTTCTGTCACTAACAATTCAATTTACATTGCATTCGACTCGAATGTTCTTTCATTTTATAAAAGAATTTAAGTCATCCAATCAAAAATCTGTATGGCTTCAACTTCTTTTACCTTGGACAGTTTGGATTAGTTTATTGTTTATTATGGGACCAGGAAAATGGTTATTTGCATATGTCATTCCGTTGTTAATTGCTAACTTTATTGTAATGGCATATATCGCAACAAATCACCGCTTAAATCCAATTGTTCCAGTAAATGATCCATTAGCAAACTGTTTATCAGTAACAGTGCCGCGCTGGGTAGACGTTTTACATTTCAACTTCTCATATCATACAGAACATCATCTGTTTCCTGCTATGAGTTCAAAATACTATCCGTTAGTAAAAGAGAAGATTAAAGAAATGTGGCCGGAACGCTATCACGAAATGCCGATGACAAAAGCATTGGCAGCACTTTGGAATACACCACGTGTGTATTATCACGGAAGTGAATTAGTTGATCCGCATAGAGAGCATTTCTATGGTTCTTTAGGAAATGGACTAGATCCTCATAATATTTCATATCGTGAGGAACATATAGAAGAAAAAGAGAGTATTAAAAAAGTAAATCAGTAAAAATAGATGTATTTTATAGCAAAAAAGCAAGCTCTTAGTGAGCTTGCTTTTTTGCTATAAAGAAACTTCTTTCTTGTTTTTTCTGCTCACTTGGACGGAGTTAGTTTCTTTTCGTTGTAATCGTTTTTCTAAAAGATTAACAAAATAAGTAAATAGAAGAACAAGTACGAGATAGTATGCACCAACGATTATGTAAGTATCTAATTGTTGGAAGTTACCTGCTGCAATTGATAAACCTGATCCCCATAATTCGGACATTCCTACATAAGCAACAAGTGAAGAATCTTTTAATCCGATAATAAATTGGTTTCCTAGAGGAGGAAGAGACAGACGAAATGCTTGTGGTAATATAATTCGTCGCATAGCTAAAGGATAAGGCATGCCTAAAGAGCGAGCTGCTTCTAATTGTCCCCGGTCAACGGATTGAATAGATCCACGGAAAATTTCGGTAATATATGCACCGTTATGAATTGCTAAAGCGATTGCTCCTGCCCAAAAAGGGGTGAAAACAACAACGGATGTAATTCCAAAATAGAGAATGGCAATTTGAACAATTAAAGGTGTACCACGAATAATAGCAATGTAGACATGAGCGATACTATTTAAAACTTTATTGTTAGAGATTCGAAAGAAAGCGAATAATAATCCAATTAATGAACCGAGTACTAGGGAAGTTAATGTTAATTGTAATGTGACAATAGTAGCTTTTAAGAGTGTGGGATAGGAAGAGATAAAAATTTCAAACATGCGTTTCACCTCATATTGTATAGATTTTAGTAGAGAATGAAATGCCCCACATAAAATGAACACTTAATCAGTGGGGCACTGTTTATGAATCTTTTGAATGGCTAACTTACTTACTTCGTTTTTTCCTCTTCACCAAGAATATTACGCCCGAACCATTTTTTACTGATCTTTTCATACGTACCATCTTTAATGATTTCATCTAACGCTTTATTTACTTGCTCAACCATTTCTTTATCATCTTTGCGGATAGCAATTCCCATTTCATCAAGATTTAATGGTTTTCCGGCTTCTTTTATATTCGATTTTCCTTCTTTTATCATACGTAGACCAACCATTTGATCCGTAATTACTGCATCAACACGCCCAGGCTCTAAGTCCATAAGAGCAGTAATATCACTGTCATATTCTGTGATTTGATCTGTATATTTTGCAACAAGATTTTTAAAGGTACTAGCTTTTACAACACCAATTTTCTTACCTTTTAAATCTTCTGGAGAAGAGATAGCGGTATTCTTTTTAGCCACAAAAATTTGGGCGCCAGAGCGATAGTACGGATTTGAGAAACTAACAGCTTTTAAGCGCTCCTCTGTAATTGCCATACTACCCAGTATTACATCATATTTCTTCGCTTGAAGACCTTGAATTAGCGTTTCCCATGGGTTTGTAACTGGCGTAGCCTTCATGTTCATCTTTTTAGCAAGAGCTTCACCGATTTCTACATCAAAGCCGACAAGTTTGCCGTCATTTTCTTTATAGTTAAAAGGTTTGTATAATCCACTCATCGCATAGCGAAATTCTTTTTCACCATTTGATGAAGTAGTAGAGCTTTCTTTGCTACAAGCTCCTAGTATGAAGGATGTACATAGTGTAATGCTCGCAACAATGGTTAATAGTTTTCTTTTCATAAAACCCCTCCTATATATTGATCATACGGATGGTTTTTTAGTATGTTATTGAAATATTTTATTTGGATGATTAGTTGTGCACCGTATGAATATATTCCTTTTCGTTTGAAACAGAAGTTACATTATAAAACGTTGCGTAAAAATTGTTTTGCTCGTTCATGTGATGGAGCTGAAAAGAATTGTGCTGGCGGAGCATCTTCTACAATCTTTCCATCGTCCATAAAGATGACGCGATCAGCTACATCTTTTGCGAAATTCATTTCATGAGTAACAATAACCATTGTCATCCCTTCTTCAGCAAGTTCTTTCATAACTTGCAATACTTCTCCAACAAGTTCAGGGTCTAAAGCTGAGGTAGGCTCATCAAATAGCATAATCTTAGGGCTCATTGCAAGAGCTCGTGCAATGGCAATGCGCTGTTTTTGACCACCTGAAAGAAGATGAGGAGTTACATCCGCTTTATCTTGAAGGCCGACTTTTTGGAGAAGTTGATTTCCAATATCCTTTGCATTTGCTTTCTCTAATTTTTTTACGTGAATAGGTGCTTCTATGATGTTTTCTAGTGAGGTCATATGAGGAAAGAGGTTAAAGTGCTGAAAAACCATACCGACATTTTCACGGACTTTATTTAAATTTGAATGCTTTGGATCAATTCGCTCACCTTGTAAGTGAATTTCGCCTTCATCGTACATTTCTAAAAAGTTAAGACAGCGAAGTAATGTACTTTTACCAGAACCACTGGCACCAATTAAAACAACAACTTCTTTTTCTTTTACTTCTAAATCAATTCCTTTTAACACATCAAGTGAACCGAATGATTTTACTAGATTTCGAACTTGAATCATACAAAACCCCCAGTTAAAAATATATTTTACAAATGTTGCCCCTTATTTCTGTTATTAGTCATAAATTGTCAGAATCCTTTATTTTTTTCGTGCAATTTGATATTCAAAGAAATAATAATTTTTAAAATCCCTATATCCTTCTATAATGAAAATATGGATAATAATATATAGGTAGTATTTATATTGCTTATAAAAAGGGGGAAAGGGAAGATGGAAAAAGAAAGGAAAACATTTTCTTTTGGATTACGTACACAACTTATGCTATTCACTACAGTTTTAGCTCTCATTACATATTCAACAAGTATATTTTTTATTTACGTGATATACGATTATTTTCAAAGTTATGTAAGTCAAACAGTATATAATATTATCGTTATGTTATTAGGGGTAGTATGGTCTGGAATTTTAGCATATGGAGCAGCCGTATTTTTAATTAAACCGCTTCGCAAGTTAGAGGAAGCGGCAAGAAAAGCAGCTGAGGGTGATATTCGTGAAGATGTTCCATTACCGAAGACAGATGATGAAATTAAATCTTTAAGTGTTGCATTTAATATGATGTTAGGAAACTTAAGGGGCATGGTAAAAAATATTGATACAACATTTTCTTATACAAACAATCAAGTACAGCAGATTAGAAAACAAACAGGCGAAGCAACGAGACAAGCGCAAGGTGTATCTGAGACTCTTGCAGAGATTTCTTCAGGCGCTGAGCAATCAGCAGCATCAATTCAAGCAATTGTTTCTGCTGTTGATACAACGACGTCTATTGCAAGTGAAGTAGAAGAAAAAGCGAAGCAGTCTGATACGTTGTCTTCAGAAATGGTTCAAGCTTTAGGGCATAGTACTCGTGTCTTTACGTCTTTAATTCAAGGTATTCAAACATTGGCAAAAGAAAATGAAGATTCCATGCAAAATGTACAGAAGTTAGAAGAACGAATGAAACAAGTAGAACATATTGTGTCTGTTGTGAGTGCGATTGCTAGCCAAACGAATTTATTAGCACTAAATGCTTCTATTGAGGCAGCTCGCGCAGGAGAGCATGGAAGAGGTTTTGCGGTTGTTGCGGAAGAAGTACGTAAACTTGCTGATGAAAGTGATCATTCTGCAAGAAACATATCTCAGTTATTACGGAATATGCAAGATGAAGTACAACAAGTTGCAATGAAAATGACAGAACAAGTGAAAATAGCTAAAGAAGAGGCGAAACGTGGGGAAGCTACGGAATTAATTTTAAAAGAAATGTCATCAAGTGTTATGGAAGTAGCCGATGCAACTCAGCAAATTAGTAGTTATATGAATGAACAAGTGAGCCACATTCATCAAACAGGAGCACAAACAAAAGCTGTAGCAGCAATTGCTGAAGAAACGTCAGCTGGTTCGCAAGAAGTGGCGCGTGTAACGCTACAACAGTCTAAAAATATGATAGTAATCGATCAATTATTAAAGGACTTAGAGAAGCAAGCAACTGATTTGAAACAAACAATTGAACGATTTTCAATGTAAAAGGAAGAACAGAATGCTGTTCTTCTCTTTTTTATTTAGTTTGATTTAATATTTACAGTTAAACTATGAACGTTTCCGCAACATTCTTTTCTCTCCCTTTCGGATGAAAATTATAGCGAGCTATAATATTAAAAGGGGTGTCTTTTATGAAAAAAGAAAAAAGACAACGGTTAATTAAACAATTTGTAAAGGAGTATGAAATAGATAAGCAAGAAAGATTAGTAGAATTGTTAGCAAAAAAAGATGTATTAGTAACACAAGCTACGGTTTCTCGCGATATTCGTGAGTTAAACTTAACGAAGGTACCTTCTCAAGAAGGATTAATGATATATAAAGTTTTCTCAGAAGAGCATTTACAAACTGATATAAAGTTAAAGAAAAAATTACGAGAAGTTGTTGTGAAAATTGATTGTGTAGATCAATTAATGGTTATTAAAACATTACCTGGTAATGCACATGTTATTGGTGTTTTATTTGATGAGTTAGATTGGAAAGAAAAAATAGGATGTATATGTGGAAATGATACATGCCTTATAATTTCACAGTCGAAATCAGATAGGGAGATTATAGAAGAAAGATTAAATTTAATTATTTAGATGCAAAAATCCTGTTTTTAATAAAATTAAAAACAGGATTTTTGTTTAAATACGGAAGTTAAATATTCAACATATATGCGTAATATATGTGTTTTTTATTGAAAAAGCGAGAGAGTTTGTTATAAAAATACAAATTCGTATGATTTTAAAAAAATAACTTGTTTAATATTTCACAATGATAATGTGGATGCTTTCACAAAGATAAAAGTGCAGAGCATTTATTATGTACTTGTAAGACATCAAACATATTTAAAAGGAGGTACAACAAATGAAACATCCGATACATGTTACTTCAGAAATTGGGGAATTACAAACGGTTTTATTAAAACGACCGGGTAAAGAAGTGGAAAACTTGACGCCAGATTATTTGCAACAATTATTATTTGACGATATTCCATACTTACCAATTATTCAAAAAGAGCATGATTATTTTGCACAAACGTTACGCAATCGGGGTGTTGAAGTTCTTTATTTAGAAAAACTAGCTGCTGAGGCGTTAGTAGATAAAAAACTTCGAGAAGAATTTGTTGATCGTATTTTAAAAGAAGGACAGGCTGACGTAAATGTTGCACATCAAACTTTAAAAGAATATTTACTTTCCTTTTCAAATGAAGAATTAATTCAAAAAATTATGGGCGGTGTACGGAAAAACGAAATTGAAACAAGTAAGAAGACACATTTATATGAATTAATGGAAGATCATTATCCGTTTTACTTAGATCCAATGCCTAATTTATATTTTACTCGTGATCCAGCAGCTAGCGTGGGCGATGGCTTAACGATAAATAAGATGAGAGAACCAGCGCGTAGACGTGAATCATTATTCATGGAGTACATCATTAAATATCACCCAAGATTTGCAAAACATAATGTACCAATCTGGTTAGATCGTGATTATAAATTTCCAATTGAAGGTGGCGACGAGCTAATTTTAAATGAAGAAACAATTGCGATTGGAGTGTCTGCTCGTACTTCAGCTAAAGCAATTGAACGTTTAGCTAAAAATCTCTTTAGCCGACAAAATAAAATTAAGAAAGTGTTAGCAATAGAAATTCCAAAATGCCGAGCATTTATGCATTTAGATACAGTATTTACAATGGTTGATTATGACAAGTTTACAATTCATCCAGCCATTCAAGGGCCAAAAGGGAATATGAATATTTATATTTTAGAAAAAGGATCAGATGAGGAAACTCTTAAAATTACACATCGTACTTCTTTAATGGAAGCATTAAAAGAGGTATTAGGCTTAAGTGAATTAGTTCTTATTCCATGTGGAGGAGGAGATGTAATTGCTTCTGCTCGTGAACAATGGAATGATGGCTCGAACACATTAGCAATCGCACCAGGTGTAGTTGTTACATATGATCGCAACTATGTATCCAATACGTTATTACGGGAGCACGGTATAGAAGTAATTGAAGTGCTAAGTTCGGAATTATCTCGTGGTCGTGGGGGTCCACGTTGCATGAGTATGCCAATTGTTCGTAAAGATATTTAGTATAAATAACGGAGAAAGTAGGGATGAAGTATGTTAATGACTAGACCAAATTTAAAAGGAAGAAGCTTTCTAGCAGAAAAAGATTTTACACAAGAAGAATTGTTATATTTTCTAGATTTGGCAGCAGAATTAAAAGAGAAAAAGAAAAATGGTATCCCGCATCATTATTTAGAAGATAAGAATGTAGCGCTCTTATTTGAAAAAACCTCCACTCGTACGCGCTGTGCATTTACAGTAGCATGTACAGATTTAGGGGCGAATCCTGAATATTTAGGGAAAGGTGATATTCAGCTTGGGAAAAAAGAATCCGTAGAGGATACAGCAAAAGTGTTAGGGCGTATGTTTGACGGAATTGAGTTTCGTGGATTTAATCATGAGACTGTAGAATCTTTAGCACAAAATTCTGGTGTGCCAGTTTGGAATGGATTAACAGACATGTGGCATCCAACACAAACACTAGCAGATTTATTAACAATTAGAGAACATGTAGGGAAGTTGAAAAATGTGAAGCTCGTTTACGTTGGAGATGGACGAAATAATGTTGCTAATAGCTTACTAGTTGGTGGAGCAATCGTTGGAATGGATGTACGTATTTGCACACCAGAATCTTTATGGCCTGCACAAGAAGTAATTGATTTAGCAAAAAAATATAATGAACAGGTAATGATAACAAGTAATGTGGAAGAAGCTGTTGCGAATGCAGATGTAATTTATACAGATGTATGGGTGTCTATGGGGGAAGAAGAAAAATTTGCTGAACGTGTCGAGTTATTGAGACCTTATCAAGTAAATATGAAAATGATTAAAGAAACAGGGAATGAAAACGTGATTTTCTTACATTGTTTACCTGCATTTCATGATGTTGAAACGATGTATGGCGAAGAAGTTTACGAGAAATATGGGTTGAAAGAAATGGAGGTAACTGACGAAGTATTCCGCAGTAAACATTCAAAAGTATTTGATCAAGCTGAAAATAGAATGCATACAATTAAAGCGGTTATGGCAGCTACTTTAGGAAACATGGAGTAAAGAAGAAAGGGAGTCTTCCTTTCTTCTTTCTCCTCCTTTAGACACTATCATTCACTATTGCTTTTGTATTGTTATTGCAATTAAAGAGAGGTGAGTGGAATGGGTGAAGATAAGAAATTAGGGTTGTTTACACTAACGGCTCTTGTAGTTGGGTCTATGATTGGCGGTGGAGCCTTTAATTTAGCGAGTGATATGGCAAAAGGTGCTGGTGCTGGAGCCATTATTATTGGCTGGGTTATAACAGGAATTGGGATGATTGCACTTGGATTATCTTTTCAAAATCTAACTGTAAAACGGCCAGATTTAGATGGTGGTATTTTTAGCTATGCAAAAGCAGGATTTGGTAATTTTATGGGATTTAATAGTGCGTGGGGATACTGGCTATCTGCTTGGCTTGGGAATGTAGCTTACGGTACATTATTATTTTCTTCATTAGGATATTTCTTCCCGATCTTTGAAGGCGGTCAAAATGTAGAATCCATTATTGGTGCAAGCGTATTATTGTGGTGTGTTCACATGTTAATTTTACGTGGAGTTCAATCAGCAGCACTTGTGAATTTAGTAACTACAATCGCAAAATTAGTACCTGTATTTGTATTTATTGTCATAGGAATCTTCGCGTTTCATATTGATACATTCTTAGATGGATTTTGGGGGCAAACTAGTTCTTTTTCATGGGGAGCAGTTGGCAGCCAAGTTAAAAGTACAATGCTTGTAACTCTATGGGTATTTATTGGGGTAGAAGGGGCTGTTGTTTTATCCAGTCGAGCAAAAAATAGAAGTGATGTAGGGAAAGCAACGGTTATTGGCTTAATTGGTACACTCATCATTTACATTTTAATCACATTATTGTCTCTTGGACTTATGCAGCAAGCAGATGTTGCTGGTTTGAAAAATCCAGCTATGGCTTATTTATTTGAAAGTGTTGTTGGAAAATGGGGTGCTATCTTTATAAATTTAGGTTTGGTCATCTCTGTATTAGGTGCTTGGTTAGGTTGGACTTTGCTCGCTTCTGAAATTCCATATTTAGCCGCTAAAGATGGAGTATTTCCAAAATGGTTCGCAAAAGAAAATAAAAATAAGGCTCCAGTAAATTCATTATGGATAACAAATGGTTTAATTCAAATATTCTTGTTAACATTCGTCGTTTCTGATCAGGCGTATAACTTTGCATTCTCTTTAGCATCTTCAGCCATTTTAATTCCATATGCTTTTTCAGCATTTTATCAACTGAAGCATAGCTTAAAATCTGAAGAAGTAGATCGAAATAAAAATATAATAATTGGTTTGATAGCAAGTATTTATGGTGTGTGGTTAGTTTATGCAGCTGGTTTAGAGTATTTATTATTAACAATGACTTTATATGCGCCAGGTATTTTTATTTTTTACAATGTTCAAAAGCAAAAGAGTTCGAAGCAAATATTTACTCGAGTGGAATTAGCATCATCCGTAGCAATTGGTGCTTTAGCATTCTTTGCGATTTATGGATTAATTACAGGCAGTATTACTTTATAAAGCGCTGTGAAAGCGAAATGAACTGGAGGGCTGAAATATGGCACGAAGAAAAATTGTAGTTGCACTAGGGGGAAATGCGATACAGTCTGGAGAAGCTACTGCGGGAGCGCAGCAAGAAGCGTTGGAAAAAACAGCGGAACAACTTGTGAAAATAATGGAAAATGATGTGGATATAGTAATTGCGCATGGAAATGGCCCACAAGTGGGGAATATTTTATTACAGCAAAAAGCTGCAGAAACGGAAAAGACACCTGCAATGCCATTAGATACTTGTGGGGCAATGAGCCAAGGGATGATTGGATATTGGATGGAAAATGCGATTGAAAAGGCATTAAAAAAACGGAATATACAAAAAGATGTAGCAACGGTTATAACGCGCGTTGTTGTGGATAAAAAAGATGAGGCATTTAAAAATCCAACTAAACCAATTGGTCCTTTTTATACAGAAGAAGAGGCCAGAAGATTAATGGATGAAACAAAAGCAGTGTTTAAAGAAGATGCTGGTAGAGGATGGAGACGTGTTGTTCCATCACCGAAGCCTGTAAGTATTCATGAACATAAAGTGATTAATTCTTTGGTGGAAGATGGAAACATAGTGATAGCTGTTGGCGGGGGTGGAATTCCAGTAATTGATTCCGAAGAAGGGTTAAAAGGAACTGAAGCGGTTATCGATAAAGATTTCGCTGCGCAGAAATTAGCAGAATTAGTAGATGCCGATACGCTCGTTATTTTAACTGCAGTTGATCATGTGTATGTAAATTATAATCAACCGAATCAAAAAAAATTAGAGCATGTCACAGTGAATCAATTAGAAGAATATATTGAAGAACAACAATTTGCTGCGGGAAGCATGCTTCCAAAAATTGAAGCTGCTATTAATTTTGTTAATACAAATCCAAAAAGAAAAACAATTATTACGTCTTTAGAAAAAGTATATGAAGCACTAGAAGAAAAAGCTGGTACTATTATTTCAAAACAGAATGTATGCATGTATGTTTAAATTATTATGTACGCTACTTAATAGTAAAAAAAAGAATGAGGTTAATAACTTCATTCTTTTTATTTATTAATATTTTTTGTACTCATTGTTCATAAAGTTTTCATGATGAAATCTGAATATATAAGTTAATTATGATAAAATTCAAATTGAATACGCTTTCTTGATTTTTCGCTCCAACATACAGCAAGAGAGAGGGAATTTTATGAATAGACGGAACGTAGTGAAAGACTTAAAGCAGTTCGAATTATTTGCTCATTTAACAGAAAAAAAATTGAAAGGCTTAACAGAGTTTGTTTATTGGCGAACTTATAAAAAAGGTCAATTTTTATTTTTAGAAGGGGATTCAAGGGAAAGAATTTACTTCATGTTAGATGGTTTTGTAAAGTTAGAGCGGGTTAATCAAAATGGGAACTTATTATACGATGACTATGTAAAGCGGTATTCTATTTTTCCTTATGGTGGTATGTTTACAGACAGAGGATATAACTATACAGCAGAAGCAATGACGGATGTGGAGGTATATTATATTCCAACGGTAATCTTTGAAGATATGGTAAAATCGAGCAGAACGCAATTGATGTACGTTGTTCAGCAATTATCATCTATATTAAAATTGAATGAAAATCGAGTGCAAAATATTACAATTCCTAATGCACAAGATCGTGTTATCCAAACGTTAAATTATTTAATGCAGGATTTAGGAGAACAGAGTGGGGAAAAGATTGTAATTTCATGTCCACTTACAACAATTGAAATATCCAAAATATCTGGAACATCTCGAGAGACAGTTAGCAGCGTATTAAAACAATTAAAAAATGATAGCATTGTTACAATTTTAGATAAAAAAATTACAATACACAATCCAACATATTTTGAAGAAATCTCTATGTGAAAATTGTATATTGATTTTTTAATTCATAATGTATATTAATAAGGTTCTTTATATATTTATAAGGAACTTTTTTACGTTATCCTCTATAAAAAGATTGTATAGTATGGTAATAATAGCTAAAATCGATAATAAAAAACAAAGTGAAGGGGAGAAAGAATGATTCGTATTGAGTATGATCGATTAGTAGCTATTTGTTACAGTATAGGGGTTTTGTTATTATTAAAAATTCCAAATGATAATGAATTAATTGGGGAAAAACTATTCAATGTCTATAAGGTTCCGATACATACGTATGTTTATATGGATTATAAAGTCTCAAATATATTGATTGTTTCTTTCATACTACATGTACTTGCATTTATATTATTTTTAAAATGGCTAGGAAAAAAGGAGTCTAGTGCATTTAGAAAAATGAATAAGATAAAAGTAGTAGGCATTAGTATTTTGATTGTAATGATGCCGTTTATTTTAAATACAATCCTCCAGACATTGAATAAAACATGGTATTACGCAGGAAAAACAGGGGTAGAAGCAATAGAATATAAAAAAGAAGATAGCCAGTGTAGAATGGAGAAAAATGGAGAGAATATCCAACCGAAGTGCATTGTTACTTTAAAAAATTATCGTAATCATTCACAAGCATTAAAAGTTGTTTTATATGATAATGCAAACGAGAATTCAAAAAGCTATCCAGTACCGAAACCAGTCTATTTACAAAAACATGAGACAAAGCAATTTGAATTTCAAGTTCCTGTTTCTTATAATAGAGGTATTGAACAAGATAAAGTACCAAATATTAAATTACATTCATTGCATGAAAATAATACGAAATACAATTAATCTGTAAGTAAAAGTTTATGAGTAGGAGCAAGAATTTGAAACGATATAGAAAATCAACTTGAATCATCCAACATACTGCGAGGTAACGGTATATTGGATGATTTTTTTATGTTATCCCCTTTTTTCACGTATGAAAAGGAGGAATACTTTGTTGGAAATGAAAAACATCACAAGGATCATACATGGTTTTTACTTTACGTAATCTGTGAAAGTTAGAGCCATAATAACTAGTTTGCCAATTTTTAATGTCGATATCGGGCCAGTTCACATAGTCACCTAGTGTATAAGGATCTAAGCTTTCTCGTAAACCTTTAACCCAGCGTATATTTCGATTTTCTTCATCATCGCATTTCCAAGAGGTAATGTATTCTTGAGCAATAATTGCTTTACGATGAAAATAAGCCGTTTCATTCGGCGAAATATTTTCAACAGCACCTATGAGCGATTGATGCCAAATACTAGCATCTTTATTTGGTGCATGAGAAAGAAAGGATTGCATGATTTGAATGCCTTTAAGGGAAATAGGTTTATAGACATAGGAACCAGAGCGCTTGAAATTTTCAGGGATGTTACCGCCATTAAAAAATTCAACAGCCTTTATATAAGGAACTTCTTCTATAAAGAGAGAGGGGCTACCAGTTTCAAGAAGAGGGGATAATAGGGAATGGAGTTCAGAGGGAGAACCGACAAACTCGCCTTGTGCTTCGATTTTATTTCGTTGCTTGGCGAATAATTCGATCGATGAAGTGAGACGTTCATCTATATAAGGTGCCCAGTTTTGCCACGCTTGAAATGCAGCAATAAAGTCTTCCCATTCCCATGTAATTGAGAAAATTGATACATTTTTTACGGGGTGGACTCGAAAAGTTAAGGAAGTGATAATTCCGAAGTTTCCACCACCGCCACCACGGCATGCCCAAAAAAGGTTAGAGTTTTCTTGTTCATTTGCACGAATGAGTTTTGCACCAAATTTTCCACACGCTTGTACCATTTCCACTTCCATTAATTGATCACATGTTAATCCAAATAAGCGTGAAAGCATACCAATACCACCGCCAAGTGCTAATCCAACAATTCCAACGCTTGCACTTGTACCAGCAGGAATTGTAACACCGTAATTCCAAAGTTCTTTATAAACAGTGCCAAGATTTGCACCAGCCTCAATTGTTGCTGTTAATTTCTCTGTATTAACAGTAATGCGATGCATTTCACTCACATCAATAATAAGTCCTCTATTTAAAAGAGAGAAATTTTCATAGCTATGACGTCCACTTCTTAACCGAAATGGTATATGACGTTCACGTGCCCATTTTAAGGCGTTACATACATCCTTGTTATTTTGACAAAAAACAATAATACAAGGGAGTTTTGGAATACTTAAATTTAAATTCATTCGGGCTACGTCGTAGTCAGGATCTGTGGGAACAACGATACGACCTGTTAATTTTGTTTGCTTCAATTTCTTACTCCTTTCCAAAATAATCAGAGCTTTTTATTAATATATGAAAAATGTCTGTAATACGCGTGGACAAGGAGAGGTGGAGAATGAGATTTACCTTTGTGAGAAATAAATAAAGCATAAGAATAAAGAATCTACATAGAGTTCAATGAAAACAGTTGCAAACTGTTCATATTTTGTTATGATAGTGTTACGAAAACGTTTGCATAAAATTCTGATGGGATGCAAAAGGAGAGAAGGACTATGAATAAGACATGGTGGAAAGAAGCAGTTGCTTATCAAATTTATCCACGAAGCTTTATGGATTCAAATGGTGATGGTATTGGAGATTTACAAGGTATTATTGCAAAACTGGATTATTTAAAAGACTTAGGTATAGATGTAATTTGGATTTGTCCAATGTATAAGTCGCCTAATGATGATAATGGTTATGATATTAGTGATTATCAAGATATTATGGATGAGTTTGGTACAATGGCAGACTTTGATGCTTTACTAGATGAAGTTCATAAGCGTGATATGAAGCTTATTATTGATTTAGTTATTAATCATACGAGTGATGAACATCCATGGTTTATTGAATCACGTTCATCTAAAGATAATCCGAAGCGTGATTGGTATATTTGGCATGATGGTAAAGATGGTGCGGAGCCAAACAACTGGGAAAGTATTTTTAATGGTTCGGCATGGGAATATGATGAAGAAACAGAACAATATTATTTACATCTATTCTCACGTAAACAACCAGATTTGAACTGGGAGAATAAAGAAGTTCGCGAAGTACTATATGATACGGTTAATTGGTGGCTTGATAAAGGTATTGATGGTTTCCGCGTTGATGCGATCAGTCATATAAAAAAAGAAGAAGGCCTTAAGGATATGCCAAATCCAAAAGAGTTAAAATATGTGCCATCTTTTGATAAACATATGAATGTGAAAGGTATTCAACCTTTATTAGAAGAGCTAAAAGAAAATACATTCTCTAAGTACGATATTATGACTGTTGGTGAAGCAAATGGCGTTAAGATTGAAGATGCTGAGCTTTGGGTTGGAGAAGAGCAAGGTAAGTTCAATATGGTATTCCAGTTTGAACATTTAAGTTTATGGGATGCAGAGAAGAAGAAAGACCTTGATGTTGTAGGATTGAAAAAAGTATTAACGAAATGGCAAAAAGGATTAGAAAATAAAGGATGGAACGCTTTATATATTGAGAATCACGATAAACCACGTATCGTTTCAACATGGGGAGATGACAAACAATATTGGCGTGAAAGTGCAACAGCTCTAGGAGCGATGTATTTCTTTATGCACGGTACACCGTTTATTTATCAAGGACAAGAAATTGGTATGACAAATGTTCAGTTACCAAATATTGAAGATTACGATGATGTAGCAATTAAAAATTTATATCGCGAGAAAATTGCAGAGGGCGTACCACATCAAGATATGATGGAGATTGTATGGGCTTCTTGCCGCGATAATTCACGTACACCTATGCAGTGGAATGATGAGATGAATGCTGGTTTCACAACAAGTACACCTTGGTTTAGCATGAATCCAAATTACAAAGAAATTAATGTTGAGAAGCAAAAAAATGAAGAAAAGTCTATTTTCAATTTCTATAAGAAAATGATTGCCCTGAAAAAAGAGCACGATGTACTGAACTATGGTACGTACGATTTACTTTTAGAAGACGATCCACAAATTTATGCATATACACGTACGTTACAGGATGAAAAAGTCATTGTAATTAGTAATATCTCAAAAGAGGAAGCTGTGTATAATGAGGGTTCATTTGCACTAGAACGCAAACGTTTGCTTTTAAATAACTATGAAGTTGCAGAACATGAAGAAGTAACAACAATTGCTTTAAAACCTTATGAAACAAGGGTTTATCGCATTTCATAATAAAAAAGGATGCTCTTTGAGCATCTTTTTTTATGAAAAAAAATAAATTTCTATTGCAAAGTGAAAACGCTTTTATTAAAATAGATTTATGAAAACGGTTGCGTAAAGATAAAAATAAAGTAACATAAGGAATCGTTTTCATAAAGGGAACAGAAATTATAATTTAAATCATTATGTTGTTATAAATAAAGGGGAGGAAGAACAGATGAAAATTACTTCTTTTGATTTTTGGCAAAAGTTCGGGAAAGCGTTATTAGTTGTTGTAGCCGTAATGCCAGCAGCTGGTTTAATGATTTCCATCGGTAAGTTAATTGGTATGTCTGCTGGGGATGTTAACGCAGTTCATACAATCGCTCGCGTAATGGAAGACATCGGTTGGGCAATCATTACAAATCTACACATCTTATTCGCAGTAGCAATTGGGGGATCTTGGGCGAAGGATCGTGCAGGTGGTGCATTTGCAGCGCTATTAGCATTCGTCTTAACAAACCGAATTACAGGAGCTATATTTGGCGTAAACGCTCAAATGTTAGCGGATTCAAAAGCGACAGTTTCTTCAGTAATAGCAGGAGATTTACTTGTAAAAGATTACTTTACTTCTGTACTTGGTGCACCAGCATTAAACATGGGAGTTTTCGTGGGGATTATCACAGGTTTCTTAGGAGCTAATCTATATAACAAATATTATAACTATAATAAATTGCCACAGGCATTAGCATTCTTTAATGGAAAACGATTTGTACCATTCGTTGTAATTCTTTGGTCTACAGTTACTGCGATTGTATTATCATTTCTATGGCCATTCATCCAAAGTGGGTTAAATGAATTTGGTCGCTGGATTGCAGCTTCAAAAGATAGTGCACCAGTTGTTGCACCGTTTGTATATGGAACGTTAGAGCGTTTATTATTACCATTTGGTTTACACCATATGTTAACGATTCCGATGAACTATACAGAGCTAGGCGGAACATATACGATGCTAACTGGTTCAAAAGTTGGACAAGTTGTAGCAGGACAAGATCCATTATGGCTTGCATGGATTACAGATTTAAATAATTTATTAGCAAATGGAGATACGAAGGCATATAACGATTTATTAAATAACGTTGTACCAGCTCGTTTCAAAGCTGGACAAGTTATCGGCTCAACAGCAGCGTTAATGGGGATTGCATTTGCGATGTTCCGTAACGTTGATAAAGAAAAGCGTGCAAAATATAAACCAATGTTTTTATCAGCAGCATTAGCAGTATTCTTAACAGGTGTAACAGAACCAATTGAATTCATGTTCATGTTTATTGCTCCAGTATTATATGTTGTATATGCTATTACAACAGGACTTGCATTCGCACTAGCTGATTTAATTAACTTACGTGTTCATGCATTCGGATTTATTGAGTTAATTACTCGTACACCAATGATGGTTAACGCAGGTTTAACAAGAGACTTAATCAACTTTGTTATTGTTTCATTAGTGTTCTTCGGTCTTAACTTTACACTATTTAATTTCTTAATTAAAAAATTCAACTTACCAACACCAGGGCGTGCAGGTAACTATATTGATAATGAAGATGAGGCATCAGAAGGAACAGGAAATGTACAAGATGGTTCATTAGCAACAAAAGTTATCGATTTATTAGGTGGAAAAGAAAATATTGCTGACGTAGATGCTTGTATGACACGCTTACGTGTAACAGTAAAAGACTTAGATGTTGTTGCACCAGAAGCACAGTGGAAACAAAATGGTGCTTTAGGGCTTATTGTAAAAGATAAAGGTGTACAAGCAGTATATGGTCCGAAAGCTGACGTATTAAAGTCAGACATTCAAGATATGTTAGGTGCGTAATAATATGAAATTGCTAACTTTAAACTGTCATTCTTGGCAAGAAGAGAATCAAATAGAAAAGATAAAATACCTTGCTAAAGTAATTCAAGAAGAAGAGTACGATGTCATCGCATTGCAAGAAGTAAGTCAGTCCATACAAGCTGAAAATGTATGCGGTAACAAGAAAGAAGATAATTTTGGACTTTTACTATTAGAAGAGTTAAAAGCACTACATGTAAAAGATTACAATATTACTTGGGATTTCTCTCATATTGGTTATGACGTGTATGAAGAAGGATTAGCGATTATAACGAAGCATAATATTATAAAAGAAGATACGTTCTTCATTTCAGAAAACGAGGATACAACGTATTGGAAAACACGTAAAATTGTAAGTACAACAATTGCTTATAATGGTAAAGATATAACGTTTTACTCTTGCCATCTCGGTTGGTGGAATGATGAAGAAGAGTCATTCAAAGGTCAAATCAATCGTTTGATGGGGCGTGTAGATAGCAATAAGCTCGCCTTCTTAATGGGGGATTTTAATAACAATGCTCGCTTGGAAGGCGAAGGTTATGAGTATATGATGCAAAAAGGGTTGTATGACACATATGGATTAGCAATAGAGAAGGATGAAGGAACGACTGTCCAAGGCGAGATTGCTGGTTGGGATGAAAATAAACATAATTTGCGAATCGATCTAATATTGTGTAACCAAAGTAAAAAAGTTCATTCTTCAAAAGTTATTTTTAATGGTACAAACAGAAATGTAATTTCAGATCATTTCGGTGTAGAGGTTCAATTGGATATATAATAGAAGAAATCCTCACAGAGAATAAAAGCTGTGAGGATTTTTTTTAGGAATACAAGTATTTCCAAGAGAAAATACTTGTATTTTTTATGACATTTCATATATATTTGTTATTATTGAATGTAAAACCGATTTGGTCATTTTGTATTCATACTTTGACTCACTTCGTTATATAATAAAGTAAGTGAAAGTTAATGGGAAAAAATAGTACGTTTTTGGTTAATACACGATGTAGAAAGTGATATAATTGCAAAATGCATGTATCATTTTCTAAAGAAGGAAAAATATATAATTAGGTGATAACTTCTATGAAACAGATTTGGCGTATTTATAAGACAGATTTACGGAATGTAGCCAAACATTGGGCTGCAATTGTTATTGTTTTAGGATTAATGATTTTACCATCGTTATATGCATGGTTTAACATTAAAGCTTCTTGGGATCCGTATGGAAATACAAAAGAGGTTCCCATTGCAGTTTCTAACCAAGATGCAGGTTCTAATTTAAGAGGGAAAGATATTAATATCGGGAAAGAGATTGTAGACTCCCTTAAGAAAAACAAAAATCTTGGCTGGAAATTTGTAGATGAGAAACAAGCAATTTACGGAGTTGAGCGTGGGGATTATTATGCAAGTATTACGATTCCAAAAGACTTCTCTGAAAAAATTGCAACTGTTCTGGATGAAAATCCTAAAAAACCAGAACTGGATTACTATGTGAATGAAAAAGTAAACGCGATTGCACCGAAGATTACAGCAAAAGGTGCATCAGGTATTACAGAAGAAATTAGTAAAAACTTTGTTAAAACAGCAAACGGTGAGATTTTTAAAATTTTCAATGATCTTGGAATCGATTTAGAAACAAATTTACCAAGTATCGAAAAAGTAAAAGATCTTGTATTTAAGTTAGAAGCGCAGTTCCCAGAAATGAATACACTCATGGATAAGGCATTAGATGATGCAACTCGAGCAGAAGATGTTGTAAAAGTAGCGCAGAAAGATTTACCTGTTGTAGAGAGTGTAATAAATGATGGGCAGGAAGCGTTGGCGAATTTAGATAAGTTCTTTGCAAGACAAGATCAAACATTAAAAAACGCTCCAGGAACGATAAGAAATGATTTAGTAGCAGCAAAAGGCGTTATGGATAGTGCAGCTGCATTTACTGACTTTTTAATGAATCCAGGTGTAGAACTAAATATTCCTGACTTGTCTGGAATGAATGGATTACCTGAATTCCCAGCGAGACCGGATCTTTCTAAGTTGAATAGTGATGGGTATAAAGGGATAGCACAAAATATTAATCAAACAGTAAATAATGTTCTAAGCTCATCACGTGCAGGAACAGCTTATGCACAAAGTGTTATGGATGGATTGCAAAATGGAAGCGTTGATCCAGAGATAGCTAAGAAAAATATTTCGACTATATCTAATAATCTTCAAACGCATATTGACAATCTTTCTTATGTAATTGATGTTATGGCTCGTTTAGAGCAAGGGGCTCAAACTGAGTTTGGACAAAATTTCTTTAAAACAAGAAAAGAGCATTTAACGGATATTAAGAATGGACAACAAGATTTAAATAATCGTTTTAAACGTTTAAACGATTTAATTAGCACAGGTCAGGAAGTTAAACAAGATGTGCGTGATGGAATTAATCAGAAATTAAATGAAACAAATGCTTTAATCGATCGAGCTGAAAAAGATTACAATGAAACGTTTGTAGCTGATTATAAAAAGGCAGTTAGCGCGGTAGATCAAGCTAAAGCTGATGCGAATCAAATATATGATAATGCAAAAGCAGATTATGATAAAGCAAAAAATAGCCTTGAAGGTGCAAAAGCAGATTTACAGAAAGCAAAAGAAGATGTACAAAATAGAGGTATTAACGGTTTAGATTCAACGAAAGTAGCTTTAAATAGCTTAAATGGTCAATTCCAATCTGGAATCGGTTTAATTGATGATATGATTCCAGTTCTAGAAAGTACAAATAAGGTTTTAGCGGATGTAAATAGTGATAAAAACCTTAATAATGGAATCGCAAAATTAAACAAAGCGAAAAGCAGCTTACAAAAAGGTGTAGAGGCAACGAATAAGGGAATTACACTTCTTAACAATGGCCAGAAACCTACAAAAGATGTAATTGAAAGTATTAACAACGCTGCGAAGGGCGGATCAGCTCAATTAACAGATGTATTATCGACGTATGATTCAGAAATTGTACCTAATTTCAATACAGCAATTGCTCGTACAAAAGAGATGTCGAAAAATACAACTCAAATTTTAAATGATGCAGACAAAAAGCTTCCAGATGTTAAAAAATTACTAGAAGATTCATCAAAAGGCTTAGTAGACGGTAGAAAGAAATTAGTAGACATTAAAGCTGAAATGCCGGAGACTGAGAAAAAGATTAAAGACTTAGCAAATAAAATTCGTGATTTTGAATCTGAAGAAGATATAAAAGACATCATACGCTTATTGAAAAACGATGTTGAAAAGCAAAGTGATTACTTTGCGAATCCAGTCAATTTAAAAGAGAATAAATTATTTGCGATGCCGAACTACGGTTCAGCGATGTCACCATTCTATACAGTGCTTGCATTATGGGTAGGCGCATTATTAATGGTTTCATTATTAACGGTAGAAGTACACGAAGAGGGCGCGAATTATAAGAGCCATGAAATTTACTTCGGACGTTTATTAACATTCTTAACGATAGGTCTTTCACAAGCGTTTATCGTATCGATGGGAGATATATTCTTACTCGGTACGTACGTAGTCGATAAGTTCTGGTTTGTGTTATTTAGTTTATTTATTGGTGGAGTCTTCGTTTGTATTGTATACTCACTCGTTTCTATTTTCGGAAACGTTGGGAAATCGATGGCGATCATTTTACTTGTACTACAAGTAGCAGGATCGGGCGGAACATTCCCAATCCAAATGACACCAGCGTTCTTCCAAGCGATTTATCCGTTCTTACCATTCACATACGCAATTAGCGCAATTCGTGAAACAGTTGGCGGAATGCTTTGGGATATCGTAACGCGAGATTTACTTGTGTTAAGTGCTTTCGTAGTAGTTATGATTGTTGCTGCGTTATTACTGAAAACACCAATTAACAAATCAAGTGAAAAATTTGTTGAGAATGCAAAAGGAAGTAAAATCATTCATTAAAATAAAAGGTTCCTACCGATAGTGGTAGGAACCTTTTTGTTTAATCAAATTTTAATTTTTTTAATGCTTCCGCAAATGGGTTGTTTAATGGTTCTTCCTCTTTGTTCTGTTGTTTCATATATTTTTGAACGTCGCGCTTATCAGCTTTGTTTCCAGATTCTTTTTTACGTCTTTCTTGGAATGTAGAAAGTTTTTCGCGATAGCCACATTTACATGCGAAAATTTGGCCAGCGCCTTCACCACGTAATTCTAGTTTCTTCTTACATTGCGGACAGCGAGCGTTTGTTGTACGAGATACATTTTTACGATGACCACATTCACGATCTTGGCATACGAGCATTTTTCCCTTTTTGCCGTTTACTTCTAGCATTGGTTTACCGCAGTCTGGACAAGACTTCGTTGAAATGTTGTCATGTTTATATTTTTTATCACTCGATTTAATTTCAGAAACAATTTCTTTCGTATAGTTCTTCATTTCAGAAATGAATACTTCTTTTTTCAGCTTACCTTTTGCGATAGCCTCAAGTTTTTGTTCCCATTCACCAGTTAGTGTAGGGGATTTTAACTCTTCTGGTACTAAATCAAGTAACTGACGGCCTTTTGAAGTAATATGAATATCTTTGCCACGTTTTTCAATTAAGAACGAATTGAATAGCTTGTCGATAATATCAGCACGCGTTGCTACAGTACCTAATCCACCAGTCGATTTTAATGTATCAGCGAGTTGTTTATTTTGCGTATCCATATATTTTGTAGGATTCTCCATTGCTGAAAGTAAAGTTGCTTCATTAAAGCGTGCAGGTGCTTTCGTTTGGCCTGATGTTTGCATAAGTAACTTTACAGTTAATGTATCGCCCTTTTCAATGTGAGGCAGAAGCTGCTCTTTTACGTCATCAGTTACATCATCGTCTTCAAATCGATTTTCGTATACTTCCTTCCAACCAGCATGTAAAATCGTTTTTCCGCGTGCAATGAACGTTTCACTACCAACTTTGGTACGTAATGTTAGTTGCTCGTATTCGAATGCTGGGAATAAAACAGCTAAGAAACGTTTTACAACTAAATCATAAATTTTGCGTTCTTTATCTGTGAATGCTGAGAAGTTAACGTATCCTTCTGTTGGAATAATCGCATGATGATCGCTTACTTTACTATCATCAACAAATGATTTGTTAGGTTTGATAGGCTTTTGTAATACTTTATGTGCGAAGGGACGGTATTCTCCAACACCACATGCTTTTAGACGTTCTGGAAGTGTTCCAACGATATCAGATGAAATGTAGCGTGAATCTGTACGAGGGTACGTTAGCACTTTATGCTGTTCATACAATTTCTGCATAATATTTAATGTTTCTTTAGCAGAGTAACCGAACTTTTTATTTGCATCACGTTGCAATTCAGTTAAATCATAAAGACCAGGAGAGAATGACTTCTTCTGTTTCTTATCAATTTCCACAACGGTAGCATTTTGTTTATCTAAACTTTTTACAATACCATCAATTTTTTCTTTATTAAAACTACGGCTATTGCCATTTGTATCTTGCCAAGTAAGTTTGAGTTTCTCCATTGTTTGAGCTTCGATGCCGTAGTAAGTTTGTGCTTTGAAGTTCTTTATTTCATCCTCACGACTAGCGATCATAGCAACAGTAGGAGTTTGTACACGGCCGCAATTTAACTGGGCATTAAAGCGAGTTGTTAAAGCGCGAGTTGCATTAAGACCGATATACCAGTCAGCTTCTGAACGCGCAACTGCTGAAGCGTATAAATTGTCATAGGCTTTACCTGGTTTTAAATTTGCAAAACCATCTTTAATTGCTTTATCGGTTACAGAAGAAATCCATAAACGTTTGATTGGTTTATTTAGCTTAACTTTATCGATAATCCAGCGTGCGACTAATTCCCCTTCACGTCCAGCGTCTGTTGCTACAATAATTTCATTTACATCTTTTCTAAGTAGCTGACTTTTTACAGCATTAAATTGTTTACCAGTTTGTTTAATAACCGTTAATTTTAATCGCTCAGGTAGCATCGGTAAATCTTCTAAATTCCACTTTTTATATTTCACATCATAACTTTCTGGATCTGCTAATGTAACGAGATGACCTAAAGCCCAAGTTACAATATATTTATTACCCTCAAGATAGCCGTTTCCTTTTTTATCACACTTCAGTACACGAGCAATATCTCGTGCAACGGAAGGTTTTTCAGCGATTACAACGCTTTTTGACATATTAAAAACATCCTTTCAAATTTCCATAAGTTAAATATAGCATACATCTTCTTGAGATTCAGTTTCGCTCCATATTTGAGCTGTTTTTAATGGAGTGAACAAAATCCCAACTGATTAAAGTTTCACTTTATCAGTTGCTTCTATATTAAATAGAAAAGTAAAGAACTTGTTATTTTACTAGAATAAGAGTAGACTTTGAAGTAGATGAATAAGAAACACATGGGAGTTTGTGGATACAAACTGAGAGTATGGCTACTAGTCCGTCATTGACCATTTGAACCTGTTGGATAATGCCAGCGTAGGGAGAGTGTAAAAGCACATGTTCAGGCACTTTGCGTACGCGCAAAGTGTCTTTTTGTGTATCTCCCATCATTATAGTTAGGAGATGAAAAGGATGAATATGAAAGAAATTAGTAAAGTAGTGGATTTGGTGAGAGAATCTAATCCGCTTGTTCATAATATTACAAATGTTGTTGTAACAAATTTTACTGCTAACGGTTTGTTGGCACTTGGGGCATCGCCTGTAATGGCGTATGCAAAAGAAGAAGTAGCAGAAATGGCTAGCATTGCTGGAGCGTTAGTATTAAATATGGGAACACTTCGTCCTGAGGAAGTAGAAGCGATGTTACTTGCTGGTAAATCAGCAAATGTGAACAATGTGCCAGTACTATTTGATCCAGTTGGTGCAGGAGCAACTTCGTATCGAACAGAAGTTGCGAGACATATTCCAGCCGAAATAGATTTAGCAATTATCCGCGGCAATGCGGCTGAAATAGCAAACGTTATTAATGAGAAATGGGAAATTAAAGGGGTAGACGCTGGTACTGGAAATGGCAATGTTGTAAGTATTGCAAGGCAGGCAGCAGACGAATTAAATACAGTTGCGGTTATTACTGGAAAAGAAGATGTTGTTACAGATGGAGAGAGAACTATTGTTATTCGAAACGGTCACCCTATTTTAACGAAAGTTACGGGAACAGGTTGTTTACTAACGTCTGTAATAGGAGCATTTGTAGCAGTGGAAAAAGATTATGTAAAAGCAGCAGTAGCAGCATTAACGTTTTATGGTGTAGCTTCGGAACTGGCAGCTGCTAAGACCGTGGAAAAGGGACCTGGTAGTTTCCAAATTGAATTTTTAAATCAGTTAGCGAATACTACTGCTGGTGATATTGAGAAGTATGGAAAGATTGAGAAGTATGGAAAGATTGAGGAGTTAGAGTAAGGGGGATGAAACACATGATGCGCATTGAAACAAAGAAGATGTCTAAGTTATTACAAGTGTATTTTATTATGGGAAGTAATAACTGCACGAGGGATCCTTTAGCTGTATTGAAAGAAGCATTAGATGGTGGAGTGACACTTTTTCAGTTTCGCGAGAAGGGGGAAGGTTCTTTAATCGGAGGAGATAGAGTGCGCTTTGCAAAAGAATTGCAGACGCTTTGTAAGGAATATAGTGTTCCTTTCATTGTAAATGATGATGTAGAATTAGCCATTGAATTAGATGCAGATGGTGTTCATGTAGGACAAGATGATGAAGGAATTACATCTGTTCGTGAAAAAATGGGAGATAAAATTATCGGTGTATCTGCTCATACAATTGAAGAAGCACGCTTTGCAATCGAAAATGGAGCAGATTATTTAGGCGTTGGACCTATTTTCACAACGAGTACGAAAAAAGATACGAAAGCGGTTCAAGGAACGAAAGGATTAGCTTATTTTAGAGAACAAGGAATTACAGTGCCAATCGTTGGTATTGGTGGGATTACAATTGAAAATACAGCAGCAGTTATAGAAGCGGGTGCGGACGGTGTTTCAGTTATTTCAGCAATTAGTTTAGCTGAATCTGCGTATGAAAGTACGAGAAAATTAGCTGAAGAAGTAAAGAGAAGTTTGTAGGGAAGGACGTGTAGTATTTTAAGTGCTACATGGAGAAATGGACTGCCCCAAATTTTAAACAAACGTTTGATTAAAAAAGCACAAACCTTTTTAAATAAGGGTTTGTGCTTTTTCTTTAAAACATAATAGAAATTAAAAGCATTCCAATTCCGATAGAAGTAAATGTTGCAATTAAGCCTGGAATCATAAAGCTATGATTTAATACGTATTTACCAATACCTGTTGTACCGGTACGGTCAAAGTTAATGGCAGCAACGATTGTTCCATAGTTCGGAATGAAGAAATATCCATTTACTGCAGGGAACATCGCAATCAGTAGCGCTGGTGGAATACCAAGGGATAGTCCAAGTGGCATTAAGGCACGTACTGTTGCTGCTTGGCTGTACAGTAAAATAGATAGAATGAATAGTGCGATGGCAAATAGCCAAGGCGCACTTGTTACTAAATGCTGAATAGATCCTTGAATCATATTTAAGTTTCCATTAAAGAAAGTATCTCCCATCCAAGCGATACCGAAAATTGCAACAACTGCTGTTGCTCCTGCTTTAAAGACGTTACCAGACACAATGCTTTCTACATTTGGTTTACAGAAAATAATAATAAGAGCCGCGATAGTTAACATAACCATCTCAATTGTGTTCGGCATGGAAAGACGGGCTAACTTCCCATCAACTATCCATCCTGGACGAAGTGCTTCAAATGAACCAAGAAGTACAACAAGGAAGGTTCCTACAAGGAAAAGGATAACTGATAATTTTGCGCCCTTTACACCTACAAATTCTTTTTTCTCTTCAAGCTTAGGAATCATTCCTTCTTTTAATCGTTTTAAGTATTCAGGGTCTTCATTTAATTCTTTTCCCATCTTACTAGCAACGAATGCTGCTAACATACAAGCAATGAAAGTAGAAGGAATACTCACTTTTAAAATATCTAATAAAGTGATTTTATAGTCAGCTAACATTGCTAAAAGAGCAACTGTGGCAGCTGAAATTGGACTAGCTGTAATTGCTTGCTGAGAAGCGATTACGGCAATCGACATTGGGCGTTCCGGTCTAATCCCTGATTCACGAGAGACTTCTGCAATAACAGGAAGTACAGAATAGGCAACGTGACCAGTACCTGCACATAGTGTGAATAAATAAGTAACAATTGGAGCAAAAAAAGTAATACGCTTTGGATTTTTTCGCAATGCTTTTTCAGCTAGATGAACAAGATAGTCCATTCCTCCAGCAGCTTGCAAAGCACCAGCGGCTGTAATTACTGCCAAAATCATAAGCATTACATCGATAGGAGGCGCGGTTGGTTGTAAGTGGAAGACAAAAACGAGTATTGCCATACCAACTCCACCCATTACTCCTAAACCAACTCCGCCTAGGCGTGCACCAATAAAAATACAGAGTAACAAGGTAAGAAATTGTAGCCAAAACATGATAAACTACCTCCGAAATTCATTAGTTAAGATATATTCGAATAGTTTAATTTGAATGAAAATTAAATAAATACCCGAAGAAATCCTTGTTGTTTATACATTTTTTATTATATAACACAAAAAAAGTAACATTCACGTACTTTTTGAAATTATTTTGAAAAAGCAATGCATTAAAAATTTGTATTTATATCTCTAAATAAGTAGACATTTTGATTTATATGTTGTAATCTTTGAAAGAGAATAAATTAATTCTCATAGAACTCCCATATCGTTCAACTCGTTCAGCGAGAAAGGCAAACTGATGGAAACATGAGGACGCAAAACTACAGGAGCTAAGGTCGAAAGGCTACGCTAGCCAGTTACCGGACGGATAGGGTTGGTCTTGGCCAATGCTTTTACATTGGCTTTTTTTTATTCTCGAACATATTGAGAAACATTTTCAAACAAAATATTCATATATTTTGTTTTTTTGTTTATGTTAATTAAGGAAGGTGGATATTAATGAAAAAATATTGGCATAAGTTATCGTTCCTTCAAAAGAACGTCTTATTAACCGTATTAGTTATTTTGACACTTGTTGGAAGTATGGGTGCACTAAGTTTCAACATGTTTCAAAATAGTATGATGTCTTTATTTGAAAGGCAGTCTATTGAAACAGGAGAAATAGTATTGAAAAAATTGGATGTAGAATTAGTTAGAGACATGGCGAAAGATCCTACAGCCGAAAAAGTGAAAAAAGAAAAGTTAACAGAGAAATTAGATGAAGTGTCAAAAGAATTGAAAAGTGTTGGACAAACGTATGTTACAGGAGCAAAGCCGAATGAAAAGCGAGAATTACAACTCGTTGGTTTGACTACAGAGTTAACAAAAGCGTTCCCTATAAAGCCGGGAGATTATTATGAACAACCCGCTCATTGGATGAAGGCATACGATAAAGTCATTGATACGAAAAAGGCCCAAATGACAGAAGTATATGAAGATGAAATAGGTTCGTGGGTGACAATATTAGAACCAATTACAGATGGAGAAAACAATATTGTTGCAATTATTGCGGCTGACTTAGATGCTTCCATTGTTCCTATTACAAAAGAGAAGTTTATGATACAGGGCTTACTCTTTATCATTATTTCATTAGCGATTGCGACTATTACTCAATTCTTTATCGTGCGTCACTCATTAGCGCCATTAAAAGATTTACGAGAAGGGTTACGTAAAATTGGTGAAGGTGACTTGAGTATTAAATTAAAAGAAAGACCAGATGATATTGGAATTATTAATGTTTATTTCAATAACACGATTGAAAAGTTTAAAGGGATTATAGATAAAGTAAGGCAAACTGCTGAGCAAGTTTCTTCTTCTTCACAAGAATTGTCGGCGAGTACAGAGGAAAACAGCATGGCAGTTCAAGAGATTGCAAGTTCTATTGAAGGTTTAAGAGTAGGGGCACAGTCTCAAAAAACTTCAGTACAACAATGTTTAGGGATTGTACATGGAATGGAAGATAAGGTAGAAGAGATAACTGGGGCTGCGAAACAAGTTGCGGTTGCTTCTGAAGGTATGGAGCAACATTCAATTGAAGGTAATGAAGTGATTGGACAAATTATTAATCAAATGAGTTTAATTCAAAATGCAGTACAAGATTTATCTTCCATCATTTATTCGTTAGAAACAAGGTCAAAAGAAATTAGTGATATCGTAACTGTAATTACAGGTATTTCAAATCAAACAAATTTATTAGCTTTAAATGCTTCTATTGAGGCTTCACGTGCTGGAGCAGCGGGGAGAGGGTTTGCAGTTGTTGCTGATGAAGTACGAAAATTAGCAGAACAAACGGAAGCGTCTGCTAAAGATATAGCGAAATTAATTGGTGAAACACAAGCTGAGACAGAAGATGCTGTAGTTTCAATGCAAAAAGGTTCAAAAGAAGTAGAAACTGGAATTTCACTTGTTCAAAGTAGTGGGAATTTCTTTGAAAAAATCTCCAAATCAGCGCAATCTGTTACAGATCAAGTAAAAGCTGTTTCGGGTAATTCGAGTGACATTTTACAAAATAGCCAGAATATCGTTCAAGTCGTAAATGAATTATCACATATTGCAAACACTTATGCCAACAGCAGTAGTAATGTTGAAGAAAGCATGAAAGAGCAAGAAATATCAGTACAAGATATTGCAGAATTAGCGACTTCTTTAAGTTGGCTTTCTCAGGAATTACAAGAGCTTATTGGTGAGTTTAAAAGCGAATAAGGAGAAAGTTCAATTCTAATCAAAGGGGATATCTCCGCTACTGATTATGAATTGAACGAATCTGCCCGTTAATAAGGGATGAAAAAGGTGTGAATTTTCACACCTTTATTATATTTAAGAGAGGAATTTACATAAATATGAAATTAGCAATTTCTTATAATGAGATGGTAAAAGAATTTTTAGGGAAAGTAGAAGGAAGTATTAAAATACCTAAAGATGTGCAAGGAACGGAACTTAGGATAAAAAGGAAAACTGAACTATTTCCAAATTTGACTCATATTGTAGATTTAATAGGAGCGACTGCAACGTGGTTATATCATATTTCTAAAGAAAAACATATTGTCGTGCTTTATCATGTAAGAGGAAGTTTATTTCCGATTACTATTGAAGTTTCTAATTTTCTCTCCTATGAAAGTTTGAATTTACAGATTGAAGAGCAACTGGAACAAATTAAAGAAATGAATGAGGAAGAAATAGAAGAGTTTCAAAACGGTAATACATTATATGAAATGTCACCTATTATTATTGGTGAAACATATTATGAGCTACAAGACACGAATACATTACAATTTGTATTTAGTAAAAATATGCAAAGTGTAGAAATAATATTTAATAGTGTTAATTGGAAGGAAACAACGATTACTCGTTATGCACAACAAATACAAGGTGTTTTAATTGGTACATCACAAAATAAGAATAATTATATAAAGAATTTTAATATTATTACAGAGGCCGAGATGGCACTTTATAGTCAAGTGAATGATACGACAGCAGTATATCCTGAGAAAAGTATCGTCGATATGTTCTATAATACTGTTACTCAATTTCCAAATCGTATAGCTTTATCTTCAAGGGAAGGTATTTTAACTTATGAGGAGCTAAATAAAAAAAGTAATCAAATAGCTCATATGTTAATTAAAAATGGCGTCCAATTAGGAGACTATGTTGGAATATTTATGAAACGTAGCATAGACACAGTAGTAAGTATGGTAGCTATATTAAAAGCTGGTGCAGCGTATGTTCCGATTGATCCAGATTATCCGGAAAGTAGAATACAGTACATTATTCAAGATAGCCAAGCGAAAGTTATATTGATGAAAGAGACGCCTATAACATGTGATGGGGTTCAAACAGTTTCAATGTATGATAGTGAAACTTGTGAAGATATAGATGTAAAGTTGTCTATTCATTGTGATGATGTAGCTTATATGATTTATACGTCTGGTTCAACAGGGAATCCAAAGGGAACGATGTTAGCACATAGAGGGGTTGTTAATCTGTACACTTGGATGCAAAAGCAATATGAATTGACAGAAGAGGATGTATTTGCCCAATTTCCTTCTTTTAGTTTCGATGCTTCTGTATGGGAGTCATTTGCTTCTTTATTCTGCGGAGGAAACTTGTATGTATTATTAGAGGAAGAGCGATTGTCTGTAGAAGCATTTGCAAATGCAATCTATAAAGTGAAAGCAACTTCGATCTTGGCGTTAGCAACAATTTTTGTTCGACAAGTAGCAACTTATTTAGCAGAAGAAGATATATATAAGCTAGCTTCCCTAAAAAGAATTGCGATTGGCGGTGAAATGTTGCCTGTAGAGGTTATTAAATTGTGGAGAGAAAGAATAGGTACAAATGTTGAAATTCATAATGTATACGGACCGACAGAATGTACTGTAGTGACGACAACCTATAAAATACCTAGTCAGTTAAATGAGGATGTTGCGAGTATTCCCATTGGTAAACCATGTGCTAATTATCAAGTTATGATTTTGGATGAGAATATGAATCTTTGTCCAATTGGTGTACCTGGTGAATTATATATTGATTCAGTAGGATTAGCAAAAGGGTATTTTAATAAGCCTAATAAAACAATTGAAGCTTTTATTCAGAACCCTTTTAATCCTATAGTTAATATATATAAAACAGGTGATATTGTTAAGTTATTAGAGGATGGAAATATAGAATTTTTACATCGGAAAGATGATCAAGTAAAGATTAGAGGACATCGTATTGAACTAGGAGAAATCCAAAGTAAAATTTCTCAAAATCATAATATAAAAGAAAATGCTGTTTTTGCTAAGAAGAGTAAGGAAGGTAGCCAATATTTAATCGCGTTCTATACAACTTTAAATAAAAAAGAAATACCAGAATTAGTTTATCAGTTACAAGAGCAATTACCAGATTATATGGTGCCATCTAAACTAATTTATATTAATGAATTACCACTTACACCTAATAAAAAGATTGATGTTAAGAAGTTAGCTCAGTTAGAAGAAAAGTATGAATCGGTTCGTCTACAAGAATATGTTGCACCTTCTAATAAAGCAGAGAGACAAATAGCGCGCGCTTGGGCGGAAGTATTAGGAATTTCAAAAGTTGGAGTGCATGATGATTTCTTTACAATTGGTGGACATTCATTAAAAGTATTACGAGTCTTAACGTTGTTAAAAGAAGATTTTTCACATTTAACAATTCAAGATTTCTTTAAAGAAAGAACGATATATGGATTAGCTCGAATTGAGCGAGAAGTAAAAGTAGAGAAAGAAGAAGTATTTCGTGAATATAAAGTGATTCACGAACCAGATACTATTACGTATGCAAACGTTTTGGAAGAAACCCAGATTTTAAATGTCTTTTTAACAGGAGCTACTGGTTATTTAGGATCACACATATTATATGAATTGTTGAGAGATACATCTGCTACTATTTATTGTTTAGTAAGACCAACCAAAGATGTGCAACAAAGAATTATAGATACATTAACAGGCTACTTTAGTGATATATGTGAAGAATGGTTACAGCGTATACAGGCCGTAGCTGGTGATCTGGGGGAAGAGTATCTTGGGATGAGCGAAGAAGAATTTATGTTCATCAGTTCTAAGATGGATACGATAATTCATTGCGGTGCAGATGTAAGACATTTTGGAGATGTAAAACAATTTGAAAATATAAATGTCCAAGGAACTAGCCGTATGCTAGCATTAGCGGAGAAAGGTGCTACATTCCAATTTATTTCTACAATTGGTATCCCGTTAGAATTAGCGGTAGATCAATGGGATACATACATGAAAACTGGTGATTTTAATTACAGTGTAGACTTAGAGAATGTATATTCAAATAGTAAACTACAAGCGGAAAACATTGTTCGTGAAGCAATGAAAAATGGTTTGCGCGGAAATATTTATCGTGCAGGTAATTTAGCATGTCATTCAGAAACAGGTTCGTTCCAACAAAATATTGAAGGAAACGCATTTTATCGTCTTATTAAAACAATGCTATTAATTGGGAAAGCACCAAATGTGAAGTGGAAAGTTGATTTCACACCAATTGATTTTGCTAGTAAATCAATTGTATCGTATTTAAAAGATTCGCAAATTGTAGGAGAGACGTTACATATTTGTCATCCACATCAAATTGAGTTTGAACAATTTATACAGTTAATTGGAGAGTGTGGATACAATCTTAAAATGGTTCCACTTTCAGAATATGTAAATACCGGACTTGAATTAGCGAAGGAAAATGAAGTAATAGCAGAGTTAATTGCTTCTCAAGTTGCAGGAGATGGAGCGCAGCAATCTGAAATTGTAATGGGTACGCGTAGAACGAATGAATGGATTAAGAAAAAAGAATTGATAGTACCAGCAATCAATAAAGAATTTATACAGCAGTTATTAGCTCATGGTGAAAAAGTTGGATATTTTCCAAAAATAATGAAATGATTATGCATGCTTTTGTTTGTTCAATAAAATAAATCATGCTACAATGAAAACGAATTAAGGACCGGGGAGCCAATTGGCTGAGAGGATGTAAGTAAACATCGACCCTCAACCTGATCTGGATAATGCCAGCGTAGGGAGTTACTTAAAGTGATGTAGCATATGTTATTCTATAATAACTTGCATACAAGGCTTTCCTACGCAGTAGGAAAGCCTTTTCTTATTTTTGAAATCTAATTTTATAAGGGGGATTTTATTATGTCACAACAAGTTACAATGTCATTTTCAGTAGTACCACAAGCGAAAACGAAAGATGTATATTCTGTTGTCGATAAAGCAATTGAAGTTGTGCAACAATCGGGAGTTCGTTATGAAGTAGGGGCAATGGAAACAACTTTGGAAGGAGAATTAGATGTACTTCTTGATGTCGTTAAACGTGCGCAACAAGCTTGCGTCGATGCTGGAGCAGAAGAAGTGATTACTTCTATTAAAATCCATTATCGTCCAAGCACTGGTGTAACGATAGATGAAAAGGTTTGGAAGTACCGTGATGAATATGCAAAACCAGAAGCAATCTAAACTTATTACAACTATTTGGCTTATCCTTCTCATTGCGATATGGGAAGGATCTGTTTCATTATTTAAAATCGAACCGTGGATTTTACCAAAGCCTTCTGCCATTGTTCAAGAATTAATTGGGATGAAAGATTTACTATTACCAAATACGATGCAAACACTGCAGGAAGTTATAATTGGACTATTCTTTGCAATTTTATTGGGGACGAGCATCGCAATTATTATGGACGTTATACCTTTATTTCGTATTTTAATAAATCCATTGCTCGTTATTTCGCAAACAATTCCAATTGTTGTACTTGCACCGCTATTTATTATTTGGTTTGGATATGGGATGTTGCCGAAAGTAATGGTCGTAATACTCGTTTGTTTCTTCCCAATTGCGCTTAGTATTTTAGAAGGTTTTCAAACAGTAGATAAAAACATGTTGAAGCTGTTACAAACAATGAAGGCGACAAAATGGCAAGTTTACCAGAAAGTAAAATTTCCAGCAGTGCTTCCATACTTTTTCTCCGGTTTAAAAATTGCAGTTACATATAGCGTAATGGGGGCAATTATCGGAGAATGGCTCGGTGCAAGTGAAGGATTAGGCGTTATGCTTACGAGGGCTACAAAATCCTTTTTGACTGCCCGAGTATTTGGTGTTGCAGCAATCATCGTTATAGTGACATTATGCCTGTATTTTATCGTAGAGTTTATGGCAAGAATAACAGCACCATGGATATATAGAAAGGACGGCAGAAAATGAAAAAAGGTTTGAAAGTTATGTTAGCTGCCTTAGTAGCGGTAGGTGTGGCTGGATGTAATCCGGCGAAGAAAGAAGAAAGTGCAAGTAAAGATCAAAAAGTAAAAGTAGTATTAGATTGGTTTCCAAATACGAATCATACTGGCTTGTATGTAGCGCAAACGAAAGATTATTACAAAAAGCAAGGATTAGATGTAGAAATTATTCAACCAGGTGACAATGTAACAGCAGAGCAAATGATAGCATCAGGAAAAGCAGACTTCGCAATAAGCGCACAAGAAAATGTAGCATTAGCTCGTGTGGAAGGAATTCCTGTTGTATCTGTAGGAGCGATTATTCAGCACAACACTTCAGCGTTTGCATCGCTTAAGAAAGATAATATGACGTCACCGAAAGATTTTGAAGGTAAACGTTATGGTGGCTGGGGAGGACCAGCGGAAGAAGCGACATTAAAGACGATTATGGATAAGCATCAAGCTGATTTTAATAAAGTTGAAAAAATCATCTTAGGACAAACAGATTTCTTTAAATCAATCGGCCGTGATGCAGATTTCGAATGGATTTATTACGGTTGGGATGGTATTGAAGCGAAGCGCCAAGGAAAAGAGTTAAATACGATTATGGTGAAGGACTTAGATCCAGCGCTTGATTTCTATAGTCCTGTTATTATTACGAGTGAAAAACATACGAAGCAAGATAAAGACTTTGTGAAAAAGTTTATGAGTGCAACAACAGAAGGTTATAATTTTGCAATTAAGGAACCGAAAGAAGCTGCTGATATTCTAATTAAAGCTGTTCCAGATGTAAATAAAGATTTAGTTCAAGAAAGCCAGAAATGGTTAAGTACGAAGTATCAAGATGATGCGAAAGCATGGGGAGTACAGAAGGAAGAAATTTGGACGAATTACATGAATTTCTTATATGACAACAAAGTTATTAAAAAGAAAATCGATGTAAAAGATGCTTTTACAAATGAATTCCTTCCAAGTGAAAAATGAGCGGATTACAAATAAAAAATATAGTGAAATCTTTCGACGGAAAGAATGTATTAGAGAATATTAGTGCCTCTATACAAGAGGGAGAGTTTGTTTCCTTTGTAGGACCGAGTGGTTGCGGGAAAAGCACATTATTAAACATGATTGCAAATGTTGAAAAACCAACAAGCGGGAACGTAATGTATAAAGATAAGCAAGTACAAGTGCAAGATGTTGTTAGTTATATGCCACAACAAGATTTATTACTACCGTGGCGATCAGCTTTGCAAAATATCGTTCTTCCGTTAGAAATTGAAGGAAAGCCGAAAAAACAAAGGCTGACAGAAGGAATGGAAGCATTAAAGCAGTTCGAACTAGATGAATATGCAGACCATTATCCAGATGAATTGTCTGGTGGTATGCGTCAAAGAATTAGTTTTCTGCGCACATATTTATGTGAAAAGCCAATTATGCTGCTTGATGAGCCTTTTGGAAAGTTAGATGCATTTACAAAAATGGAAGTACATAGCTGGCTTTTAAACTCTTGGCATCAAGAGAAGCAAACAATCGTTATGGTTACACATGACTTAGATGAGGCAATCTTGCTTTCAGATCGCGTATTTATTTTATCTCAAAGACCAGCGTCAATAGTTGGCGAGGTACAAGTGAAATTACCTAGACCGAGAACGATGGATATGTTAACATCACTCGAATTAAAAAAGGATAAAGAAGAGATTTTAAGTGTGTTAGCTCCTTATATGAAAAAATAGAAAAAGCCTTTTAACAGTTTTTAGTATAATTACTGTTAAGAGGCTTTTTTTAGAATATGAAAAGATGGAGAAGGAACAAAAGGGAAAATAGAGAATAGAATATAACAGAGTAGTTTATACTCTTAATATAACAAATGTTAAAGGAGTGAAAGGATAAAATGACTTTATCAACTGTTCTTCAAATGGTTTTAGCTTGATATGGGAGAAGTCTGCCCATTTTTTAAGATTAAGCTAAATTGAAGACAGCAGGTAAAGAACCTTAATCCTTTTTTACGATAATATGTAATGGGTAAGGTGTATTCACCTTACCCATTTTTATATGCATAATTAAATAAGGCTTCATACTGTTGGTCTCTCTATTTAGCTTATGGACGATAAGTAAAGGAGAGAAAAAAATGAGTATATTAACAGTAGAAAATTTAAGTCATTCGTATGGTGAGAAAACCATCTTATATAATGCATGCTTTCGATTATTAAAGGGGGAGCATGTTGGGTTAGTAGGAAAAAATGGGATTGGAAAATCAACACTGCTAAGAATTTTAACAGGAGAACTTATACATGATGATGGGAACATTGAATGGTTTCCACATGTGAAGGTTGGATTTTTGCAGCAGCATATAGATTTACAAGAAGGAATAACAATTGAAGGATACTTGCAAAGTGCATTTTCTAACTTGTATGCGATTGAATACGAAATGTTAAAAATTGCAGAAGAGATGGCTGAAGCAGTAGAAGTAGAAAAATTGTTAGTAAGGTATGGAGAGTTACAAACTATATTGGAAAACTCTAATTTCTATCAAATTCATACAGAAATTGAAGAAGTGGCAATTGGTTTAGGGCTGTTTGAAATAGGATTGGAAAAGGATGTTTCAAAGTTAAGTGGAGGACAGCGGACAAAGTTATTACTAGGAAAGCTTCTTCTAGAAAAAGCTGATGTTTTATTGCTAGATGAACCAACGAACTATTTAGATACAGCACATATAGAATGGTTGCAATCGTACTTGAAACTGTACGAAAAAGCTTATATTATCATTTCGCATGATGAAGTATTTTTGAACAATATTACGAATGTCATTTACCATCTAGAAGAACGAAAAGTTAAGCGATATGTAGGGGATTATGAAAAGTTTTTACAAAGTTACCAAGTACAAAGGAAACAATTACAATCGGCGTATGTGAAACAACAAAAAGAAATTGCTCAGTTAGAAACATTTATTCAAAAAAATAAGATTCGAAAAGCAAAACAGGCAAAAAGTCGAGAGAAAGTATTGGAGAAAATGCAAAGGGTTGAAAAGGTTAATAATATACCTCGGTCCCGTTTTGCTTTTACTGTTTATAATGAACCAGTAAGTCGTATATTACAGGCTGAGAAACTAAGAGTGGGTTATAGTGAGCCGTTATTTCCAGACTTGAATTTACAAGTGAAAAAAGGAGAAAAGATAGCTGTTGTTGGTCATAACGGTATTGGAAAAACGACAATGTTAAAGACGTTATTAGGTCAAATAAAGCCGCTAAGCGGTTCAATTTTTGTTGGGGAACGAGTAAATCCTGCTTATTTTGCACAGGAAGAGTTTGCTTCAGAAATAACACCGTTAGAGAAAGTTTGGGCAGAACGACCAGATATGACAAAGAAAGAAGTGCGCCAAGCATTAGCGAAGTGTGGATTGAAAGAAGAACACGTATTAAAACCTATTCGTTTATTAAGCGGTGGAGAGCAAACGAAAGTGCGTTTATGTGAACTTATCGTAACGAAAAGCAATGTTTTAATTTTAGACGAACCGACTAATCATTTGGATGTAGAAACTAAGATGGCTTTACAGGAAGCGTTACAACAATACAAAGGAACAGTTTTAATTGTCTCCCATGAACCTTCTTTCTATGAATCGTGGATAACAAAAGTATGGAATATAGAAGATTGGAATGCTGAACAATATGAATAAAGAAAAGGCATTAGCTTTTATGAGCTAATGCCTTTTCTTTGTGATTAACATGATTTTCGAGAACTCTTACATGAGAATTGTATGAAGAAGCACTCTTATGGTGCGCTTATAAGCGTGCTTTTTCTTTTGTTATATTTATAATAATACGAAAGCCTTTCCCTAACAGGTGACTATCTTTCTTTATATATATAGATAGTTCAAAATGGAATGAAAATAATTCCTATATGTAAAGGATAATGTGGATATTATAGGAAGACAATAGAAATTAAAGGAAATTCATGTAAAATTCAAATGAACTTCATATAAACTTCATATTAGAAACCAAATATAATTATAATAGGTTATTATGATATTTTTGATTTTTCATAAAATTAAAAGTTTGAATTTAGGAAGTCTTGCTCGAACCTAAATTCAAACTTTAGTGAAATAATTAATGGATATTACGTCTAGTTTTCGCTAATGACGGCATTTAAAAGTTCGGCAGGATTACCTGTTCCTGCACCACCGATTGTAATAGATCCACCAGGAGGAATTTCGCCATTCCATCCTGCGTTTGTAATTACATAATGATTATTTGTTTTACTACTAATTTTAGAATCCCAAACTTGTGTTAAATTGCCGCTATAATCAAACTCTAATTTCCAATTTTTAATAGGAGTCGTTCCATTATTTTTGATTATAATCGAGAAGTTATAACCGCTGCCCCAATTCGAAGTGACTGAAAATGTAGCAGTGCCATTTCCATCAGGAGGTGTCGTATTAGCTTCATCCGTTTTGACAGTAAGAGCGGTAGGTTGTGATTTATTTCCAGCAGCATCTTTGGCAATTACTGAAAATGTGTATTCCGTATTAGGTTTTAAGTTTTTAATTGTAATGCTATTTGTTGTTGTACTCCATTTCTCTTCTCCAGCAGTAATTTCATATTCCGTAACTCCTACGTTATCAGTAGATGCACTCCAGTTTAATTGAACTGAGTTTGAATTTTTATTCGTAACTACAATATTTTTAACGTTCGTTGGTGGCTCAGTATCTTTTTGACTAATAGGTCCACCAAGTAATTCTTTTACTAGCGTATCAAGTAATTTTGGACCACTACAACTATATTTTGGACTTGTACGGCAATCCCCGCTTAGTTCCCAAAACATTGCTCCACTTAAACCCTTCGTCTTTATATAGTCTGTTTTATATTTCATAGATTCATTGTCATCGTAGCTAATAAATGTGCCTGTAGTCGCATTATATAAGTAAGGTACTTTAGCTGTGTCATTCCAGTAGCGTACAAAACCATTCTTATTAACGTAATTGGTTGCTAAATCACCGTAATCATAGACACCTGTGTCACCGGTAGAATAATCATCCCAAGTACCTTTAGAAGCAAGTTTCCCATCGCTACCTGGTTTGCAAGGTTGATATTGTCCGTTATTTTCTTTTCCACAACTTTTCCATCCACGTCCGTAAAAAGGTACGCCTAATACTAGTTTATCGACTGGAACACCTTCATTTGTATAAACATTTATAGCACCATCTACGTAAAAATTCGTATTTGCTGCTGGGTCATTTGGATCCTTGTATAGAGCTGCATTATGATTAGAAGTAGCTTCCCATCCACCGTGGAAATCATATGTCATAATATTAATCCAATCGAGTATTTGAGAAATTTTCTTTAGCTCTGTATGATCAGCGTAGCGTTGGCTTGCACCTGACGCGATTGTTAGTAAATATTGTTTGCCATCTTCAGCACCTGCTTTATTCAAAGCATTTCGGACGTCTTGAAGAAGGAGAGTGAAATTTTGTTTATCTTCAGGACGATAACTACCACCAGGAATCGTTTCAACGCCCGGATATTCCCAGTCTAAATCTACGCCATCAAACCCATATGCGCGAAGAAAAGCTACTGTAGATTCAGCAAATACTTTTCTTGTTTTTTCATCAGCGGCCATATCAGAAAAGCGGTTAGACCAAGTCCAGCCACCAACGGAAATAATTGTTTTTAAGTGAGGATATTTAGCTTTTAATCGTTTTAGTTCTCCGAAATTTCCGCAACGGGCATATTTATCGCAATCTTCCCAAGTTGTACCTGAGCCAGGATACGATTTGGTAACATCAGCCCATGGTTCACCGAGTACGAGAGTACCATTAGGAACCTCTTTATTTTGCAATGGTACACCAGATTCTTTACAGTTCCACGTTTGTTTATTTGGATTATCAGGATGGGTAGAAGGATTTCCATGTTTTCCATTCCAACAAATATCCGCGAAAGCATAGTTAAGGTGAGTAAGTTTTGATGCATCAATGTCAGCAACTTGATAATTACGTCCGTAAACGCCCCACGAAGGAAAGTACCCAACAATTTTTTGACTTTGCTTTGGTGAATCTGCTAATGCGAGATTTGGAGTAATAAAATTTGTGAGAAAAAGAGGTAAGAAAAGTAGTAGAGATAGTAATAGCAGTGTGAATTTTTGAGACCTCATAGCCATTTCTCCTTTCAAAATAAAAGATATATTTAAAGGCATACGCCAATAAATCAAAATGAATCTAGACGTATGAAACGTCTAGATAAAATGATCAGACATCACGAAGTCTATACAAGGGAGCTGGGGGTGATTAAATCGTAACAAATGTAAGATTTAGTGTAAACGCTTTATTCAGTTGTAAAAGACTTTCTCAATACAAAAAGGCTTGAATACAAACTATATATGAAAACGAAAGATTGGTATGGGAGGAAATAGCTCATTATAAATAAATTTGAGAAAAAATTGTATGGAGCCAATTATTAAAGACGTAGAAAGATAAGGAAATATCATGTAAAATAATAGTAAAAATATGTAAAGGAGGGGACAGTGTGGATGTGTTTTTGAACATTGCTGAAGAAAAAATTCGACAAGCGATACGGAATGGTGATCTTGATTATCTTCCGGGAAAAGGAAAACCACTACAATTAGAAGATCTTTCAATGGTACCTCCAGAACTTAGAATGAGTTATAAAATTTTAAAAAATGCGGGAATGATTCCACCAGAGATGGAACTACAAAAAGATATATTAAAAATAGAGGATCTAATTGCTTGCTGTTATGATGAAGAAGAGAGAAAGAAATTACGAGAAGAGTTAACAATAAAAACGTTACGTTTTCAGCAGGTAATGGAAAAGAGAAAGATTAAAGATAGTTCAGCTTTTCGTATGTATCAAGACAAAGTATTTCGTAAACTACGCTAAGAGGGATAAGATGACTACATTTAAAACGATAGAAGAATTAGCGACCTATATCGAAGAACAACAATTGGTACTTCTTTTTATTAAAACGAAAAATTGTGGTGTTTGTGATGTTATGCTAAGAAAAGTAAATTGCTTATTAGAGAATTATGATTACGTAGAGAAAATAGAGATATTACTACAAGACATGCAAGAGATTGCGGGGCGATATGGAGTATTTACAGGGCCAACAATTTTATTATTTCATAATGGAAAAGAAATTCTTCGTGAATCACGCTTCATTTCACTTGAAAATTTAGAGAGAACCATTCAATTATTCGAGGAATAAGGGAGGCTTTTATATGGAATTTATTATTGTCATACTATTATTTGTTGTAGTTGGAATAATCGTAACAGCAGTTCGATCGAACAAAAAGAAGGTAAATCTTACAAAACAAAATAACATTCATAATTCATCTAACAGCTCATCACCATTATTTTTCTTTGCTGGATCTGATAATGATAGCTCGCATGATGGTGGCTCACATGATTGTGGAGGGTCTTTTGGGGGAGATAGCGGAGGAAGCTGCGGTGGCGGTGGTGATTGATGAAAATGCGCCTTATATAGGCGTATTTCTTTTTAAACAAACGTTTGATTAGTCGGCTTACATATGCATAAACACAGTTAAACAAACGTTTGATTAATATTTTTAACATATTAAGGGGAATGGAAATGAAAAGGGAACCGAAAGTGAAAAATAAGGGGAAAGTAGTGTTATTTTTATTAGCTGCGGGAGGTGTAATTCTTGTTAAATTAGCATTTAAATTTGGAACAATACATATGATTCGAACTTGGTTTGAAAGTACGTTTTCTTAAATAAGGAATATAGCCTCTTGCGATAGAGGTTTTTGATTTGTTATTATTAGACTGAACGGTCGGTTTAAAGAGGTGTGAATATGAGAAGAAGCGCAGAAGAGATAAAGAAAGAAATTGCATATAAAGCAGAAAGTCTATTTTCACAGAAGGGCTACGCAGCTACATCTATGGAAGAGATTTGTGAAATTACAGAGCGAAGTAAAGGAAGTATTTATTATCACTTTAAAAGTAAAGAAGATTTATTTTTATTTGTAGTGAAACAGCATACGTATGATTGGCTTGAAAAATGGAATGAAAAAGAGAAGTTGTATAGCACTAGTACTGAAAAACTATATGGTCTCGCGGAATATCATGTAGAGGACATACAGCAACCAATTTCAAATGCAATAGAGGAATTCTCTATGAGCCAAGTTGTAAGTAAAGAGATTCTGGATGAACTGTTAGCTTTAACTAGAGAATCATATGTTATGTTTGAGAAATTAATTGAAGCAGGTATACAGTCTGGAGAGTTCCGTGAAGATAATACTCGTGATCTTATGTATATTGTGAACGGATTATTATCAGGGCTTGGAGTACTTTACTACGAGTTAGATTATAAAGAGTTGAAACGTATTTATAAAAAGGCAATAGATGTATTGTTAAAAGGAATGGCAGCTGAATAATAAGTCAGTTGCTTTTCTTACAAAAAAATAGACCGAACGGTCGGTTTATGGAAGGGGAATGAAAGTGAAAGCTTTATTTAAAAACCGAGCATTTATGCTCGTTATGGCATCTGATATTTTACAACAATTTGCAATTTGGATCAGAAATATGGCTCTTTTATATTTCATAATGGAGCGAACGAATAATGATCCAGTTTCAGTGTCTCTATTATCTGTCATGGAGTATGCACCTATCTTTATTTTCTCGTTCATTGGTGGTGCATTAGCAGATCGCTGGAATCCGAAAAGAACAATGGTCGCTGGAGATGTGTTGAGTGTACTGTCTATTATAGGAATTGTCCTGTTGTTAAAGCTGGATTATTGGCAGGCTATATTTTTTGCAACACTCATTTCCGCGATTGTAGGTCAGTTTTCTCAGCCCTCATCTTCGCGTATATTTAAGCGCTATGTAAAAGAAGAACAGGTAGCAAATGCGATTGCATTTAACCAAACATTACAGTCATTATTTCTAATTTTTGGGCCAGTGGTAGGATCGCTTGTGTATACACAACTTGGTTTATTTACGTCACTATATAGCTTAATCATTTTATTTTGGTTATCTGCTATCGCCCTTTCATTTTTACCAAAATGGGTTGAAAAAGAGCAAGTGGCAAGAGATTCATTAAAAAATGATATAAAAGAAGGGTGGAAATACGTTCTTCACACGAAAAATTTACGTATGATTACGATCACTTTTACAATTATGGGTTTAGCTGTTGGATTAACGAATCCATTAGAAGTATTCCTTGTAATTGAACGTTTAGGCATGGAAAAAGAAGCTGTTCAATATTTAGCAGCAGCTGATGGAATAGGTATGTTAATCGGTGGTATTGTTGCTGCAATTTTCGCTTCAAAAGTGAATCCGAAAAAGATGTTTGTATTCGGTATGGGCATATTAGCGATATCATTTTTAGTAGAAGGGCTATCTACATCATTTTGGATTACTAGTTTCATGAGATTTGGAACAGGTATTTGTTTAGCTTGTGTTAATATTGTTGTCGGTACGCTTATGATTCAACTTGTACCAGAAAATATGGTTGGAAGAGTAAATGGGACGATTTTATCACTGTTTATGGGGGCAATGCTAATTGGAACTTCACTAGCTGGAGGATTAAAGGAACTAACTTCACTAGTTACTGTATTTTGTATAGCGATGGCACTTATTTTATTAGCGATAGGGCCAGTTCTACGTATGCAAATAAAAAAAGAAGATGTTGCTAATAAAGAGGCACTAACAAATTCGTTAGCTTCGAAATAACTATTGTAAGGGAGCAAAATTGCTCCCTTTTTCTTTGAGGAACTTTTGACAACTATATGAGCCAATTATATACTGATGTTGTAAAAACAATTTTACAGGTTAGGAGCAATGGTGTGAAAAATCAAATCTATGAATTACGCACTGAAAATAATATTTCACAAGGCGCATTAGCTGATAAATGCAAGGTTTCTAGACAAACGATAAATGCAATTGAGAATAATAAATATGATCCAAGCTTAGCGTTAGCATTCCGTTTAGCTGAAGTATTAGGAACAACTGTTGATAAATTATTTTTGTACAAGCAGTAGAGTCGTTCATTATAAGGCGCACCGTTAAAAATAAAAAAGATCCTCTTCTTATGAGAAGAGGATCTTTTCTTATAGCGTTTTAGTCTTTGGACTAGGTGGTGTAACGGATGTATTATTTTCTGGAACTCTAGTGAGTAAGAATCCACCGATAATAAACAATACAATAATACTAAGAACACCAGCGTTTGTTTTTCCTGTTAATTGCGTTGTAACACCGACTAATACCGGGCCCATAATTGCGGCGAACTTACCAAAGATATTATAAAATCCGAAGAATTCATTAGCAGATTCTTTTGGTACTAGTTTTGCAAAGTATGAACGACTTAGTGCTTGAATACCACCTTGAGATGTAGCAACTAACATTGCTAAAATCCAAAAATCAAGTGTCGTTTTTAAGAAATAAGCATATGTGCAAATAATGATATAAATAATGATACCGACATATAACATTTTTTTACCAGTAAATGTTTCAGATAGTTTTCCGTATAGTAACGCAAATGGACAAGCGACAATTTGTGTTACAAATAATATGATTAATAGATTCGTTGCACTGATACCGAGGTCGGTCCCGTAAGCTGTAGACATAGTAATAATTGTATCGACTCCGTCAATATAGAAAAAGTAAGCAATTAGAAACATAAATACAGTTTTATATTCTTTAATATTTTTAAAAGTATCAGTAAGACGTTTGAAGCTCATTTTAATAGGTCTTGGATGACGCTCAATATAGTGTGTTTGCTCTACGTTTTTAAGCATTGGAATTGTAAATAACCCCCACCAAAGAGCAGTTATCGCGAATGAAATTTGACTAGCAATGCCAACTGATAAAGGGATAGTTCCTTTTTGAGCAAGAATAATAAGAGCGATACAACCGATAAAAGGAATAGTACTCCCAATATAGCCTAAAGCGAAACCTCTTGTAGAAATTCGATCCATTCTATCTTCAGAAGTGACATCTACTAAAAATGCATCATAGAAAATGTTGGCTCCAGCAAAACCAACTAAGGCGAGCATATAGCATCCTAATAATAAGTACCACTGAGATGTTGGAACGACTGCTAACATACTTGTAAATACGATACCAAGTCCAAAGAAGAATGTGAAAAATCGTTTTTTAAATCCTTTATAATCAGCAACTGTGCCGAGAATAGGAGCAAGTATAGAAATTAAAAGTGTAGCGAACGAGTTTGCATATCCCCAATATGCTGTTGAAGTTGCACCAGATAGCCCGGCTTCTTTTGCAGCTGCTTTAAAGTAAATTGGAAATAATGCAGTTGTAATGACGAGCGAATATACCGAGTTCGCCCAATCGTATAATATCCAGCTTTTTTCTTGTCTGGACATTTTTTTCATATAGTGTTCCCCCTTAAATTTGTTCTACTAACAGTGTACAAAAATAAAAATTATAAAAAGAGAAACAGTGATGATTTTTACATAACTTTTACATATATACACAGTTCTTTACAATTGGAGTAAATCCTCTACAATTGATCCGTCTGTTTCGCCTAAGTGTAAACCGAGTAGTCTAGCGATAGTTGGACCTTCATCAATAAGTCTCATATAGGGGACGGTAACGCCGGTTTTTATTCCTTTTCCAGCAGCGATAAAAATTGTTTCATAGTTAGGTTTTGTTGGAGAGTATCCATGCGTACCAAATGTATATTTTTTACTAGGCGTAACATCTTTTTCAGTAATGTCTTTTATAAAATCTCCTGTATAGTTTTCAGTGAAATAATACCCCTCTTGCGCTTCTAACATAAATAAACAATTACCATCTGCACCGCAGTCTTTCGCAGCTTCATCATGAAGTATAAATTCAATTCCATTCTGTTTATTTTGCAGCAGTTCTTCAAGGAGTAGTTGTACTTCTCGAATTGTATCCGTATCATTTTTGTCTTTCACATATACATAGGCAGACCCGTCGCAACTTTGACAATAGGCCTTCCAATCTACTAATAGCCCTTTTTTATTTATAGATACGAGGCCTTTTTGTTGGAATAGCACATTTAATTGAATCGCTTTGTTTTCACTTAAAGCGCTATGGTCACCAAGAGCGATAATTGTACTCTCTTCGTATAGGTCACTGTCTTTTAAAGTTTGAATAATTTTCCCGAGCCGCTCATCATGTCTATGAATTGCAGCTATTGTTTCGTTAGATTCAAAGCCATGATAATGTCTTTGCGTGTCTAAATCAGTGAAATGTACGAACATAACATTAGGCTTTTTCGTCTGAATGGTGTGTACAGCAGAGGCGAGGACGAAATCATCCAGCTCTGGTTGTGATAAACCATTTCTTATATGGCCGAAACGACGATTTAAATCTAATTGGTATAGTGGGCTACCGCTAAATAAGGAAACTAACACTTGATTTTGCCACGGTCTATTGGGGAAAATTTCTGGTAAATTGTAATCAATGTTTGCTCTCCCAGTAACAGGCCATAGAAGGGCAGCTGTCGTTAAATTTGCTTTACGCGCTTCATCATACAATGTTGTTCCTTTTATCGATTTTCGGTACCAATGCCAATCAGGTGATTCACGTCCTGGTTGAAGTAACGTATTACTAACAACACCGTGCTTGTTAGGGTAATTACCGGTTACGATTGTTGAGTGGCTTGGATATGTTACAGAAGGATAAATTGGTTCTACTTTTTCGACAACCGCGCCCTTTTTTATTAGAGATTGGAAATGAGGTAGTTTTTGTAGTATAGGAAAATCTAAAGCTGATAAACAGTCGAATGATAAAATAATGACACGATTCGTTAATGCTTTATCCATAAAGTAATCCTCCTAATTATATAAAACCTATTCTTATATATTACTATTAATACCTAGTAACAAAAATATGTTTCTGAATAAAATTTATTGTTTATTTTCAGAAAAATTAAACATATAATAAGTATAAGGGAATCTATGGACGGAGGGAATAGTATGGACTGGTTAGATGGATTCGGTATATTTTACATCATTGGTGGCATCACAATTCTCCTTGTATTTGCTATTTCATATTTACTAAAGAAACGTTTTCCAGACAAACAGTTTGATATTATATTTGCACTGATTGTAATACTTCTTTGCTTAGCATCATTTCCTGTTACCATGATGGTTATTGGTGGGTGGGAAGGAATGGGATATGGATTTATTGGTTTCTTCGTTCTACTAGGTACACTTATTGGTATGATTGCACATCAACTTGTAAAAATCTCTCGAAAAAGCTACGTATAAAACTGTAAAAAATGAAAAGAATATATAATAATAAGAAAATTAGCTATTGTTTTAAAAAAGAATTTGTATTATGATAATCAACAAATTTATTTCGTTATAACGATGAAAAAGGACTAGTACATATTCAACCTTTTTAGCAGAGAGAGAATCCGCCAGGCTGAAAGATTCTTAAAAAGGCAATATGGAACCTGCCTTTGAGTTCTGCATATGCAGCGGGAATTTCCCGTTATCAAAAAGAGAGCATGCGCAATTTTTGTGCATGAATCAGGGTGGTAACGCCGGCAAAGCTCGGTCCCTATTTAGGGACGCGGGCTTTTTTGTATTTTCTAGAAGGAGGAAGACTGACTATGGCAAAAGAACAAGTGCAAGCCATTACGAAGATGGAAGAGGACTTTGCGCAGTGGTATACCGATATTGTAAAAAAAGCCGAACTTGTTGATTATTCAAGTGTAAAAGGGTGCATGATTTTACGTCCGTATGGTTATGCCTTATGGGAGAATATGCAGAAGGTGATGGATGAGAAGTTAAAAGAAACTGGCCATGAAAATGTATATATGCCAATGTTTATCCCAGAGAGTTTATTGCAAAAAGAGAAGGATCATGTTGAAGGATTTGCTCCTGAAGTAGCATGGGTTACACATGGCGGGGATGAAAAGTTAGCGGAAAGACTTTGTGTACGTCCTACATCTGAAACTTTATTCTGTGAGCACTTTTCAAAAATTGTGCAATCCTATAATGATTTGCCAAAGTTATATAATCAGTGGTGTTCAGTAGTTCGTTGGGAGAAGACAACTAGACCATTCCTTCGTACGACTGAATTTTTATGGCAAGAGGGTCATACAATCCATGAAACGGCAGAAGAATCGCAGGCTGAAACATTAAATATTTTAAACTTATATGCTTCTTTCTGTGAGGATTATTTAGCGATACCAGTTATTAAAGGACAAAAAACAGAAAAAGAGAAGTTTGCTGGAGCAAAGGCAACTTATACAATTGAAAGTTTAATGCATGATGGAAAAGCGCTTCAAACAGGAACCTCTCATAACTTTGGGACGAATTTCTCAGAAGCATTTGATATTAAGTTTTTAGATCGTAATGGTAAATGGCAATATGTACACCAAACATCTTGGGGTGTATCAACAAGAATGATAGGCGGGCTAATAATGGTTCATAGCGATAATAATGGACTTGTAATGCCACCAAAAGTCGCTCCAGTGCAAGTTGTTATTGTACCAATTGCTCAGCATAAAGAAGGAGTTTTAGCAAAAGCAACAGAGTTACAAGGACATATTCAAAAGGTTGCACGAGTAAAAATAGATGCTAGTAATAAAACGCCTGGTTGGAAATTTAATGAGTATGAAATGAAGGGTATACCAATTCGATTAGAAGTTGGTCCTAAAGATATTGAAAAGAATCAAGTTGTACTTGTAAGAAGAGATACGAAGGAAAAAGAATTTGTACCAATGGATCAATTAGAAGAACGTATTCCAGCATTACTTGAAGAAATTCATAGTTCTTTATTTAATAAAGCAAAAGCATTTCGCGATGAGAATACGTATGCTGTGACAAATTTCGAAGAGATGAAAAAAGTAGCTGACGAAAAGCAAGGCTTTATTAAAGCAATGTGGTGCGGGGAATTGGCTTGTGAAGAGAAACTAAAAGAAGAAGTGGGAGTATCTTCACGTTGTATGCCTTTTGAGCAAGAGCATTTAGCTGAAGAATGTATTTGTTGTGGTAAAGAAGCTAAACAAATGGTGTATTGGGGAAAAGCATATTAATACTCTTTTGATAGGTGATAAAAAGGACTTTGGGCTGCATAATAAAATGCAATCCAAAGCCCTTTTTGGTTTTATACAGTATTTCATGTATTCTTTAGATGGAAGGATGTTGTTCTTATTTTACGTTTTTACGACGAATAAACAGTAACATACCAATTAGGAATGTTGAAAGACCCATTAAAATAGATATAGGGTAATGCGTTGCAGTATTAGGTAATTTATCACCTTGTTTTTTTGTATTATCTTTTACATTACCACCTTGAGAACCGTTGCCCTTCTGAGAATTGCTATCGCCTTTAACACGATTGCCGCCGTGAGAGCCATTACCGCCTTGAGAACTGCTATCACCTTTAACACGATTGCCACCTTGAGAGCCATTACCGCCGTGAGAGCCATTACCGCCGTGAGAGCCACTGCCACCAGAACCGTTACCGCCGGAACCATTGCCGCCAGAGCCACTGCCACCAGAACCGTTACCACCAGAACCGTTACCACCAGAGCCACTGTCGCCAGAACCGTTACCACCAGAGCCACTGTCGCCAGAACCGTTACCGCCAGAACCGTTACCGCCAGAACCATTGCCACCAGAACCGTTGCCACCAGAACCGTTGCCACCAGAACCACTGCCGTCAGAGCCGCTACCACCAGAACCGTTACCGCCGGAACCGTTGTCACCAGAGCCACTGCCACCAGAACCATTGCCGCCAGAGCCACTACCACCAGAACCACTGCCGTCAGAGCCACTACCACCAGAACCGTTACCGCCGGAACCATTGCCGCCAGAGCCGCTGCCGCCAGAACCACTATCGTCCTGAGAACCGTTATTTCCTGGAGGTTTATTATTATCCTTTAAATTTCCTTCTGCAAAATGATCGCTATTTTGTACAACAGCGTTTGTTAATGGATGGAAGTTTTCAGTTGCAGCATTACCGATATTTAAACCGCTAAAAAAAGATAAAGAGAGTGTTGATGCTAAAATGAAGATTTTCGTCATGGTTTTCCTCCTAAGAAATTAATATTCCATCTAAAATACATCCCTTTGTAATATTTCTTAGGAAAAAGAGTTTTATGCAAAAAAAACTATATATAGAAAAAGGTGGTGTATTTGTCAAAGCAGAAAAGAGTTAATGTAGATTTCCTACAAATAGTAGAGGCGGAGAATTTACATTCATAACGGTAGAGGAAGTGGCAGTAGATGAAAGAGTACATAGCGTTTGATATTGGCGGTACGCAAATTAAGTATGGCATTGTTTCAGAAATAGGGAGAGTATTAAAGCGTAAAACAGTTGCAACAGAAATTCATTTAGGCGGAGAACAAATTATTCAAAAACTTATATATGTATCCAAAAAAATAATGAATGAACATACTATTGCAGGAATTGGTATTAGCACTACGGGAATTGTTGATATTAATAAAGGAATTGTGACGGGAGGTGCGGATCATATTCCGGGATATAATACTATTCCTATTATTGATAGATTGCAAGAGATATTAAAAGTTCCAGTATCGATTGACAATGATGTGAATTGTGCAGCGTTTGGAGAAAAGTGGAATGGTAGTGGAAGAGAGAAAGAGAACTTTATTATGCTCACCCTTGGAACAGGAATTGGGGGAGCAATTTTTATAGGTGGAGAATTGTACCGAGGACATTCATTTAGTGCTGGTGAATGGGGGAATATGTTAATAGAAGGAAAAACGTTTGAAGAGGTTGCTTCGATTTCAGGATTAATTCGGCTTGTAAGAAAATATAAAGGCAAAGGCGAGTGGAATGGGAAAAGAATTTTCGAGTTGTATGATAAAGGAGATCGGGAAGTTGCTCAAGCAGTTGGGATCTTCTTTAAACATTTGGCGATTGGAATTAGTAATCTTGCTTATATTTTTAATCCAGAAACGATTATTATTGGTGGAGGAATTACCGATAGAGGAAATGAGTTTTTAAAAGAAGTAAAAGAGGAGGTCAGTAAATACTTAAATCAAGAGATTTATAATAATTGTGAGATTGAACTTGCACAAAACGGTAATTGTGCAGGAATGATTGGTGCTATTTACCACTTCTTACATCATCATAAGTAAATTATATGAATGTTTTCATATAACTGAGAATTTATCCTTTTTATCGCTAGGTAAATAATGCTACAATATAAGAGAAGAATACAATATTTTCCGATTTGGAAAATGCTTTGTAGAAAGGGAGAAACTTCATGCCTATTATTTTAGAAAAAGGTCAAAAGATCGATTTAACGAAAGGACAACCAAAAGTAGCAAAACTACAGGTTGGCTTAGGCTGGGATCCAATTGGGCAATCAGGTGGATTTCTGTCTTCATTATTTGGAAGTAAACCAAATGTAGATTGTGATGCATCTGTTGTTATGTTAGAAGGAGATCGTTTTTTAAACAAAAATGATTTAGTTTACTTCGGAAATAAACTTTCTACTTGTGGTAGTATTATTCATTCAGGAGATAATTTAACAGGCGAAGGCGCTGGTGATGACGAAACAATTTTCGTAGAATTACATAAAGTTCCGAGCCGTATTAATCGTTTAGTATTCGTTGTAAATATTTATGACTGTGTAAATCGTCGTCAAGATTTCGGGATGATTCGTAATGCATATATTCGTATTCAAAACCCGCAAACTGGTGAAGAATTAGCACGCTATAATTTATCGGATAATTATGCTGGCAAAACGACTCTAATTGCAGGTGAAATGTATCGTCACGGAAGTGAATGGAAGTTTTCAGCAGTTGGAGAAGGAACACAAGATAAAAACTTAAGTGAGATTGTATCACGTTATCAATAAAATAACCGAGGAGGAATTGTATATGGCATCAATTTCATTGAAAAAAGGACAAAAGGTAGACTTAACAAAAACGAATCCAGGTCTTTCAAAAGTTCTTGTAGGACTTGGTTGGGATACGAATCGTTATGATGGACAAAACGATTTCGATTTAGATGTTAGTATTTTCTTAGTAGGTGCTAACGGTAAAGTTTCAGGTGCAGAGGATTTCGTCTTCTATAATAACCCAAAAGGTGCGAATGGTGCTGTAGAGCATTTAGGAGATAACCGAACTGGCGAAGGTGAAGGCGATGACGAATCGATTAAAGTAGATTTGAAAAATGTACCTGCACATATCGAACGTATTTGCTTCACAATCACGATTTACGATGGAGAAGGACGCAGCCAAAACTTTGGACAAGTTTCTAACTCTTTCGTACGTATTTTAGATGAAGAAAAGAATGCAGAATTAATTCGTTACGATTTAGGAGAAGATTTCTCTATTGAAACAGCCGTAGTAGTAGGTGAATTATATCGTCATGCAGGTGACTGGAAATTCAATGCAATCGGAAGTGGATTCCAAGGTGGATTAGCGTCTCTATGTAATAATTTTGGTTTAGATGTAGAGTAATAGATTTGATTTATATATCCATCGGTGAAATGCGTGTATACCGATGGATATATTTTTAAAGATAAAAATATAGAGGTGAATATAGATGGTTATTCAATTACAAAAAGGACAGAAAATCGATTTAGGTAAGACAAGCCCTGGTTTAACAAAAGCAGTAATTGGTCTTGGATGGGATATTAAATCTTATGACGGTGGATCAGATTTCGATTTAGATGCATCTGCCTTTTTATTAGATGCAAACGGAAAATGTACGAAGGAAACTGATTTTATTTTCTATAATAATTTACAGTCTCCTTGTGGATCTGTTTTACATACAGGAGATAACCGTACAGGCGAAGGCGAAGGCGACGATGAGCAACTTGTTGTAGATTTGAAGAAGGTTCCAGCAGATGTTCATAAAATTGCTATTACAGTTACGATTTATGATGCAGAAGGCCGTAGTCAAAACTTTGGGCAAGTTGGAAATGCGTTTGTTCGTTTAGCGAATGAAGAGACGAATGAAGAAGTTCTTCGTTTTGATTTAGGGGAAGATTTCTCCATCGAAACAGCAGTTGTCTTTTGTGAATTATACCGTCATAATGGACAGTGGAAGTTTAATGCAGTAGGAAGTGGATTCCAAGGTGGTTTAGGTGCGCTTGTAAGAGCGTATGGCTTGGATGCATAGAAAGGAAACGATATTCGTTTCCTTTTTTTGACCTTTCTATAAATCTAGCAAAGAATAGGGGATAAAGGTAAGATGAGTATTTTGCAAGGAATCCTTGATACGTATGCTCAGTTTTTCGACTTGGACATGTGGATTAAAGTGTTGCAAGATCCAGTATCTTGGGGATTAATAGGTACACTTGTTGTACTTGAAGGGTTGTTATCTGCTGATAACGCACTTGTGTTAGCGGTAATGGTAAAACACCTTCCGGAAGAAAAACGTAAAAAAGCATTATTCTATGGACTTATTGGAGCTTATGTGTTCCGCTTTATTGCGATTGGAATCGGGATGTTCTTAATTAAATTAGCATGGGTAAAAGTGTTAGGTGCACTTTACTTAGCGTGGCTTTCAGTTAAATACTTCATTGATAAAAGAAAAGGTAATGCAGAAGAAGAGGAATCTCATGGTATGAACCAAAATAGTATTCTCTTCAGAATGTTCGGTGTCTTCTGGGGAACAGTTGCGATGGTTGAATTAATGGATATCGCATTCTCTATAGATAGCGTACTTGCTGCATTTGGTGTATCTAATGAAGTTTGGATTTTACTATTAGGCGGAATGCTAGGTATTTTAATGATGCGTGGTATCGCTGGTGTATTCTTAAAATTGTTAGAGCGTATTCCAGAACTTGAAACGACAGCATATATTTTAATTTTAATTATTGCAGCAAAAATGTTATTGTCTGTTATTCATATTGAAATAAGCCATACAGTGTTCTTCATTATTTTAGTTGTAGCATTTGGAGCAACATTTATACTTCACTACATGAAGAATTCTGGACAAGCTAAAGAAGAAGTAGCAGCTACTAAAGAAGACAATAAATAATTGAAATGGGTTTGCTCGTTTTGCGAGCGCCCATTTTTTATAACCAAAAATAGTTTATAATAGAAGAAGGACTTAGAAAAAACGTAAATGTTTTTGGAGGTGAACTGTTGTGTTTTCACGTTTTACACTTCAACCATATGCATTAAAAGATGAATCAGATTTAAAGCAATTTGAAGCGCTTTTAGAAAAACGCCCACAATATGAGCTGACAGAGAATGAGATGAAATTTAGTTATATAGCATGTCGAATCCTAGGCGTTCCTAATGATGTAGATGAATATTTCAATGAACTGTTTGATTATAGTGAAGCGAAAGGAATCGAAGTTTTACACGAACAAAATTTAAACAAAGTGATTGATTCAGAAAAGCTTCGTCATATTCAAGAAGTGTTCGGATTACATCAAGAAGCACCAAATGGTCTGACAGTAAATAGGTTAGTTGCACACTTATCTGGGAAACAACTTTTACCGAAAGTAGACAACCCTGATTTACAGCATTACATACATACGACGTTTATTGCAGTATTGAAATTATATGAGAAACAACATAATCAGTCGTTAAAGACAGAAGGCTTCCGTCGTTTCTTAATCGACATAATTAAACTAAGCGAAAATTACGTAGCGAAGTGGTTCTCTACGATTAATTATAAGAAACAGATGCCACGTATCGTTTGGTATGGTGATGCACAGGAAAGCCGTATATATTTCTTATATTTTCTTATTATGCTCGGTTGTGATGTGCTTTATTATCACCCCGAAGGAAAAGATGGATTTGAAAATATTGATGAAGAGGGAAGAACTTTTATTGTGTCCCATCCGGGTCGCATTTCTCTTGAACCATTCCCTGATCGCCGCCGCGAGCGTGTTGCAACAGTAGCGTATCAAGCTTCGAAAGAAATTGAACAAGTACTTCACCACGATAATTCACTATTATATAAACCGTGGCAATTCCGTTCGTATACACCTGTAGCACGTACGTTAAAAACGACATATGATGAACTCTTTTTAATTACGAAAGAAAAGGCATTTGTACGTCCAACATTCTTTGTTGAAAATAAACATATTTATATTCCTTCTTTATTTGCGAAAATATCAGGCGTTTCAAAGAATGATAAAGAATATTTTCAACGATTAAAGGCTGTTACATCATTTGATAACAGTTTATTAATTAATACATTCCCGTTTACGAAAGAGCAAAAAGCAAACTTCCAATATCATTATCGAGATGCATTGGACCGAGCTGGAAAATTACATCCTGATCTAATTATGAATAGCCATTGGTGGCCGCATAAGCGTTTACCGGAAGGTTTACAACATGGGATTGCAGAGGCGATTATCCATACGTGCGAAAGTGAAATGTGCAAACCAATTGCGAAAGAGACGAAACAAGATGTAGCGCTATATGTTTTCGCACAACTTTCTCAAATACCACCCAATATTTTAGAACAGCTTGAGAAATTTGATTATTCACAAGATGTACCGAAAATTGTTATATTTAATAATGAGAAGAGCGGAGAATTAACTCGTTCTGACGCTGTTTTATTACTATTTTTGAATCAAATTGGAGTAGATGTATTCCATTTCAATCCCACGGGCAGAAACGATATTGAACCATATGTTGAAGCGGGAGCATTTGATTCCCATTGGCTTGAAGAAGTTAATTTCGATCTTGAGTTTCATGGTTCATCAGCCTATAAAAATTTATCACAAACAATAAAAGGACTATTTCGTCCATTTTTATAAGGAAAGGGAGAATACTATATGAATAACCCAGTCGTACTAGATTCGAAAACTGAATTGAATGAGCAAACCGCACAAGATGTTCGCTTGCAACTTAGACAAGATGCAGATGTGCAACGTATTTATAACGCAGTAGATATTAAAGATCAACTGGAATTAATTGAACTTGGAAAAGAACCTTCTATGGAAATTTCACGTTTTGCTGATCAAATTTTACATACAATGTCATTATCAAAGATAGAAGATTCTGGTGAATTGTTAAAGCAACTTGGTAAAATTATGGACAGATTTGATAGTAAAGACTTTGCAGAAGAAAAAAGTGGTTTCTTCTCGCGCATGTTCAAAAAAGCGGATAAAATGATAGAACAAATCTTTAGTAAATATCAAACGATGGGCCGCGAAATTGATAAGGTTTATGTGGAAATTACGAAGTACCAAGATGAGATGAAAAAATCAATTGGAACGTTAGATGGCTTGTATGAGCAAAACTTAAAATATTATTTAGACTTAGAGAAGTACGTAGTAGCAGGAGAAATGCTATTAGAGCGTTTAAATACAGAATTAGTTCCGATGTATGAAGAGCGCGTGCGTAATAATGATCAATTAGCAGGTATTGAATTAGAATCGCTTAAAAACTCGGTTGAAATTTTAGAGCAACGTATTGATGATTTAGAAAAAGCGCGTATGGTTGCGCTACTTACAGCGCCGCAAATTCGCATGATTCAACGTGGTAATAATAAATTAATTGGTAAAATCAATACAGCATTTATTACAACGATTCCTATCTTTAAAAATGGTATCATTCAAGCAGTAAATGCGAAACGTCAAAAGCTTGTTGCAGATTCTATGGCTGAACTTGATCGCCGTACAAATGAATTACTTAAGAAAAATGCACAAAATATCGCAACGCAAAGTGTAGAAGTAGCGAGATTATCAGGTTCTTCTAGTATTAAGATGGAAACGCTTGAGGAAACTTGGAACATTATTTCAAGAGGTATGCAAGAAACACAACAAATTGAAGAACAAAATAAACGTGAGCGTGAAGAAAGCCGCAAGCGTATGGCTACATTAACGGAGAATATCAAAAAAGAATTACAAGGATAAATGAAAAGGCAATGAGGAATATTCCTCATTGCCTTTTAGTTTCTCTTCACTAATTTAATAATCTCATTCACAATAAGTGGAATGATACTCAATAAGAGAACAAATCCCCAATCTCGCATCGTTAATGCATGTACACCGAATATATTTGCAAGGGGCGGGATGGAGATGATACAAACTTGCATAAGAACACCGATAAGAAGGGAGAAAACTAAATATTTATTTGTAAAGATCCCAATTGAAAAAATTGATTTCGTTCTTGAACGCAAGTTAAATGAATGAACGAGCTGAGAAAAACTAAGAACGACAAATGCCATCGTTTGAGCGTGTAATAGAGCATCGTCATCAATTCGCTCTGGGAAAAGAGGGAATAAATTTGTATCTCCAGTATAGAATTTTGCTCCGGCGATAAAAGCTATTAGCGTTAAAAGTCCAATGATAACTCCATTGAAAATTAGGAAAGGAACGCTACCACTAAATAAGCTTTCTTTTGCATGTCGTGGTTTTTCCTTCATCACATCTGGATCTTCAGGATCAACCCCAAGTGATAATGCAGGCAGTGTATCTGTAATTAAATTCACCCATAAAATATGAATAGGTCGTAGTGGTGTTGCCCAGCCGAGTAAAATTGCTAAAAATAAAGCGATAATTTCTCCGAAGTTACAAGAGAGTAGGAAGAGAATTGATTTTTTTATGTTGCGATAAATATTTCTACCTTCTTCAACAGCTTTCACGATAGATGAAAAATTATCATCTGTTAACACAACATCCGCTGCCCCTTTTGCAACGTCTGTTCCTGTAATGCCCATCGCTACGCCGACATCGGCTTGCTTTAAAGATGGTGCATCATTGACGCCATCACCAGTCATAGAAACGATATTTCCTTTCGCGCGTAATGCCTTTACAATTTTCACTTTATGCTCTGGAGAGACTCTAGCGAATACATTTAAATGATTAATTTTGCTAGCTAGTTCTGTATCAGAAATGTTATCTAATTCAGTTCCAATCATAATTTCCGATATTTCTTCAGCAATGCCAAGTTCTTTGGCAATTGCAAAGGCGGTATCTTTATGGTCACCAGTAATCATAACTGTGCGAATACCGGCTTTTTTACATTCTGTAATTGAATCTTTCACTTCAGTTCGTGGTGGATCAATCATACCGACAAGACCAATAAAGATAAGATTTTCTTCAAGATGATTTATATCCACATCGTTTGAATTGTATTGTTTAAATGCGAATGAAAGTACTCTTAAAGCTTCTTGAGACATTGCTCCGGCAGCTTCTAATATTTGATTTTTATCAGAATCAGTTAAAATCTCGATTTTGCCGTTTTTAAAAATATGGGTACATCGAGGTAAGAGCTTATCAATAGCGCCTTTCGTCATGCTATAGTAGCTTTCATCGTATGTATGTACGGTTGACATCATTTTACGATCTGAATCGAAAGGTACTTCGTTAACACGTTCATGTATTTTTTCTAAATGATCTTTTTGCATGTTAAAAGTGGTTCCAGCAACGAGAAGTGCAATTTCAGTCGGGTCTCCCGTTTGTGATTCGTTAGTGTAAGAAGCATCATTACATAGCACCATATTTTCTAACAATAGACGTTGCGCATCATTATTTACATTTAAACTTTCTAAGCGATCGTATGTGTTATCACTATAAAAGTGAGTAACGGTCATTTTATTTTGCGTTAACGTACCTGTTTTATCTGAACAAATAATTGTGACAGAACCGAGGGCTTCAACAGCTGGTAGTTTCCGAATGATAACGTTTTGTTTAATCATACGTTGCACACCAATTGCAAGAACGATGGAAACGATAGCTGGCAAGCCTTCTGGAATAGCTGCAACGGCTAAACTAATAGCAGTCATAAACATTTCTAACGTATCCCGGCCTTGTAAAAAACCGATGAGGAACATAACGATACAAATAGCTACAGCGACAAAGCCTAAATATTTTCCGACTTGTGCTAAGCTTTTTTGAAGTGGTGTCATATCATCGTCTGCTTCATGTAAAAGGGTAGCAATCTTACCAATTTGTGAGTTCATTCCAGTTTCAACAGCAACACCGACGCCTCTTCCGTATGTTACAAGAGTGGACATAAATGCCATGTTTTTTTGATCGCCGAGTGGTACTTGCTCATCACTTTGCATGGAAGGGTGGTAGATTGCATCTTTATCAACAGGGACAGATTCACCAGTTAGAGCAGATTCTTCAACTTTTAAATTTGCGGTTTCAATAAGGCGTAAATCGCATGGGATATATCGTCCGGCGTCGAGCATAACGATATCCCCTGGAACGACGTGCTCAGATGGAATTTCTTTTAGTTCACCATTTCTCTTGACGATAGCTTTAGGTGTTGCCATCTTTTTCAATGCCTCTAAAGCTTGTTCTGCTTTCGATTCTTGGACAACACCGATAACAGCATTTAAAACTACAACAAGCGCGATAATACTGGCATCCGCCCATTCACCTACAAAGGCAGAAATAAGGGCAGCAATAATAAGGACATATACGAGGACGTCATTAATTTGGGCGAAAATACGCTGCCATAAAGTGCGTTTTTGTTTTGTAGCTAATTCATTAGAACCGTATTGCTTTAAACGTTCACTTACAATCTCATCTGTTAAACCGTGTTGTTCGTTTGTTTCTAGGTCAATCAATGTTTGATCTTTCGTCTTACTGTACCAATTGCTCATAAGTAAGCACCTCCAGTAAAAACAGTTAGCAATGGTAGTGTTGCTATTATTTGTGAGTAGTATGTATGGAGAAAAAATCTAAGGTGAGGTTCTACTTCTATTGTACAATATTTTACAGTTGGTTGAGGGAAAGAGAAGAGTTGTCATGAATTTGTTGGAAATAAAAAAGAGCCTCATATAAGAGAGGCTTTTTTACTTTTTAATTAATGTACCTAATTCTTCTGTAATAGCTTGCATTTCACTAATGCTGAATGTTTCACGTTTCATAACATGATCATAAATGTCACGTAAATCTTCGTACATTTCTTCGTTAAAACTAGCAGCTCTCATCGCTCCAGCATTAACCATACGTAATTTTTCTTTAATAGCTTCGACCATGTATTCAACGTTTTCTTCTGACTTTACGGATAAATCCACCGAAGTGTCCCCCTTTAAAATAACATAAGGCTATCTTAACATTTTTTATCATTTTCGTTAATGGATCTTTTCAATCCTATTAAATTAGTAGGGATTTCCTTTATATTTCATAATTGGTTGTTTATACTATAAGTATATATGAAGAAATGCACCAAGAAGGGAAGAAACAAAAACATGGTTCAAGTATTGTTTGTTTGTCTTGGGAACATTTGCCGTTCTCCGATGGCAGAAGCGATTTTTCGAAATCTTGTCGTAAAAGAGGGACTTGAAGAGAAAATTGTCATTGATTCTGCAGGAACTGGAGATTGGCATGTTGGCCATCCGCCACATAAAGGAACACAAAAAATTTTAAAAGAAAATGCAGTCACTTTTGAAGGAATTAAAGCAAGGCAAGTAGAAAAAGAAGACTTAACAAAGTTTGATTATATTATTGCCATGGACAACAAGAATATAGCAGATTTAAAAAGTTTAGGTAAAACTGGAGGCTATATTGGTAGGCTGTCCGATTTTGTTCCAGACGGTGGCTGGACAGACGTTCCTGACCCTTACTATACAGGGAATTTCCAAGAAGTATATGACCTTGTAACAGAAGGGTGTGCAAAGCTATTAGCTTTCATTCGAAATGAACAAGGAATATGAGGAAGCTTAGAAAGAAATACTTTCTAACATAAGAAATGAAAGGGTGAAGGAATATGGCAAAGAAAAATAATATTGCTCGAAACATTGCGATTGGTGTAGCGGCAGGTGTAGCTGTATCCATGTTAAAGAAAGAAAACCGTGAAAAAGTAAAAAATACAGCAGAAAAAGCAAAAACAAAGATGATTGAAATTGGTGAAAATGCAAAGATCAAAGAAAAAGTGCAAACTGTTACAGATAAAGGACGCGAACTTGCTGATTTCAATGTGGTAAAAGCGAAAGTAGCAGAAATTAAAAAATTAACGCCATCTGTTGTAGAGACGTTAAAAGAAACGAAAGAAATTTTTAGTAAGAAAAAAGTTGAGCCAGAAGAAAAGCCAGAAACGATTGAAATTCAAGCTGTATCTCCAAAGGTAGATGAGCTGAAAGCAGAAGAAGAGCCAGTAGTTGCTGAAGATGGTGGTATGAAAGAAGCGCGTGAATTATTTATAAAAGACTCAAATGCAGTGGAAAAAAAAACTGAAGCGTACATTGAGTTAAAGCAAGATAAAGAAGAGAAGAAAAGCGTTTAAACATATATGAGAAAAATTTTAGAAAAGGTGAGAAGAAATCGTACTTATTCGTTTGGTAAAGATTTATATGACCGGACGATGCGCGATGATGTAGCGGGCTTGGCAGCACAGCTCGCTTATTTCTTCTTGCTTGCAATTTTTCCTGGGCTCGTTTTCTTAATTACGCTTCTTGGATTTATTCCCATTCAAACAGAGGATGTGCTTAGTTTATTAGAGGTTTATGTACCAGATGATGCAATGAACTTAATTGAGGTAAATGTAGATAAAGTTGTAAACCAGCAAAATGGTGGTTTATTATCATTTGGTTTATTATCCATGTTATGGTTTGCCTCAAATGGTGTTAATGCGGTTATGAATGCTTTTAACCGCGCTTATGACGTGAAGGAAACACGTTCTTTTATTACAACAAGAGCGTTATCAATTGTGTTTACATTAGCTATTATTTTTATGATTGTCTTTGCGTTAATTGTTCCGGTATTCGGACAAGTTATTGGAGCAGCAGTGTTTAAAGCACTCGGTTTATCAGATAGTTTTTCTTTCGTATGGAGCATTACACGATTAGTAGCGAGTTTCTTCGTACTATTTGCTTTGTTTAGTTTCTTATATACATTTGCACCAGATCGAAAGTTAAAAAGAAGAGAAGTTATTTCAGGGGCGTTATTTGCTACTGTAGGATGGATTGTGGTGTCTTACTCATTTGCTTATTATGTAGATAAGTTTGCGAATTACGCCAATACATATGGTGGTCTCGGTGGTATCATTATTTTAATGTTATGGTTTTATTTAACTGGATGGGTAATTTTACTTGGCGGTGAAATTAATGGTTTACTCCACCATTATAGAACCGGTGACAATAATTCCCGTAATGAATAATGAGTTCTTGTTCCATAATAAAAAGGAACAGGGGGGATATTTCATGAGTAATAATAAAAAGAACCATAATAATAAAAGTAATAATAAACAAAAGAGCAGTTCGCATCCAAAGCATAAAACGAGTAGCAGTGCGAACGGTCATAATAGCTATCACTAAAAAAAACGGGTCCTCTATGAGGGACCCGTTTTATTTGCTTCCTTTTAGTAATCGTAAGCCATTCAAAATGACAAGAATCGTACTTCCTTCATGGCCAATAACACCGAATGGAAGAGCTAAAAATTGCAAGAAGTTTGAACAAATTAGCATGGCAATAACGGCTAGCGAAAAAATTACGTTTTGCTTCACAATACGGTTCATTCGTTTTGATAAACGAATTGCTTGGGAAAGGCGAGATAGTTCGTTCTTCATCAGTACAACATCTGCAGTTTCTAAAGCTACATCTGTTCCTTCTCCCATTGCGACACCAATGCTAGCAGTAGCTAGTGCAGGTGCATCATTTATACCGTCTCCGACCATTGCTACTGTACCATATTTTTCTTTTAACTTTTTAATCGTTTCAACTTTTGTTTCTGGTAAGCATGATGCGTAATATTCCTTTATATTACTTTCAGAGGCAATTGCTTTTGCCGTTTCTTCATTATCTCCAGTAATCATAATTGCTTCGACACCAATGCTTTGTAAATCACGAATAGCAGCTATTGTTTCTTGGCGAAGCGTATCTTTTAAAGCGATAAGTCCAAGAATGCCTCCCTCATCACTAATATAAACGACAGTTTTACCTTCTTTTTCAAGTGAGGCAGAAATACCATTATGAAATGTCTTTGTTTCTTCACCGATAAAATCAGCTTTACCTATTTTATAAGCGTTGTTTTCCAATATTCCTTTTAGACCAAAACCAGTTACATCTTCAACCTTTTCTGGTTTTTTTAAAGTAATGTCGTACGCATGTTGTGCATATTTAACAATGGATTCAGCTAAAGGATGTGTAGAGTGACTTTCAATTGATGCTGTAATATAAAGTAATTCTTTTTCTGTTATATTTTCTCGAACATATACATCTGTTACGGTAGGTTTACCTTCTGTTAATGTTCCTGTTTTATCAAACGCGATTGCTTTCACAGAAGCAAGGCGTTCTAAATGTATACCGCCTTTAAAGAGAATACCGTTTCTCGCTCCGTTAGAAATGGCTGATAACGTAGCTGGTGTAATGGCAGCTACGAGCGCACAAGGAGATGCGACTACAAGTAAGATCATAGCGCGATAAAACGTTTCATTCCAGCTCCAGTCAAGTAAGAAATGAGGAACGAACATCATAAGCGCAACAACGAGTAGTACACCTTTTACGTATGTTCCTTCAAACTTTTCAATGAATAGTTGTGATGGTGATTTTTCACTTTGTGCACTTTGGACGAGACGGATAATCTTTTGGAATAATGTTTGATCGCTCGGCTTCGTAATTTTAACTTCGATAGCACCACGTAAATTTACAGTACCGGCAAATACTTCATCGCCATGTCTTTTCTCATTTGGAATAGGTTCTCCTGTGATTGCTGCCTCATCGATATTTGTTTCACCGTTATGAATCGTACCGTCAGCAGGAACACGTTCACCGGGTTTAATTAAAATAATGTCGTTAATTTGTAACTCTCCAACAGGAACACGTTCCTCAGTTCCGGTGGAAATACGTAATGCTTCTTCAGGTTGTAAGTCAAGAAGAGCGGAAATTTCTTTTTGGCTCTTACTTAAAGTATAAGATTCCATAGCACCGCTGAGTGCAAAGATGAAGATTAAAATAGCCCCTTCTGCCCAGTAGCCAATAATTGCAGAACCAATAGCTGCAAAGAGCATTAGCATTTCAACATTTAGCTCTTTTTCTTCAATCGTATCTTCAATGCCTTCTTTAGCTTTTGCATATCCACCAACTATATAAGCAAGGATATAGCAAGTAATACCTACATTTATTGCATCGTTCTTTGTGAATAGCCAGCCAGCTAAAATAAAAATACCAGATGCTACTGCAAATACAAGTTCATAATGTTTTTTTAATGTGTCCCATAAAGAGGGATGAGAAATTGTTTCTTTTGCGTGTAACGTTTTTACTTCTGAGTTCATTACTACTCGCTCCTTCCGAATTCTTATTGAGAAAAATAATCAAAATCGAAACCCCTATAAAACGACGAAAGCTGCCATCCATAATGGATAGCAGCATTTCTGTTGAATCTGTTTTTAATCGTTCTTATGTTGTAATTATTCTATAGTATATCATATGTTTTTATGAGATGGTACGGTTTTGTTTCAAGTATAAACGGAAAACTTGTGTTTTCGCAATTCCTTTGGTATATATGAATATTGTTCATAAAAAGGTCGGAAAGGAAGACAACAAGTGAAGACAGAGAAATTTTTTACCCATCCGATTGGCGTATTTATTGCTGCAATAGTAGCAACTTTTTTATGGGGAAGCGCATTTCCTTTTATTAAATTAAGTTATGTTGAACTTGGAATTCAACCACAAGAAGTTGGAGAGCAAATATTATTTGCCGGTTATCGTTTCTTTTTATCTGGATTCATGCTCTTATTATTCTTTAAAGTGTTAGGAAAAGATATGAGCTTCAAAAAAGGAACGGGGAAACAGTTAATACAAATTGGTTTATTCCAAACGTTTCTTCAATATATCTGTTTTTATATTGGAATGAGTTATAGTTCGGGAATTGAAGGAGCTATCATTTCAGGGACATCATCATTCTTTCAAATTTTACTCGCCCATTTTTTATATAAAGATGATGCTCTCAATATGAGAAAATTAATTGGGGTATCGATTGGTTTTTGTGGCGTCATTTTAGTAAATGTACCGAGTGATGGTAGCTTATCATTTCATTTTGGAATCGGAAGCTTATTACTTCTTAGTGCAGCAATGCTGTATTCATATGGAAACATTTTAGCAAAAGAAGGTAGTAAAACATTAGATGTTGGCTATATGACAGCATACCAAATGATGTTTGGTTCTATAGGATTATTATGTATAGGGGCTTTACAAGTTGGAGTAATGCCATTTACATTTAGTCTACATGCACTACTTATGCTGATTTATTTATCTTTCTTATCTGCAGCTGGTTTTTGCATTTGGAATACAATTATGAAGTACAATAAGGTTGGAAAAGTATCTATGTATATGTTCTTTATACCCGTATTTGGTGTGTTATTATCGAGCATGATTTTAGGTGAAGCAATTCATTCATTTGTGTTACTCGGTTTAGCATGTGTAGCCGCGGGAATTATTGTGGTAAATCGGACGCCAGCTAAGCAAAAAATAGAGAAAGAAAAACAAGTAGCATAGAAAGCAGAAAAGCGATTACAATGGAAGAACAGTACTGTTCTTCTTTTTTTATAGAAAAAGGATAATAGACTAAGTGTAACGAAAAAAGATACAAAAAGCATTTATTGAGGAGAACATATTATGAATCTACTTTATGTGGTGTTAATTGGGCAAATACTTCTTTTTTTAATTGGTGCAATTTATGCAATGCGGCAGACAAAAAGAACGAAAGATAATATGCCGTTACCTTTAGCAATCCGTCTTATTCTTAGTTTTTCTTTAACAGGTAGTGCAATTTGGATATGGTTACAAGATCCATCTGTAGAGTATAGTACGTGGGTTGCACTTGGTATGACTTTATCGACTGTGGGAGATTTGTTTATGGCTGGGCTGATTCCAATTGGTCATCGATTAATTGGTGGGATGGTTACTTTCGCTCTTGCTCATTGTTTTTATGTAAAAGCATTTTTGCAAACAGGAATTTCGTGGAATGGTTTTTGGATTGGCTTACTCGTATATGGGCTCTTTCTAATTGTAGGATGGTTCTTCTTTATCCGAAATGATAAACAGGATAAATTGTTTACGATAGGAGCTCTAATTTACGGATTGTGGGTTGGAGGAATGGCTTGCTTTGCATTCGCCTTATATTATGAAAATACAGGAATATGGTGGATACCAGCGTTTGGTGGTTTACTGTTTGTGATTTCTGATTTTATTATTGGCGTGACAGATATCGGAGGGCGTAAATTGAAGTATGAGCCACTTTGGATTTGGTTTACATATGTAGCTGCTCAAATGTGTATTGTATATGTGGGATTATAAAAAGATACTCTCAAAATAGTGAATAGACTATTTTGAGAGTATCTTTTTTGCTTGTTTAATTTAATCAGTATTTTTATTTTTATTTTTATTTTTATTTTTAAATTTCTAATATTATAATTTTATAATTCAGAATTTTGTAGAAAATCATCGGTCGTATTATTTATAATAAAAGTAAAAAGATGATGAGTTGGTGAAATGATGCAAAAGAAAAAACGTTGGCGTGAATTCTTTGGAACTATTGCAATTGCGTGTTTATTGGTGTTTTTGGCGAAAATTTTTGTGTTTTTTCCGACGACTGTAAAAGGAGCATCCATGAGGCCGACGTTGCAAGATGGAGATAAGGTAATTGTTAATAAGTTAGCAAAACAATTTGAAAGCTATGGGAGAGAAGACATTATTGTTGTGAAAACAGATAATTTTTATGTCAAAAGAGTGATTGGATTATCTGGAGATATAATTGAGATGAGAAATGATCAATTATATGTGAATTCTGAAGTGATAGATGAAGAGTATTTGGATAGTAATAAAAAACAAGCAGAAAAAAAACTTATGAATTTAACAGAGGACTTTGGACCGATTACAGTTCCTAAAAATAAGATTTTTGTTATGGGAGATAATCGCTTAATAAGTAAAGATAGTAGAAATGGTTTAGGTTTTATTGATAGAGAAGATGTGTTAGGTAAGTTAGCAGGCATTTATTATCCGTTTGAAAATATGAAGATAATAAAGTAAAAAACCAAGCAAATTTTAGTTTGCTTGGTTTTTTTGTTAAACAGTAGGAGATTCGTTAGATACAAAGATATTTTCATGTTTCTTTGTAGTACTTAAAACAAATTTATGTTGTAGCAATTGTAGTTTAAATAGCGCTAAAGGATCATGATATGTTTCTGGATTGCTTCTTAGCGTTGCTAATGTTTGCTCGTCTTCCTTTATCTCAAGTTGAGCTGCATCCACATTTTGTTTCAATATGCTAAGTGGATCTTTAAAGAACATCATGATATCACGTTCTAATGCACCTTCAAATACTTCAAATTGTAGGAAGAATTGTTTTGAAATTGTGTGAGCAATTTCTGTATAGTCTTCTGTTTCAATATATTGTTTATATTTGTTGGCGAGCATAGATTGGTTTTTTTGCATATTACCAAATAATTTTCCGGCACTTTTTAAGAAAAACTGTGTTGGTGTAAAGCGTAATAAAATATTGATGTTCGTTACTGTAATTCGATTTGTCATTCGTACAACATCTCGATTCCAATCATCTAATAATTTGAAATCGCAAGGAAGTTTCATACGTTCTTCTTTATATAATTTATTAAACGTTTCACTCATTTCATCTAAATAAGCTTGAGCTTGAATAAATTCATTATGTGCTGTTTCAATCCATTCTTGAATAGACCCAGTAAATTTAGGAAGAAGTACCTGTTGTACATGCTTTTGAACTCGTTCATTCATTGCAGCATTTAATTCTTCATGAACTAGTTTGAAATCACTATCTTCTTGAACAAGATCAGAGCAGCTCTGTAATAATTCAGGAATTTGAGAATGTATATCTCGTGTAATTTCTTCTTTCGTTAAAAGATAGGATTCGGTAATAGAGCGAATTTTATCTTTTTCAAGAGCAGTAAGGTTATTAATAAATCCAGTAAGTTTCACTGAGATGTGTTTATTCCAGCGTACGGATTTTACTAATGTATTTTCTAATTCCACACGTTCATTTATGAGATAAGCAATTGTCTTTTGCGTAAACCATATTAGCTTTTCTATACGTTCTTTTTCTATATCGCGTTTTGCAAGATTAGAGAGAATAGATTCTGTTACATCTCCAAGTTGCTGACTACTCTCTTGCGAAGGAGAGTATGGGAAGAATTGTGCATCTGGAAAATGTACTTTAAGTTTACTAATTAGTTTTTCATTAGTAGTCGTATTATTTGTGTGTAATACGAAGTGAATTTGTAAGTTTGGTACTTGTTCACGTAAATAAATTAACGTATCAATTTCTTCACTATGCAATGGTGAAGAAGAATTTAATACGTAAACAAGGCTATCTGCTGCTTGTAAGTATTCAAAGTATGCATTGTTTTTATCCAATTGTCCTTGAATGGATGGTGTAATAAGAAATGTAAACTTATTTTTTCTTAAAAATCTACTTGGTAGCTTAATTTCTATACATTTTTTCTCAAGTTCTGACTGAGCAGATGTAGCCGTTATTTGATGGAATTCATCAAGGTTAGAGATATTTCTGATATCTAACTCGGTAAATTCTGTTATTTCAGTTTGACTAGCGTCTTTAAATAGAATAGGAGTTGTTAAAGTTTCAGTTAAGATGTTCTCTCCTAATATTGAATTAACAAATGATGTTTTATCATGGTCACTAGTTCCAGCTATTAGTAGTGGTGTGACATTTAAATCACATAGTTCATGGACGAGTAGCATAAATTGATGACTTAAATCTACATCATTTTTCTCAGCCCATACAGCGATTGTTTCGAATAAATGAGAAACTGTTTCCATATTTACATCTGCTTCAGCTGATGTATTAGAAAGTAAGGATCCAGCACTTTTTACGAGTAATGATTCTAAAGTTGTAGGTGAGACTTCATTCCATGCTAATACTGCTGCAGAGACAACTAGAGAATCTTTTGCTTTCGTTAAACTGAACCAATTTGTTAATAGATTTGGTACAAGTCCGTTTAATTCATGCATAAAATGATTTCCGGTAATTAATGCAAAGTATGTTTCTTGATAGCGAGTAGAAATTTCATTCCAATCGTCATTATTGTCTGTTTCAATATGCAAGAATAAATGATTAATACTTTGAATCCAAGGAAGGTATAAGGATTCATGTTGGTAGCTATTCCAAAGAGCAATAACAAGTTCTTTAAATTGAGCTTGATCAACAGCATATAGAGCTTTTAAAGACTCATAGAAATATTCAGGCTTAATATTTTTAGTAAATCCTTTGTTTATGTAATTTATTAATGTATCAAACCAGTGTAAAGATTGTGTTCGAATACCTTCTTGAACAGCTAGTTCGATAGCGTTGTTCCAATCTTCTTGTTTTTCATAGAAAGAACGTGCAATTGCAGTAATATTTGGGTAATCCGGTTGGAATGCAACAGCTTCACTAATCGTCTTAAAAGCAAGTCCTAAACGATCTTGTTCGATATAAAGAGAAAGAAGTTGTAATGAAACTTCCATCGTAAGAGTTGTATCTTCTGTTTGAATAGATTGATAAATTTCTTCTGCCTTTGGTAGGAATCCTAGTTCAAAATAAGCATCTGCAATATTTTTTGTTGCCCAAAGTGCAAGAGTATTATTAACTTTTTCCCATTTAAATATAGCTGCTTCAAAATCTTTATTTTGATAATAAAATTCACCTTGAGCAAATCGAATATTAGAAATGTTGGAGAATTCATTTTTAGATTCATTTATATATGCTTCACCGAGTACTTCCGATGCAGGAGTAGAAGTTTCTTCTGTTAAAAATGTTTTATAGTAAACTTTTTGAATAAATTGATTTTCAATGGTCATGTTCGTTCCCCCCTGTATAATTTAGAAAAATGATGTTGTATGTAAAAGGGTTCATGTTCTTTTAATAGGTAGAAGTTGTATTATATAGACCAAACTATGTTTTTGCTAGATATATCATTTTTCTTGAGAGTTAAACCGTTGCGAAAAGTAACTTTCCTTTATTGTAACAAAAAAACACGCATATGAATTTTTATTTTTTATCAGGACATTTGCAGGCAGTAAGAATCTAATCTCAAAATTAGTGAATGTAAGTGAATTATGTCGGAGGCGAGATACCTGTAGAAGCCTGATGGATGTAGGCTAATAATCAGTAGAGGATGAAGAAAACCCACGCGGATTGAAGTTTAATTTTATCTCTGTTAAAGGAAAGAATAGAAGTAGAGTTCATTATAAAAACAATGTATAGTGAATATGTATACCATGTTTGCCTTAAAGATAGAAAGGGTACAATGTGGAATAACGATCGTGCATAGGATGTGTCTTCCGAATGGAACAACATATTGGCGAGTTAATCGCGCATTATGGCTATTTTGGAATTGTTATAGCTTTGGCTGGTGGGATTGTCGGATTACCGATACCAGACGAGTTTTTATTGACCTTTGTTGGTTATAATGTTTCAAAAGGAGTTATGTCAGGAACTGCTGCTTTTTTAAGTGGGATGGCTGGTGCGATGTTAGGGATCACGTTAAGCTACATATTAGGTTTAAAACTTGGGCTCCCTGTTTTAAAGAAATATGGGCCGAAAATTAGAATTAAAGAACATCACATTGAAAAAACACATATTTTATTTGAAAAATATGGGCCATTTCTTTTAATGATTGGTTATTTTATACCGGGAGTACGTCATTTAACAGCATATTTTGCTGGGGTATCAAATTTGACACTTTGGCGTTTTTGTTTGTACGCTTACGGTGGTGCGCTCATTTGGATAAGTGTTTTTATTGGGCTTGGCTGGAAGTTAGGCGAGAAGTGGCGCTTCGTTGAGTATAGTTTACATCATTATGGAATATGGATTTTATTAATTTCAGCAGTTGTTACATGTGTTGTATGGTTGTACATAAAGAAAAAGAAAAACCGCTAATAGCGGTTTTTTTAGCTGAAAGCAATAAATAATACACCAGCTGTAATAAAGACTACACCAACACCGGTCATAAAGTTTAACTTTTCACCGAGGATAATCATAGCGAGAATGATAGAAAATACGACGCTTAATTTATCGACAGGAGCTACTTGTGAAACCTTTCCTGTTTTGAGGGCAAGAAAATAAAATAGCCATGACGAAGCACCTGCAATCCCACTTAATGTGATAAATAGCAGTGCTTTTTTATTTAGCAGTACGTCGCCGATATTTTGAAATTTACCTTGTATGATAATAACGCCTATCATAAATAATGCCATAATAATAGATCGAATTGTTGTTGCAACGTTTGCATCGATGCCGTCTAAACCAAACTTTCCAAAAATCGATACAAGGGCAGCAGCAATTGCTGATAATAGTGCAAATAAGAGCCACGAACTCATAGTAAAATCCCTCCAATCTTACAGTATTATACATGAAAATGATTCTCATGTATAAAGTTGAAGCAATTGAGGTTTATAGGAAGCACGACTTCAACTTAACTTCTTGCTCCACCTGAATTTTAAGGTGGGAGTTTTACTGCCTGTAAATAGTGGGCTAAATAACGAAATAATCCCCACCTTATATTTTTAATAAGGTGGGGATTATTATACTACTCTGCAATTTCCTCATATAAAAAGTACGTTACATTATAAATATGTTCTACTTCATCGTCTGTCATAAACAGTAATTCGTCACGCTCAATCCCTTTTTTCTTTTCAATAAACTCAATCATGTTTTTGCGTTCTTCTCTCTTCATCAATTTTATTTCTCCTCTCAATCTGTTTTAATACAGTTTATTTAAGTTAATGTTATTATATAACAGAATCTTTAGAAAGTTCCACCTATTTTATTGTTTTTTTCAAAAGAACTTTTCGACAAAACAAGCCCACCTAAGGGGGCTTGTTTTATTTTATAGTCGTAAAAACTCAGGCTCCGTCGTACCGGCACCATCAATGTAATAAATTGTGTCGGGATTGATTTTTATCAATACGTAATTAGGGTCTTCGGGGCCGAGTAACCAACGTTTTAAGCTATTATTCCAAAACTTGTTTTTTAATGTCGAGTCTTCCTCAATTGAAGCTAATCCTTCAACTTCAATATAATCTTCATCTAACTTTTTCCCTTCTCGTCCGAGTAATACATGGACATTAGGATTGTTTTCAATATCTGTTATCTTTTTTGATTGTCGATCTGTTGCAACGTACAGTACAAAATCTTCATGGAAAAACATCATAAAGGCGCTATGAGGTTTCTCATTTCGTACTGTAGATAATACACCGGTACGTTGACCTTGAATAATAGTTGCGATTTTTTCTTTTAAGTGCATAATTTTAACCCCTTTTCACAATTTATAATTCTGTCTGTTTAAACAAGATAATTTAAATATCTTTCATACTGTTTTCTTCAATCCGATTTTTTAAACGTAATTGTGATGAAATCGGACAAGTTAGGAGAAGAATAATAATAATATTGTGGAGAAATACATACGATGGAAGGGTGAAAAGCATGTTTAATAAAATATTTCTTATAGTAGCACTTATAGGTGTACCACTATCTGTACTTGGAAAAACACTTCATTGGCCAGAAACAATTATGTTCGCTGTGTATTGTATTACGATTATCGCGTTAGCTGGTTTTATGGGGAGAGCAACAGAGAGTTTAGCAATTGTATCTGGTCCTAGAATAGGCGGATTATTAAATGCTACTTTCGGTAATGCTGTTGAACTTATCATTTCAATTTTTGCACTTCAAGCGGGGTTAATTGAAGTGGTGTTAGCTTCTTTAACGGGTTCTGTACTTGGAAATTTATTATTAGTAGGAGGACTATCCTTCTTTGTAGGTGGACTTAAATATAAAAGGCAAAGCTTTAACGTTTACGATGCAAGGCATAATTCAGCTTTATTAATATTTGCTGTTGTCGTGGCCTTTGTTATTCCAGAGATCTTTTCAATGAAGATGGACGCTGGCAAGACGTATCAATTAAGTATAGGTGTTTCTATTATTATGATTATCATGTACATTGCTGCATTACTATTTAAGTTAGTTACGCACCGTGGTGTATATCAACATAAAAGTGACGAAGTAGCGCATGAAGAAGAGCCAGAGTGGTCGAAAGGGAAGGCACTCCTTATTTTAGCGATAGCAACACTGGCGGTAGCTTATGTATCAGAGGCGCTCGTGCATACTTTTGAAACTGTTGCAAAATCATTTGGTTGGTCAGAATTATTTATAGGGGTTATTATCGTTGCAATTGTTGGAAATGCAGCGGAACATGCATCTGCAATTATTATGGCTTATAAAAATAAAGTAAATATTGCAGTCGAAATTGCAATAGGTTCTACATTACAAATCGCCATGTTTGTTGCTCCTGTACTAGTATTGCTATCTATGTTCTTCGCGCAGAGGATGCCTTTAGTATTTACCATACCAGAACTTGTATCTATGATTACAGCCGTTTTCTTAACGATTGCGATTTCAAATGATGGAGATACAAACTGGTTTGAAGGCGGCACTTTACTAGCCGCGTATGTCATTATGGGAATTGGTTTTTATTTATTATGAAAAATAGGCATAACAATTGTGCTCAGAGAAAACAATAAACAAAGTAGTATATATACCTTTACATAGGAAGGAGCCAGACAGGTGAAACGAGTATACAGCATATGTCTTTCAACTATGGTCTCGTTTATTTTATTATTTCCTAACATGAGTTTTGCAAAGACAACAGTAGGAACAAAAATGCCTTCATCTGTTTTAAATATTTCAAAAGACAATACATTTCCAAATGATGCGCAAGATTTGCCACGTTTACAGCCAAGTAAGTTTGCTCAAGAACTATTGAAAACAGCTAATATTAAAATTGAAAATCCAGACTTAATTCGGATGTTTAATGAAACGACAATTTCAAATGCACCGCTTGCAGTAGGGTACCGGGCAAAAATTTATTTAGGTCAATGGGCTTTACATTATGAATCAGTAGACACATCGATTAATTGGGAATATAAACAAGTGAATCGAAATGTGTATGATAATCGCGGAGGAGACCGTTTATATCCACTTCGCTATAAGCAAGAAACACAAAAGACGGTTGAAGGCGATTTAACAGCAGATATGAAAGATGCTGCAGATGTGAAAAAAATGATGCTTCTCAAAGCGCTTGAAAAAGTACAATTGCCCCTTTCGTTTAAAACAACTATTGGTTATGGTACTGGACATGAGCGTGTGTATAATATTAGTCCGAGTCAACTCGGATATTTATACGCTTATACACCAGCAGTAAATGAAAAGGGAAAAGTAACATTTGGAGAAGTGTATCTTGTATTAAAGGGAAATCAAAAAAGACTTGTTGTGAAAAATATTACTTCTCAAGGAATTGGAGCGGCGATTCCAATTCATGATCATTTATTTTTTAAATTCATTTCTTCTTCCCACTCGCAATAACGTAAAAAAACGTCAGCTTATAAGCTGACGTTTTTTTATAATGTAATGTTTGCTGTTTTTGATAAGAAATCTTCTGTCGGATAGTAGCTGTTTTTTACAAGAACATTTGGTCCAAGACATTTTACTGCAGGACAGTGACAGCTTAATGATTTTGCTGTTTTTGAAGCACTCCATTTGTCATATGCTTCTTGTAATGTGTTTGTTTGTATGTTTCCTAGAAGTGGAACATCACCAAAGTCCGTTACAATAATATTTCCATCGAAAATATTTACATTTAAACGAGAACGGCCATCTGGATCATTACGAACAGTGACATTTTTGCTCTCTTGTAATTTTTTAAATGTGGCAATGTCTCGCTCGTCATCGCTACAAGCATAGAAAGGTAACGTTCCAAATAACATCCATACATTTTCATCACGAATTTCTAGTAAATGCTCAATAGCATCACGAATTTCAGCTTTTGTTAAAATCTCTAGATTACTCGCGAAGTCACTTGGATACATTGGGTGAACTTCATGACGTTTACAGCCCATCTCTTCGACGATTTGACGGTGAATATGTTCAATATGTGGTAGAGTTCTTTTGTTTAACATTGTTTCGGCCGATACAAGTACACCTGCATCTGATAGAGCCTTACTATTTGTAATCATTCTTTCGAATAATTTTGCACGTTGTTCGTAAGTAGGTTTACGCTCCATCATTGCAAATCCGCCTTCAACGAAGTCATCAATTGTTCCCCAGTTATGAGAGATATGCAACACGTCTAAATAAGGAATAATTTGTTCGTAACGTGCTAAATCTATAGTTAAGTTAGAGTTGATTTGAGTGCGAACGCCTCGTTCATGGGCGTATTTTAAGAGTGGTGTTACATAGTTGTCGACGGATTTTTTTGAAAGCATAGGTTCTCCGCCAGTAATACTTAAAGAACGTAAATGAGGAATCTCATCTAATCGTTTTAATAAAAGATCCATCGGAAGCGGATTTGGGTCTTTCGGCTGTAACGTGTAACCAACAGCGCAATGCTCACAGCGCATATTGCATAACGTCGTCGTTGTAAATTCAACATTTGTTAATAGTAGTTTGCCGTACTCTTCAAGGTCCATATACGCTTCCCATGGATCGTAAGAAGGAGTAATCGGCTTCATTTTTTGTGATATCGTCATATGAAATACTCCTTTGACTATTGAAATAACAATTTGTCCATTCTCTATAATAGAAGAATATGTGCTTTTTATAAAGTGAAACTTTTTAACGTGAAAAGAGAGAGGGCTTACATTATAGTGGATGACTGTGACAAAATTGATGAAATTTCATGCCCATAGCAATCATTTTTGCGGTATAATAAAAGCAACTCGAATTAAAAGGAGAGTGCCTTCATGGGAAAAGCAATTCAAGATAAAGATACACAATTAGTATATTTAAAAGAGCGTTTAAATATGTTCATTGAAGTAATTGATACAATTGAACCTGAAGAAGTAGAATTAGAAGATGTAGATCGTCTTCTTGCAATGTTAGATGAATTAGAATTAAAATGTGAGCAATTTAAAAAAGACGAATAATATATTAAAAAGGCTGCCAATTCCAATTTGGTAGCCTTTTTCTGTGCGGATAATAGAAGGACGATAGAAAAAGAGGTATAATCAAGTTGTGAAAAATTTCATTTATGCTTTAATAGCGTGAAACAAATAAAAAGCTAAAGAGCATAACAATGGAATTTTCAGCTCATAACGTTTTGGTAGCGTTCACAATTGAGGGGGAAGTAACAATGGAAAAGCTTCAAGAAAGCATGTATCAACTAATTGTTGAAACGTCAACGAACTTACCGAAAGATGTTCGTCGTGCGATTCAACAAGCGAAAGAGCGAGAAAATGCAGGGACTCGTTCTGCGATGGCACTTGGCACAATTACAAATAATATTAAAATGGCTGATGATAACATCTCACCGATTTGCCAAGATACAGGGATGCCAACGTTTAAAATTTATACACCAGTTGGTGTGAATCAATTAAAGTTGAAGGAAGCTATCTATAATGCGCTTGAGCGGGCGACAAAAGATGGTAAACTTCGTCCAAATTCTGTTGACTCTCTTTTTGGAGACAATAGTGGAAATAATTTAGGACCAGGTACACCGGTTATTAAGTTTGAACAATGGGAAAAAGATTATATTGATGCACGTTTAATCCTAAAAGGTGGTGGCTGTGAGAATAAAAATATTCAATATAGCTTACCGTGTGAACTAGAAGGACTTGGACGAGCTGGCCGTGATTTAGAAGGAATTCGTAAATGCCTTCTTCATGCAGTATACCAGGCACAAGGTCAAGGATGTAGTGCTGGTGTAATTGGTGTTGGTATCGGGGGAGACCGCACATCAGGTTATGAATTAGCAAAAAATCAATTATTCCGTACATTAGATGATGTCAATCCAGTACCAGAGTTACAACAACTTGAAGAGTACGTATTAGAAAATGCGAATAAGCTTGGCATTGGTACAATGGGATTTGGTGGAGAAACAACTTTACTGGGCTGTAAAATTGGCGTGTATAACCGCCTGCCGGCTAGCTTCTACGTATCTGTGGCGTATAATTGCTGGGCATATCGCCGCCTAGGTGTAACAATCCATCCTGAAACAGGTGAAATTATGGATTGGTTATATCAAGAAGGTGAAGATACACTTCAGCATGAAGCACAAGAAAAAACAGAGCAACGTGAGATTGTATTACAAGCACCAATTACAGAAGAGCAAATTCGTGGACTTCGCGTTGGTGATGTTGTAACAATTAATGGCATGATGTATACAGGTCGTGACGCAATCCATAAGCATTTAATGGATAATGATTGTCCAGTAGATTTAAATGGACAAATTATTTACCACTGTGGTCCAGTTGTTGTGAAAGATGACAATGACAATTGGCAAATTAAAGCGGCAGGTCCAACGACAAGTATTCGTGAAGAACCGTACCAAGGCGATATTATGAAGAAATTTGGTATTCGCGCTGTTATTGGAAAAGGCGGTATGGGTGCGAAAACATTAGCGGCTTTAGAAGAACACGGCGGCGTGTACTTAAACGCAATTGGCGGTGCGGCGCAATATTATGCTGAATGTATTAAAGAAGTGAAAGATGTTGATTTCTTACAATTTGGTATTCCAGAAGCAATGTGGCATTTACGCATTGAAGGTTTTAAAGCAGTTGTAACGATGGACTCTCATGGTAATAGTTTACATGCAGATGTTGATAAAACATCACTTGAAAAATTAGCGAGTTTTAAAGAGCCGGTATTTAAATAAACAAAAATGCATCTCGAATCTTTCGAGATGCATTTTTTGGTATATATAGAAAAACATGCACAGCATGAAAGTAAGTAAGTAAACAGAAACTACAGGTACGATTATATATGGAAAGGAGACTATTTATGAAATATAAATGGTTATATATCGGTCTCATTTTTTCAATTATGATGGCACTTGTTCCAGTTTCGGCATTGGCTTATACAAATACTCCACATAACTGGGGAATCCCGCGTCCTAAAAATGAAACAGTACCAGATGCAGGAAAGTTATATACGGATTTACTGCAAAAAAATGGCGGGTTTTATTTAGGAGATACGAAGAAAAAAGATATTTATTTAACATTTGATAATGGATATGAGAATGGATACACAGGGAAAATCTTAGATGTATTAAAAGAGAAAAAAGTACCAGCAACTTTCTTTGTAACGGGGCATTACATTAAAACACAAAAAGATTTATTGTTAAGAATGAAGGATGAAGGACACATTATTGGAAATCATTCTTGGAGTCATCCTGATTTTACAGCGGTAAATGATGAGAAGCTTCGTGAAGAATTAACGAGTGTAACGGAAGAAATTAAAAAAGTAACTGGGCAAAAAGAAGTGAAATATGTACGTCCTCCGCGCGGTGTATTTAGTGAAAGAACGTTAGCTCTTACGAAAGAAATGGGCTACTATAATGTATTTTGGTCACTTGCATTTTTGGATTGGAAAGTGGATCAGCAAAGAGGATGGCAATATGCGCATAATAATGTTATGACGATGATTCATCCAGGATCTATTTTATTACTTCATGCAATATCAAAAGATAATGCAGAAGCACTTGCAAAAATCATTGATGATTTGCGCGAGAAAGGGTATCATTTTAAAAGTCTAGATGACTTAGTAAAAGGCAATCAACCGTAAGCATGTATGCTTACGGTTTTCTCATGCTATAATGATGTGTAAAAAGGATGGGGAAACGTATGTGGAGCGAACATGTTACGTTAGAGTATCCGTATCATTTTGAAGAAGTATTAAAACGTTTATCTTTTGATCCTCTTAACGTCATTCAATTAGATGAGAAAGTCATTTATATCCCGCTTTGTATAGATGAGGAACAGGTTATTGTTCGCTTACAAGGGATTGGTACTGTTCAAAATCCACAGTTTTGGATTTCTAGTCAGACAGGAAATCCGGAGAAAGTCATGAAACGAATGAGAGCCATTTTTCATTGGAATGAACCGTTTCAAGATATACAAAATCATTTTTTAAACACATCATTACGTCCACTATTTGAAACATATGCTTATACTCCAATTATTTTAGAATTTGATTATTTTGCTTGTCTTCTTCGCTGTATCATTCACCAACAAATAAATTTGAAATTTGCTACTGTGTTAACAGAACAATTTGTGAAACGGTATGGAACAGAGAAGAACGGTGTATTCTTTTTCCCCACTCCGGAAATAGTAGCAAATATTTCAATAGAAGAATTGAGAGAGCAGAAGTTTAGTCAGCGAAAGGCTGAATATATAGTAGGATTAGGTCGAAGTATTGTCAGTGGTACATTAAATTTAGCGAGTATAGAAAATGAGACGGAAGAAGAAGTTTCAGCACAATTGTTGCCAATTAGGGGAATTGGTGCATGGACAGTGCAAAACTTTTTAATGTTTGGGCTTGGACGGAAAAATATGTTCCCGAAAGCGGACATTGGGATTCAGCGTGCAGTGCAAGGTATATTTCAATTAGATGATAAACCTGATGATGTATTTTTAGAAAAAGTGAAACAAGAGTGTGAACCATACTGCAGTTATGCAGCGTTATATTTATGGAAAAGTATAGAGTAGAGGTGTAATAATGATACAAAAGCAACATGAGAGTAAGTTGGAAGTTGGTCAAACGTTTCCTGTGACAATTAAACGTCTTGGGATTAACGGAGAAGGCGTTGGTTATTTTAAGAGACAAGTTGTTTTCATTCCAGGGGCATTACCAGGAGAAGAAGTTGTTGCAGAAACAACGAAAATTCAGCGTGGCTTCGCTGAAGCGAAAGTGAAAAAAGTTCGTAAAGCTTCACCGCATCGTGTGAAAGCACCGTGTCCAGTATATGAGGAGTGTGGCGGTTGTCAGCTGCAACATTTAGATTATAAAGAACAATTGAATCAAAAGCGTGATATCGTTGTACAAGCATTTGAGAAGTACATGAAAAACAGTATGGAAGAGAAAATTCGTCCAACGCTTGGCATGGAAAATCCATGGCATTACCGTAATAAGAGTCAATTACAAGTGGGGCGTAAAGACGAAAAGGTTATTACAGGGCTATATAAACAAAACTCACATCAGTTAATTGATATTGCTCACTGTATGATTCAACATAAAGCAACGAATGAAGCGACAAAAGTTGTAAGACGTATTTTAGAAAAATTAAATGTTTCTATTTACAACGAGAAAAAACAAAAAGGTTTAGTACGCACAATTGTAACACGTACTGCAGTTCAAACAGGGGAAGTACAAGTTACACTTATTACAACAAAAGAAGAATTACCAAATAAAGAACAATTTGTTGCAGAAGTACAAAAACAGATGCCAGCGGTTAAATCAATTATGCAAAATGTAAACTGGCGTAAAACATCTGTTATTTTTGGAGACAAAACATTTAAATTAGCTGGAAAAGAAGTAATTCAAGAAACACTTGGCGATTTATCATTTGAATTATCAGCACGTGCATTCTTCCAGTTGAATCCAGAACAAACAGTTGTTTTATATAATGAAGCGAAAAAAGCAGCTGCGTTAACAGGCGATGAGAAAATTGTAGATGCGTATTGTGGTGTTGGTACAATTGGACTTTGGCTTGCAAATGATGCAGCGGAAGTACGTGGTATGGATGTAATTCCAGAAGCGATTGCAGATGCAAGAAAAAATGCGAAGCGTCACGGATTTACAAATACGAAATATGAAGCAGGTAAAGCTGAACAATGGTTACCGAAATGGGTAAAAGAAGGATGGCGTCCAGATGTAATTGTTGTCGATCCACCACGTACAGGTTGCGATGATAAATTACTGGAAACAATTTTAAAAGTGAAGCCGAAACAAGTTGTGTACGTGTCTTGTAATCCTTCATCATTAGCACGTGATGTACAAGCATTAATGAAGAGCTATGAAGTGGAGTATGTGCAACCAGTTGATATGTTCCCGCATACAGCTCACGTAGAAAATGTAGTGAAGCTTGTTAGAAAGTAAAGTTTATTAATATTCCCTCATGGTATGAGGGAATATTTTCTATGAAGGAGAATATTATGCATAATTATAAATTAACGATTCAGTATGATGGTGCACGTTTTAAAGGATGGCAACGTCTCGGTAATAACGATAATACGATTCAAGGAAAAATCGAAAGTGTCATATCTGAAATGATCGGAAAAGAAATTGAAATTATCGGTTGTAGTAGAACAGACGCTGGTGTACATGCTTTGAATCAAGTTGCTAACTTTCAAAGTGATGAGAAGTTAGTGGAACATAAAGTGAAAAAATATTTAAATCAATATTTACCTAATGATATTAGCATTACGAATGTGGAAGAAGTATATGATCGTTTCCATGCTCGTTACAATTCTAAAGCAAAAACATATCTGTATAAAATTTGGAATGAAGAGCATACAAATCCATTTATGCGTAAATACAGCATGCATGTGAATAAAAAATTAAATGTGGAAAGCATGAAAGCAGCTGCGAAACATTTAGCTGGTTCACATGATTTTACTGCTTTTTCAAATGCGAAATCAAAGAAAAAATCTATGGTTCGAGAAGTATATACACTTGATGTGATGGAAGAGGCAGGGTTTGTACAAATTAGAGTAAGTGGTAACGGCTTCCTTCATAACATGGTAAGAAAAATTGTTGGAGCATTAATTGAAGTTGGATTAGGACAATTAGATGCTGAAGCAATTCCACAAATTCTAGAGGCGAAACAACGTAATCAAATTAATTGTCTTGCTGAGGCGAGTGGTTTGTATTTGGAGAATGTTGAGTTTTAATGGCAAATAAAAAAATCGGGCTAAGTAGCTCGATTTTTTTAGTATTACGAAGATTTCTCTTTTTTTATACGTATCTTCAAATTCCAAAAAGCAGCAAGCATAATAGCTGCAAAGGAGCCGCTAATTGTTCCAAATAGTTTTGCATAAGGAGAGCTGCTTACATCGGCATTAATGAATAACATCATACAGAGCATGGCAGGGAAAAAGTATAAGTATTGTAATAACTTTAATTTTTTATCATTACTCATATATATAGCCCCTTTCTAGCATGTTATATGTTTATTATAACATATTTTACCAAGTTGTTTTTACACTTGGAGACATGTTCATTTCATATGTGTAAATGCAGTTTTTTAATTCGATATTGTAAGTTTTGCCTACTTAATCCTAAAAATTTTGCAGCTTGTGAGATGTTGCCATGATTCTCTTTAAGAATTTGGTTAATGTAGTTCTTTTCCATTTTTTCTATTGTGTGTTTTAAAGTTTTTGGTGCATCAGTATTGTGATTAGTTAGTGCATGTTGCATATTGAATTCTGTTTTTATTCGTTCACGGAAGCGAGTAGGCATATGAAACGCTGTAATGATGGTTTCATCTTCTATTAAGTTCATGGAACCTTCAATTATATGTTCCAACTCCCGTACGTTCCCAGGCCAATCGTATGCATAGAAAAATTCTCTTACATTTACATCTACATCGGTTACGTTTAGCCCGAATTGAGTATTATATTTTTCAATAAAGTGCTGAACAAGAGCTAGAATATCTTCTTTTCTTTCACGTAAAGGCGGAAGACATAAAGTAACGACGCTTAATCGGTAATATAAGTCTTCTCTTAATCGATTATGTGCGATGGCTTCGAAAGGATCTTCATTGATAGTTGCTATAATACGAACATCAATTTCTTTTTCGTGTGTGCCTCCGATTCTTCGTATTGTTTTTTCTTGTATAGCTCGTAGTAACTTCGCTTGAAGTGCTGGACTTAATGAGTTGATTTCATCTAATAACAAAGTTCCTCCGTTCGCTTCTTCAAATAAACCAGCTTTATCGATAGCTCCTGTAAATGCACCTCGGTTTGTACCGAATAATAAGCTTTCCATGAGTGTATCAGGTATAGCGGCACAGTTCTGTGAAATAAAGGGTTTTGTTGAACGCTGACTTTCATTATGGATGCTTTGTGCAAATAGTTCTTTCCCAGTGCCTGTTTCTCCTACTAGAAGTATGGAGGAAGATGTACGAATTACTCTTTTTCCTTCAGTAATGATTGATTGAATAGCTTCAGAATCACCAATTATGTGATCAAAGGTAAATTTAGTACTTTGTTTTCGAGAAGGGCCCATTCTTATTGTTTGCTTTAAGTTACTAATTTCTTTTGATATTTCAATAGCGCCTTTAATTTTTCCATTTTCTATTATAGGGAAAGTATCGTTAATCGTTGTAATTTCTTGTCCTTTATTGTTAAAATACGTTTGTTTTATATTTTTGTTTGTTTTTCCTAATTTTAATGCCTCTATAAGAGTACTATTTTTATTTTCTTCAAATGCAAATATTTCTAAAGGACTTTTATATAATACATCTGAGCGTTCCATTGATTCAATTTCCATCATTTTGCGGTTATAGATAATCGTTTTACTTTCCTCATTAATAATATGAATCCCGATATCGAGTTCATTGAGTAAAGTTTCATATAGCATGTTCATTTCAATGATCTGTTTAAAATTAATGTCTTCTGTACGCATAGATTATCTTCTCCTCATTTCACCCTATGAAGACTGACTTTTTATAATTTTATTAAAATTCTTATAAAACCGCAAAATTTTTTTGCTATTTTCCTTTTAAAACTTTTCAAATGATAGAAAAATTTTGCGGTTGTGCACGCTTTTTTGTGTAAAACTCTCATTTAATATATGAATTAGAGACTTGGTACGCATTTTGCATAAATAATATTTGAAATCTCTAGAGGGGAGAATATGAATTTTTACAGGATATACAACGTTTCGGTGTCAATTAATAAGAGGGAGGGATTTATAAAGTGAAGACAGTTATAGAAGGTGTGTATAGTCCTTGTTATGGAAAAGTAGAGAAGTTATTTGTTACGGAAAGTTCTTACGTATACGAGTGGGAGAAATTAGCGTTAATTGAAACAATAGATAAACAGAAAGTAGAAATTAAGATAGGAATCAGTGGTTATATTGAATCATTAGAAGTAGTAGAAGGACAAGCTATTGCTGATCAAAAGTTATTAATAACAGTAAGGGATGACCTTTTAGTAACAGGCAGTGATTAATGTAAGTGATGTGTATTTTTGCTCTTTTAAATCATTATTTTTACGGTGAAGAATTTTAAAAACGCTTACATTAAATGGATTGGCAAAGTGAAAAGGGGGGATTTATATGATGGATCAAAACCAAGGATTAAAAAGAGAATTGAAAAGTAGGCACATATTTATGATTGCACTCGGTGGAGTTATTGGTACAGGACTTTTTTTAGGATCAGGTTATACGATTCATGAAGCTGGACCTGGAGGAGCAATTGTAGCGTATCTTGTCGGTGGATTTGTAATGTATTTAACGATGCTCTGTCTTGGAGAGTTAGCGGTTGCGATGCCTGACGCAGGGTCTTATCAAACGTATGCGACAAAGCATATTTCTCCTGCAGCAGGTTATGTAGTGGGATGGATGTCGTGGTTAAACTGGTCTGCTACGATAGGTATTGAATTAATTGCAGTTAGTATTTTGATGAAACGTTGGTTTCCTGATGTACCGTCATGGATTTGGTGTGTAGTGTTCGCGGTACTGCTCTTTGCTATTAATGCGTTATCTTCAAGAAGTTTTGCGGAAGTGGAATTTTGGTTTGCAAGTATTAAAGTAATTACAATTATTGCATTTATTATTTTGGGCGGGGCAGCAATGTTTGGGTTTCTAGATATGAAAGGGAATGAACCAGCGCCAATGTTCTCTAGCTTTACTGATTATGGTGGATTGTTTCCAAATGGATTATCAGCCATTTTAATTACAATGATTGCAGTTAATTTTTCTTTCCAAGGAACAGAATTAGTTGGTATTGCAGCAGGTGAGAGTGAAAATCCAGAGAAAACGATCCCGAAGGCAATTAACAATACAGTTTGGCGTATACTTGTTTTCTTTGTACTATCTATTTTTATTCTTGCTGGACTATTCCCTTGGCAGCAAGCAGGAGTAATAGAAAGTCCATTCGTAGTTGTATTTGATAAAATTGGTATTCCTTATGCAGCAGATATTATAAATTTCGTTATTATTACAGCAGTACTATCCGTTGCGAATTCAGGATTATATGCAACTTCGCGTATGCTATGGTCTATGTCTAATCAAGGAATGATTAGTCCAATTTTTGGAAAGTTATCTGAAAATGGTGTTCCTATTTATGCATTAATCGTAAGCACAATTGTAGGGTGTCTCTCACTACTATCAGGTATTTATGCGGAAGATACAGTTTATTTATGGCTGCTTTCTATCGCTGGATTCGGAGCGATACTAGTTTGGGCATCTATTGCTTTATCAAATTTATTAGCTAGAAGGTCATACATGAAGCGGGGCGGGGATGTTAAGGACTTGAAATTTAAAACACCATTGTATCCATTTGTACCACTTCTTGCGTTAGTATTAAATTTAACAGTAATCGTTGGCATGGCCTTTATTCCAGAACAAAGAATGGCATTGTATTGTGGTATTCCATTTATGATTGTTTGCTTACTGTTTTATCGTGCTACAAGAAATAAGGGAAGTAATGTAGAGCATATTGAAAAGACAAATACAACGGAAGTAGAGAGTTTATAATAGTGATTAATTAGGAGACTGTAAAATTGTAAACAGTCTCTTTTTTTGTGAAAATAAAGCTGGAAACATACTATGTATGCAAAGGGGAATTAGCGATGAATCCAGAAGTTTCGCAGTTGTTAAAACAAATAGATTCAAGGAAAGAGGAATTACTAGAACTTACAAAAACTTTAATTCGTTTTGAAACACCAGCACCGCCAGCGAGAAATACAAATGAAGCACAAGAATTTGTTGCAGAGTTTTTAAGAAAACGAAATTTTAGTATTGATAAATGGGATGTATATCCGAATGATCCGAATGTTGTTGGGGTAAAAAAAGGGATAAAAAGTGACTCATATAAAAGTCTTATTATTAATGGACATATGGATGTAGCCGAAGTGTCAGCAGATGAGGCGTGGGAAACAAATCCATTTGATCCATTTATAAAAGATGGCTGGTTAGTTGGACGTGGCGCAGCAGATATGAAAGGTGGGCTGGCTGGAGCGCTATTTGCCATTCAACTTTTACAAGAAGCTGGTATTGAATTACCTGGAGATTTAACTTTTCAATCGGTAATTGGAGAAGAAGTTGGAGAAGCAGGTACACTTCAATGCTGCAAAAGGGGTTACGATGCTGATTTTGCAGTAGTAGTGGATACGAGCGATTTACATATGCAAGGACAAGGCGGTGTCATTACTGGATGGATTACAGTGAAAAGTCCACAAACGTTTCATGATGCAACGCGCAGACAAATGATCCATGCTGGAGGACGTTTATTTGGAGCGAGTGCGATTGAAAAAATGATGAAAATTTTACAAAGCTTACAAGAATTAGAGCGCCACTGGGCAGTTATGAAAACATATGAAGGCTATCCATCTGGAACAACAACAATTAATCCAGCTGTTATTGAGGGAGGAAGGCATGCGGCGTTTATTGCGGATGAGTGCCGATTGTGGATAACAGTGCACTTCTATCCGAATGAAACACATGAACAAATAATAAACGAAATTGAAGAGTATATTGGAAAGGTGGCAGCTGCCGATCCATGGTTAAGTGAAAACCCGCCACAATTTAAGTGGGGCGGAGAATCAATGATTGTAGATCGTGGGGAAATTTTCCCTTCATTAGAAGTAGATAGTGAACATAAAGCTGTAAAAAAACTTAGCTCAGTACACGAGTCTATTCTATCAAAAAATACAATTTTAGATATGTCTGCAACGGTAACTGATGGTGGTTGGTTTAGTGAGTTTCACATTCCAGCGATTATATATGGACCAGGTACATTAGAAGAAGCACATTCTGTAAATGAGAAAGTTGAAATTGAACAGTTAATTGAATTTACAAAAGTGATAACAACATTTATATATGAATGGTGCCACACGAAAAAATAGATTTGTATAGTAAAATCGTACGAGTATGTATACTTGTACGATTTTTTAGTGAACTATTTCAGAGTTGAATATAAACAACTGAAATAGTTCTTTATTTTGCTATGTCTTTCGTTTCATTTCAAGTAATTTCTCTTTTGCTAATTCAACGGCAATCGCATCATCTAAATAGCCAATTGGAAAGAGATAGTCGGGAATAATATCTGTCGATAAAATGAAATAAAGTAATGCGCTCCCAAGAACTGCACGTTCTTCTTTTGAAATGGTTTCATTACAAAATTGTTGATACATATCTGTTAATTGTTCAATAAAAGGACCAGCACTATCAATTTGCTCTAATTTGCTTGCAAAACTGTCATGAATACGTTTTTCGCCTTCTGTTGTCTGGGCATAGCGTTCGTAATTTTCGAGTTCTTGTTTTACGCGAGTTGTAGTGTAATCGAAATCGAATAAGTTAGAGGATTGTAAAGTTTGTTGAATGGTATCAAGAGATGTGTACATATCCGTTTTTTCTTTATTAATGTGAGGAGAATCAGGGTACATTTCATCAAATAACAATTGGGGTGGAACTTGAAGACATTCTGCAAATTTTTGTAGATGTTTTTGTTTTGGCGGTTGTTTGCCATTAATAATTCTTGAGACTGTTGCAGGATCAATATTTGTAAGTATTCCTAGTTGGCGCATAGATAAGGCGCGTTCTTTTAAAAGTTTTTTTATTAATTTACCAAGCCGATCATTCGGGTTTTCATTAGCCATAGTGCAGGCACTCCTTTTTTAGTGTTGAAAAAATGTTGAGCATTTATTACAAGTATATGAAACAGACAGGCACAGTTGCTCAACATTTTCATAATATGCATTGAAAAGTGAGAAAAAGGGGTGACTATTTATGAATACGGTAGGCTTATTTTCAATTTTTTTAATTGGGATTGCTTCTAATTTAGATAATGCAGGTGTTGGGATTGCGTATGGCATTCGTAAAATTCGTATTTCGTGGTTTAACAATTTTATCATCGCATTCTTTGGATTTTTATTTACTTTACTAGCTGGATTTTTTGGGAACTGGATTGCATTATTTATTTCAGAGTTTACAGCAAACCTGATTGGAGCAATCGTTTTAGGGATAATTGGGGTGTTTATTTTATGTCAGCCTTTCTTGGGTCAAAAAAATACTGTAGGTTCTAAAGATGATAATGTACTTATGGGAATTTTACGTGATCCAGAAAAAGCAGATTTTGATGGCTCTAAAACAATTAGTTTTTCTGAAGCACTTGTTTTAGGAGTTGCATTATCTATTAATAATATTGCAGGTGGGTTTGATGCTGGGGTAACAAATTTAAATCTTTGGCTTACAGCGACTATTTCTGGGGTGTTTAGTTTTATTTGTATAAGTGGTTTTGCATATGTAGGGAAACGATATTTAGCAGCATACTTAGGGAAATGGGCGACGGTTATTGCAGGAGTGTTATTAATTCTTATTGGGATCGATCAGTTGTTGTGAAAATAGAAAAGCAATGTTCGAGCATTTCCTCGGAAATACTTGAATAAATTGCATATATCGACATCGGATATTTACTTCTTAATAAATAAAAAGCACCTACATACTACATAGGTGCTTTTTAGCGTATGTCTTCAATTAATTGCTCTGATTCTTCATGCATACTGTATTCACTTAACACTTGGATGCAAAGCCATTTTAATTCCTCGATAGTATGCTCAAGTTCTTCAGGAAGCACATGATGAATGTCTTCAAGTCCCATCCCGAAATGAATAAGTTCAAGTACTTGATCATCGATGTTCCGATCCATTAATAATTCAAGTACTTCTAAATTGAATATGTATCGGTGAGCTTCGTCGAGTGAAACAACTTTTAACTTCAAGCTTTCTACAATACTCAATATAAAAAGAAGGATTGTTTTTTCAAGAACAGGTTGTTTTCCCATTTGAAATATTAGTTTCATCTTTCACACCTCCACATATAGCGCTAGGTTGTACTATATTATTCAGGAGGGGGGAACAAATATGCATGATATAGAGAAACTTTCAGCACTGTTTTTGTAAGAGGATTGATAACTGACAAAAGTGAGGTTTTGGTGAAATAAAAAATCCTGCTAGTATAGCAGGATAACTCGCGATTAAAAAATACTCCAGCCTTCTTGAGCAGAAAGAAGTTCAAGAATTTTAAAACCAGCAATACTATTTCCGTTTGCATCTAAAGCTGGTCCGAAAATGCCGATTCCCATATCGCCTTTTACGCAGCCGAAAATACCACCCGCTACACCACTTTTTGCAGGGATACCAACGCGTATTGCAAATTCACCAGATTCGTTATACATACCACATGTGACCATAAATGTTTTGCAAATTTTTGTAATATGTTTAGGGATGATTTGTTTCTTTTTATATGGATCATATCCATCCATTGCAAAAATTAAGCCGATACGTGCTAAATCGATGCAGTTTACTTCAACTGCGCATTGACGAGTATATAAATCCATAAGTTCTTCAATATCACAATCGATAATACCGTTTTGTTTCATATAATAGCAAAGCGAACGATTTAGATAAGCTGTCTCTAATTCTGAATCGGCAACTTTAGAGGAATAATTAATAGTAGGGTTATCTGTTATTTCACGTACAAAATGAAGAATACGTTCCATTTTTTCCTCGTTATCTTTTCCTGCTAACATGCTTGTAATAGCTAATGCTCCTGCATTTATCATTGGATTAAGGGGTTTGGATGGACTTGTCGTTTCTAACTTAATAATAGAATTAAATGGGTCACCCGTTGGTTCCATTCCAACTTTAGAAAATACATATTCTTCACCACGGTCTAAAAGGGCAAGGGCAAGTGTGATTACTTTGGAAATACTTTGAAGAGTAAATAGTGTTTGTGAGTTGCCTGCATGGATATATTCTGTTTCTTTATGGAAAATGGCAATCCCTAAATCGTCTGGATTTGCATTTCCTAGTTCGGGGATATAAGTAGCAAGTTTTCCTTTTTTCGTATATGGTTTTACTTGTTCTAACAACTGTTGTAAGTTGTTTGTTTCAATGCACTGCATAGTACCAACGCTCCTATTTCGAATTAACTAAGTTTACTTTTCCCGATATGCTCGGAAATAAATAATAACATGAAAAAGTGGAATGATAAAACGAAAGTTATATGTTCTATAGTAGGTCGTTCTTTCAAGTCCTTTGTATTAAAAAAGGAGAATTTCCCTTTTATATAACAGTTTGGAAATAGGAGATTTATCCATAAAAAATTCGAAAATAAAAACTACACATCTATACAACTATATGTTATTATGGTTATGTAAATAGAAAGCGTTTTCTAAGGCGTGCTTATAATGATAACGATTTCATAAATTTGATAGGGGGAATTAAAATGTTGCAGTTTTTACAACGTATTGGTAAAGCGTTAATGCTTCCAATCGCCGTACTACCAGCAGCAGGATTATTGCTTCGTTTAGGGCAACCAGATGTATTTGATATTCCTGTTATGGCACAGGCCGGTGCAGCAGTTTTTGATAATTTAGCACTCATTTTTGCAATTGGTATTGCAATCGGTCTTTCAGTTGATGGTAGTGGTGCAGCAGGTCTTGCAGGTGCAATTGGTTATCTAGTTATGAAAAACAGTATTGATGCACTTAGTAAGGGATATTCTACTGTAGAATTACAAGATAAATTAGGCAAAGTCCAAGATTTAATAGGTAATAGCGCTAATGTTGATCCATCTAAGCTTGCAGATACAATGACACAAGTATCTAAGGCAGCCGAATTATCGACTAAAGTGGATATGAAAGTTTTAGGTGGTATTATTGTTGGTGTTATAGCGGGACTTCTTTATAATAAATTCCATAAGATTAAACTTCCAGAATGGTTAGGGTTCTTTGCTGGAAAACGTTTCGTCCCAATTGTTACATCGGTTGTGATGTTAATATTAGGAATTCTATTCGCACAAATTTGGCCAGCAATTCAAAATGCTATCGATGCATTAGCTCATGGAATTGTTAATTTAGGGGCAGTTGGTTCAGGTCTATTTGGTTTATTAAACCGTCTATTAATTCCAATCGGTTTACATCATGTAATGAACACATATTTCTGGTTCGTACTTGGTGACTTTACAAATGCAGCAGGTAATGTTGTAAATGGTGATATTGCTCGCTTCCTTGCCGGAGATAAAACAGCGGGTATGTTTATGACTGGTTTCTTCCCAGTTATGATGTTCGGTTTACCAGCAGCATGTTTCGCAATGATTGCGGCTGCTAAACCAGAAAAACGTAAAATGGTTACAGGTATGTTAGGTGGTCTAGCATTAACTTCATTCTTAACTGGTATTACAGAACCAATTGAATTCTCATTCATGTTCTTATCACCAGTATTATATGGTATTCATGCTGTATTAACAGGTCTTTCTTTATTCATTACAACAACTCTTGGTATTCACGATGGTTTCACATTTAGTGCCGGTGCAATCGATTATTTCTTAAACTTCGGTATTGCAACAAAACCATTATTACTAGCGGGAGTCGGCTTAATTTACGCAGTAATTTATTTCGTTGTATTCTACTTCTTAATTAAGAAGTTCGATTTAAAAACTCCTGGTCGTGAAGACGAAGAGGAGGTAGCTGAAGGTGAAGAAGCTCCAGTTGCAGGTTCAATTGGTGAAACTTACGTAGCAGCTTTAGGCGGAAAAGAAAACTTAACAGTTATTGATAACTGTGCAACACGTCTACGCTTACAAGTAAAAGATGCTGGTCAAGTAAATGAAGCAGCATTAAAACGTGCTGGTGCAAAAGGTGTTATGAAATTAAGTAATACAAGTGTACAAGTTATCGTAGGTACAAATGTTGAATCTGTTGCCGATGATATGAAAAAACACGTATAAATAATGAGATAAGAGGATGTCCCAAAAGATTGATAACATCAATTTTTTAGAGGACATCCTCTTTTTTGTTAACAATTTAACGGGAATCTTACTTTTGTAAATTTTCTTTTTCTTTTTTGTACATATAGGTTGGTAATATGTGCAGTGCGTGATAAAGTAGGGATGATATAGAATGGATTATCCATAATCTACTAAAATAAATCTTTAGTAGAGGAATTAAATTATTGGTGAGTAAGGGGAAAAAAGCAATTATGGATCAGGAACAAAATAATGCGAATGGGAAAGCACATCGGCCGATTGTATACATAAAAAGGACAATCATTCTCGTCTTACTATTATCACTTGTATATTTCATGTATACAAAAATTGTTGCGCATAATAAGAAAGAAGAAACTTTAAAAGCGGCAGCAGAAATGAAGAAACAAGAAGAGCTAAAAAAGAAAGAAGAAAAAAAGAAACAAGACGTACAGAAGCAAAAACAAAAAGAGCAGGAAGAACAAGTGAAGCAAGCGCAAGCTGCGGAACAGCCTGCTGAAGGACCACCTCAAGAAATTAATGAAAACGCTCAATTGGACCAGTATTTACAAAACGCAGGATTTAGCGGGACAGCTGTTATTGTGAAGAACGGAAAAGTTCTTCTGAATAAAGGGTACGGTATGGCAAATAAAGAGCAGCAAGTACCGAATAATTCAGAGACGACTTTTTATATTGGCTCTATTTCAAAGGCGTTTGTAGCAACTGCTATTATGCAATTGAAAGATCAAAATAAATTACAAGTTGAAGATACTGTTGCGAAGTATATTCCAGATTTTCCACAAGGTAATAGTATTCAGCTAAAACATCTATTAACACATACATCAGGGATTCCAGAATATGAGCAAGGAAAAGAAGATATTTCTCATGAAGAACTGATAAAGCGAATAGGAAATCAAAAGCGTATTGGTGGTCCAGGAGAGAAGTGGAAGTATTCCGATTCGAACTACTCTATACTTGCATACATTGCCGAGAAGGTAAGTGGACAGTCGCTTGAAGAATATATTAAACAACATATTTTTGCTACTGCTGGTATGAAACATTCTGGTTTTGGCACAGCGTTAGAACAAACAAGATTCCCATCAACGGGTTATAAAATAGTAAATAATAATATGACAACACCTAATATTCCGAGCATGTCACAACTATATGGTTGTGGTGATATATATACGAGTGCACATGATTTATATTTATTTAACGAAGCGTTATACTCTGGAAAGTTAATTTCAAAAGCGAGTTACGATCAAATGTTTACAGCCGTGAAAAAAGATTACGGATTTGGCTGGTACGTAGACCCAGGAAGCTATTCGAATCACGGTGTAATGCCAGGTTGGAATTGTTTAAATGGATTTAGTAAAAACGGTAGTGTGTATGTTGTTTTATTATCTAACATTCAAAACAACATTAAATCATTTGGTAAAGTGAATAATGACATTTATACGATGTTGCGAAATATTGAAGTGTAAGAAACTATCCTTTTGGATAGTTTTTTTTTTGCCCTGAAACAAATATTTCTTTTAGAAAATGTATGCCTTACCTATCACAAAAATATCTATTTTGTATACATTAAGATGTATGGATGTAAAATTTTATAATCTAAAAATAATAGGAGGAGAAGTGTATGTGTCTGTTCAGAAAATATTGGCATAAATTATCAAGAGTGTTTAATAGACAATTAGGCTATTTTTTAGATGATAAATTATTGCCTGCTGTGGAACGACTTTTATTTTCGCAAAACTTTGCAAGGTTTATTCAAAGAAACTCTAGGCAAGCTACGGAAGAATTTATAAAATCAAGCCAATTTCAATCTATTATTTGTAACATTTTAAAAGAATGCAATACATCACCTTTTAAAGAAATTGCAAAGCAGTATTTAGGTAAAAACGTTGAAATTACGGTGACAGTTGGACAATTAACAGGTGTGATTGTAGCGGTTGGTGATGATTTCTTAACACTACAAGAAGGAATAGGGACGGAAGTTTTATTACCATTTACAAGTATTATATCAATAAAAGAAGCGTAAGAAAGGAGACTTATATATGTTATTTACTGATGAATTGCGTAACCATGTTGGTGAGTTAGTGCAAGTTGTTACAGCTGTAGAAATTGTTGCAGGCATTCTGTTATCTGTGACGGATGGGGCAGTAAGTGTTCGTACTTCTCCTTCTTATGGACCACCGGAAGATGTAATCGTGCGTACTCCTATTATTGCTTATGTTCGCTTGGAAGGGTAAGTGTGATACAAGTATGAGAGTATCAGTTGTTATTCCAGCGCACAATGAAGCGAGTACTTTATCACAAGTTTTAGTAGAAGTGGAGAAGCTCAAGCCTTACGAAATTATTGTAGTAGATAATGGCTCCACAGATGGAACGAAAGACATAGCGTTACAACATCATTGTCACGTGATTTATTATAAACATTCTCTTGGCAATGATGTTGGACGGGCTATTGGGGCTAGAGAAGCAAAAGGTGAAATTGTTTTGTTTTTAGATGGTGATATTGTTATTGATAGTAAAGAGTTACAACGTTTCGTGAAAGGAATTCGACAAGGGCATCAAATTGTTGTGAATAATTTAACATGGTCGGTTTATTTAAAGATGAGACCACATTATACGACAGTTGGAAAGTTCATGTTGAATCGCTATTTGAATAAAAAAGAGCTTGTTGTTGGATCTTTAATCGCAATTCCACATGCGATGAGCAGGGAAGTTATCGAGAAACTTGGGTGGTGGAATTTAGCAGATCCAGCACTATTTCAAGCGATAGCGATGTCTAGAGGAGTAGATATTGTTGATACGGCTTCGGTCGATGTAATTCACACAAATAAGGTTCGTCCTGTGCATACAGGAACATCACCTGGTTCTCCTTATCCGAAAGCGACTAGCCGTATTATGGGTGATCATTTACGTGCTTTGCAATATGTAATCGAAACATATGGTAAACGCGGCGGTTTTTCGGAGGGAAACAGGGATAGGGAGTTTATAGGGAACTATAAACCAGTTGTATTAAAGAAGGAAAAAGCGAAATATAGTGCGATTATACCAGTGTCAGAAGAAAAAATGACGATAAGATCTGTTATACAAGAAGTGAAAAAAGCAGGGGTAGATGAAATTATTGTTGTCGCGAATGGAGCAGATTTTGAGACTGTTAAACAGGCAAAGTTAGAGAATGTTATCGTTATTGAATTCGAGGAAGCACTCGGACATAATGTAGCTCGAGCGATAGGAGCTATGCATGCCACAGCCGATATTTGTTTATTCGTTGATGGTGATTTTGTTATTCCAGCAAAAAAACTCACTCCATTTTTGCAAGCTGTTGAAGATGGAAGTGACGTGGTTTTAAATGATTTACAATGCTTATTAGATATGTTTCATCCTGCAGATCCAATTAGTATGGGGAAATATTTTATGAATTTAGTAGCGAAAAGACCGGATTTATGGAATAACTCATTAACGGCAGTACCACATGCTATGCATAAAAGGGTAATAGAGAAAATAGGATATGACTCGCTTGTTATTCCGCCATTAGCTCAAATGAAAGCTATTTTGGAGGTTTTTTCTATTACAGCAGTAGAATTTGTAGATGTTATAAAAACCAATCGGATACGCCCGGAGCAACATGGATTTGTAAATGGGCGTATTCCGGCATTTGACCGTATTTTCGGTGATCAACTTGAGGCGATTGCTTATCTATTGCAATATACAGACGAACGTGGGAGTTTTACAGATGGAGATCGCGATAGAGACACTATTCAACAATTGAGAAAGGAAGAAAAGAATACAGATGAATGCTAGTAGTAAAGTAGCTATTATTGGATTAGGGTATGTTGGTCTTCCTTTAGCAGTCCATTTTGCAGAAAGAGGACATACCGTACTTGGATTAGATAAAGATACTAGAAAAATAGAATCGATTATAAAAGGAGAAAGTTATATTCCAGATGTTTCTTCTAAAGTGTTGCAAAGTTTATTGACTAAAAATAAATTAATAGTAAATACACCAGATAAAGGTATTACTGATTTCCAAAATAGTGATTATGTTATTGTTACTGTTCCAACTCCAATTAATGAACGAAGAGAACCAGATTTAAGTGCCCTCATTTCAGCTTCGCATTATATACAACAAAATCTCCAAAAAGGACAAACCTTCATTTTTGAAAGTTCCACATATCCAGGCACACTTGAGGAAGTTATTATTCCTATTATTTCTCAAGCTGGCCAAAAGGTAGGAGAAGATTTCTATATCGGATATTCCCCTGAGAGAATTGATCCAGCAAATAGTCAATATTCAGTTCAATCTATTCCAAAAGTTATTAGTGGACAAACAGAAAAGTGTAAACAAAAAGTACAGGATTTATATAGTACCATTTTTGACGTAGTTGTACCTGTTAGTTCGCCGAAAGTAGCAGAGATGTGTAAGCTATTTGAAAATATTCAGCGCTTAGTTAACATCTCTTTAGTAAATGAGTTAAACACATTATGTGAAAGTTTAGGGATTGATTTTTATGAGGCCATTGAAGCGGCATCTACAAAACCTTTTGGATTTACTCCGTATTGGCCAGGACCAGGGATAGGGGGGCACTGTATTCCCGTAGACCCCTTATATTTTCAATGGCGAATAAAAAAGAATGGGGCAATTAGTCAATTAATTGAGGCGGCACATGTAATTAATGAAGAAATGCCAGAGAAAATAGTCCGGAAAGTAAAGGGCATGGTGCAATCACCCGGACTAGTTTTAATTGTAGGAATCGCATATAAGAAAGATGTAAATGATTTGAGAGAATCACCGGCTTTGCCAATTATTCAATTACTAATAAAAGAAGGATACGAGATAAAATACCATGATTCATATATTTCTTCCGCGGAAATTGGAGATAAGGTGTATCAATCTGTTGCTTTGGATGAACAAACAGTTAAAGAGGCAGGTTGTGTTTTAATTTTAACTGACCACTCTAATATCGATTGGAAGCTTTTTAAAGGAATAGACCGAGTAATAGATACACGGGGAATTATAAAGAAGGTGAGTGTATGAGTAAGAAATGTTTAATTACAGGTGGGGCCGGATTTATTGGATCTCATTTAGCTGAAGAGTTGGTGAGAAGGGGTTATGAAGTCACGATTGTGGATAACTTCTATAAAGGGAAAAATAAGTATCATAATGAGCTAATGAGAGAGATTCGGGTTATTCCAATAAGTGTTTTAGATAAAAATTCTATGTATGAATTAGTAAACCAACATGATGTAGTGTTTCATTTAGCAGCAATTTTAGGTGTTAAAACGACAATGGAAAAAAGTATAGAGCTCATTGAAACGAATTTTGACGGAACGAGAAACATTTTACAAGCAGCATTAAAAGGAAAGAAGAAAGTAGTTTTTGCATCTACTTCAGAAGTATATGGTAAAGGCAAACCGCCTTTCTCTGAAGAAGGAGATCGATTGTACGGGGCAACTTCTAAAATTCGTTGGAGTTATGCAGTTTGTAAAACGTTAGAAGAAACATTATGTTTAGGATACGCATTAGAAGGCTTACCTGTAACGATTGTTCGTTATTTTAATATTTATGGTCCAAGAGCGAAAGATGGTCCATATGCAGGAGTAATCCCGCGATTTATCCGTGCAGCTTTGCAAGGAGAAGACATTCTCGTATATGGAGATGGAAAGCAGACACGTTGCTTTACGTATGTGAGTGATGCGGTAGAAGCAACAATTCGGGCAATGGATGAGAAGGTAAATGGTGAGATTATTAATATAGGTTCTGAGAACGAACAGAGTATAAAAGAAGTAGCAGAAACAATAAAAAAATTAACGAAATCTTCTTCGAAAATTGTACAAGTTCCTTTTGAGGAAGTATATCCACATGGCTTTGAAGAAATTCCGAATAGAAGGCCGAACGTAACAAAGTTAAGAGAACTTGTTCAATTTCAAGCGACAGTAACGTGGGAACAAGGATTGAAAGAAACTATTAAATGGTTTCGTGAAGAAAACAATGGCTAAGTCGCTATCAGTTATTATTCCTGCAAGTAATGAAGTAGATACGATTTCAGACGTTATTCAATCGGTAAAACCGTTAAATCCAGTAGAGATTATTGTCATAGCAAATGGTTGTAATGATGGTACAGAAGAGGTTGCTAATCAGCTAGGTTGTAAGGTAATCAGGTATACAGAACTATTAGGGAACGATGTTGGGCGTGCAGTTGGCGCAAAACATGCGATAGGTGATGTATTACTATTTATAGATGGGGACTTTGCTATTCCAACTTCCAAATTACAATTGTTTCTTAATCCAATTTTACATGATCAGACTGACATCGTTTTAAATAATTTGGACGCATTGTTTTTAAAGAAACAAAAACCCCATTCCGTTACAGTGTGGCGTCAAATATTAAATGCAATGTTAGAGCGTGAAGAATTAAAGATAGATTCTTTATTATCTGTACCTCATGCGTTGACGAAAGAAGTCGTCCAAAGTATTGGATATGAATGTTTAGTTAATCCTATTGTAGCTCATTTACGTATAGCACAAAGTAAATGGAGAATTAACCGTCATTGTGCTATTGATGTTATTACGCCGAATAAATTTCGACCGATTGAACATGCTGCATATGGCACGAACCTTTCTCAATCTGAAAGACGAATGATAGGTGATCATATAGAAGCAGTTGCAGAACGAATAGTAAGCAGTGATATACGCGGGGGATATTATGATGGAAATAGGAAAAGGGATAGCGTCTATCATACTTTAAATTTCGAAGATTTTTATCAAGGATGGGGCGTTACATCCAATTTGTATAGAGAAAAGCAACTATCGGTTGTTATTCCTGTACAAAATGAAGAGAAAACAATTGGAAAGGTTATAGAAGAGCTTCGTAAAATTGAACCTTTTGAAATCATCGTTGTCGTAAATGGTTCGTCAGATAAAACAGCAACGATTGCAAAAGACAAAGGCGCAACAACCATTGTATATAAAGAAGCCCTTGGAAACGATGTAGGGCGTTCACTTGGAACTTATTTTGCAAAAGGAGAAATTGTGTTATTTATAGATGGTGATTTTGTTATTCCAGCTAGTGAACTATATCCTTTTGCAAAAGCTATTGCAGATGGAAAGGACGTCGCATTAAATGATTTAAATCATTATTTAGATTTAAGAGTACCACTTCATCTTGTAACTGCATTTAAGTATGCACTAAATTTAGCTTGTGATAGAAAGGATTTAGGGGTAGGCTCACTTATTGCGGTACCTAATGCATTTAGCCACAAGTGTTTGAAAGCAATTGGATATAAATCTTTATTGTCACCTTGTGTAGCACAGGTGAAGGCTCTTCTTTCTGGATTTGAAATTGCATGTGTATGTCGTGTTGAGGTTGATAAGATGAACCGTATTCGTCCCAGTGAACATTTTGCAAAAATAGGTCATCCTCCAGCTGTACTTCGAATTATAGGTGATCATATAGAAGGACTAGAGCAAATAATTGCATCAACAGACAATCGTGGCGGATTCTATGATGGCAATAGAAAAAGAGATGTTTTATAGAAGTAACAAAAAAGTGTACAACATGTGTACACTTTTTTGTTCTGTTATAAAAACTATAACAGATTAGGAGATAAGAGTATTACAGCTCTACAATGGGTATTGTTCTTATATTACAAAATAGGACTCGTATATAAGGATACCAAAAAAATACAATTAAGGAAAGGGTTAATTTTAAAGACTTTTAAATGAAGTTAACACTATATATATAGTGGTTTGCTCAACATTTCACAAACATGTCACAACTATTTCGTTCACTTTCGTAAAAAAGTAGTATTCTAAGTGTGTAAGCTGTTATATAAAAAATCTTAGTCCTGTACTAATCAAAAATGGAGGAGATTAGGATGACTCAAGTATTAGAAAATGTTAAAAACGCATGGGAAAACTTTAAAGGTGAAAAATGGAAAGCAGAGATTGATGTTCGCGATTTCATTTTAAATAATGTAAACGTTTTCGAAGGAGACGAATCTTTCTTAGCAGAAGCAACTGAAGCAACGAAACAACTTTGGGATCAAGTAATGGATTTAACAACAAAAGAACGTGAAAACGGTGGCGTTCTTGATATGGATACAAAAATTGTTTCTTCTATTACATCACATGACCCAGGATACTTAAATAAAGATATTGAAAAAGTAGTCGGTTTCCAAACTGATAAACCATTTAAACGTTCTTTACAACCATATGGTGGTATTCGTATGGCAGAACAAGCTTGTGAATCTTATGGATACGAAATGGACAAAGAACTTAGTCGTATTTTTAGAGATTGGAGAAAGACTCATAACCAAGGTGTATTTGATGCTTATACACCAGAAATGAGAAATGCACGTAAATCAGGTGTTATTACTGGTCTTCCAGATGCATACGGTCGTGGACGCATTATCGGTGACTATCGACGCGTAGCATTATATGGTATTGATCATTTAATTGAAGCGAAAAAAGCCGATTTGAATTTAACTGGTGGTGTAATGAGCGAAGATACAATGCGTTTACGCGAAGAGTTATCTGAGCAAATGCGTGCACTTCAAGAACTAAAACAAATGGCTGCTTCTCATGGTTTCGATATTTCTAAACCAGCAACAAATGCACAAGAAGCATTCCAGTGGTTATACTTCGCATATCTTGCAGCGATTAAAGAGCAAAACGGAGCTGCAATGAGTCTTGGACGTACTTCTACATTCTTAGATATTTACATTGAAAGAGATTTAGCAAATGGTACTTTAACAGAAGAAGAAGTACAAGAAATTGTAGATCACTTCATTATGAAATTACGTCTTGTGAAATTCGCAAGAACACCTGATTATAATGAATTATTCTCTGGTGACCCAACTTGGGTAACTGAATCTATCGGTGGTATGGCATTAGATGGTCGTCCATTAGTAACAAAGAACTCATTCCGTTTCTTGCATACACTAGATAATTTAGGACCAGCTCCAGAACCGAATTTAACAGTTCTTTGGTCTAAACAATTACCAGAGAACTTTAAAAACTACTGTGCGAAAATGTCCATCAAAACATCAGCAATTCAATATGAAAATGATGACATTATGCGTGCTGATTACGGCGATGATTACGGAATTGCTTGTTGTGTATCTGCAATGAGAATCGGTAAGCAAATGCAGTTCTTCGGAGCTCGTGCAAACTTAGCGAAAGCATTATTATATGCGATTAACGGTGGTAAAGATGAAAAATCAAAAGCACAAGTTGGCCCTGAGTACGCACCAATTACTTCTGAAGTACTAAATTACGAAGAAGTTATGCATAAGTTTGATATGACAATGGAATGGTTAGCGGGTCTATATTTAAACACATTAAATGTTATCCATTATATGCATGATAAATATAGCTATGAACGTATTGAAATGGCACTTCATGATACAAATGTTCTTCGTACAATGGCAACAGGTATCGCGGGTCTATCTGTAGTAGCAGACTCATTAAGTGCAATTAAATACGCACAAGTAAAACCAATCCGTGATGAAAATGGTATTGCAGTTGACTTCGAGATTGAAGGAGACTTCCCAAAATACGGTAACAATGATGATCGTGTAGATGAGATCGCTGTAAATCTCGTGAAAACATTTATGAATAAACTGCGTAAACATAAAACATATCGTAATTCCGTTCATACAATGTCAATTTTAACTATTACTTCTAACGTTGTATACGGTAAGAAAACTGGTAACACTCCAGATGGACGCCGTACTGGAGAGCCATTTGCACCAGGTGCAAATCCAATGCATGGACGTGATACAAAAGGTGCATTAGCTTCATTATTATCTGTAGCTAAATTACCATATGAAGATGCACAAGATGGTATTTCTAATACATTCTCTATTATTCCAAAAGCACTTGGTAAAGAAGATGATGTACAAGTACGTAACTTAGTATCTATGCTTGATGGCTATGCAGTAAAAGAAGGCCATCACTTAAATATTAACGTATTTAATCGTGAAACATTAATGGATGCAATGGAACATCCTGAGAAATATCCACAATTAACAATTCGCGTATCTGGTTACGCTGTAAACTTTATTAAATTAACTCGTGAACAACAAATTGATGTAATTAACCGTACAATGCATGAAAGCATGTAAATGAAAAAAGTGTCCCTTCGCTTTTAATACATAGCGAAGGGAGGCTGTTTCAATAAAGGAGGAAGTAACATGGTAAAAGGAAGAATACATTCTGTAGAGTCTTGTGGTACTGTTGATGGCCCAGGGATTCGTTATGTCATATTTACACAAGGGTGTTTATTACGTTGTCAATATTGTCATAATGCTGATACGTGGGAAATCGGTAAAGGTAAAGAAATAACAGTTGAAGAAGTGATGCAGGATGTGACATGTTACCTTCCATTTATTGAAGCCTCCGGAGGCGGTATAACAGTTAGCGGTGGAGAGCCATTATTACAGCTAGACTTTTTAATTGAGTTGTTTAAAAAGTGTAAAGAGGCTGGTATCCATACAACAATCGACTCTTCTGGTGGGTGTTATTCTGAGGAACCAGAATTCCAAAATAAGCTAGATATTTTAATGGATTATACAGATTTAGTTTTATTGGATTTGAAACATATCGATTCCAAAAAGCATCGTAAATTAACAGGGAAACCAAATGAACATATTTTACAATTTGCTCGTTATTTATCGGATAAGAATAAAGCGATTTGGGTACGACACGTATTAGTTCCTGGTGTTACGGATAATGAAGAGGATCTACAAAAACTATCTAGCTTTATTCAAAGTCTGTCTAATGTTCAAAAAGTTGAAGTGTTACCATATCATAAGCTTGGTGTATATAAATGGGAGGCGCTTGGACACAAGTACCCACTCGCAAATGTAGAACCACCTACTGAGAAAAATGTAGAACATGCTAAACATATTTTACAAGCGGTCTAATCCAAATATTGGATTAGGCTTTTTGCTTTCTTTACAATAAAATCTAGAGTATATATTGATAAAAGAGTATACTGAAAGTAGAATATCCATAATTTTGTACGGACTAAGTGGATAAATTTACATAATTGTAAAGGGAAATCAAAATAGTAAAAAGAATTAAGAAGTAAAAGAGTGAGTATCATGGAATAGAGAAGATTTGTAAGTTATTGCGAAAGCTCTTATAGGAAAGTATAATGTAAAGATATGAGCACAGATAGGATTAAGGGGTCAATCTTATATGCTTTGCATATCCACGACAGGTACATAGCTGAAAAGGGAATTATTAGAATCTGTTTATGTAATTTTTAAGGAAAATGTTTTTCCTATTGTCGTATATGCAATATGGAGAAACAAAAAGCTAGGAGTGGATTTGTTTGATAAAAAACCCCAAGGTTTTAATATTAACTGCACATTACGGTAATGGTCATGTGCAAGTAGCAAAAACATTAGAACAAACATTTCGCCAAAAAGGAATTGAAGATGTTATTGTATGCGACTTGTTTGGAGAATCACATCCATTTATAACTGACATTACAAAATATCTATATTTAAAAAGTTATACAATAGGAAAAGAATTATATCGTTTGTTTTATTACGGGGTAGAAAAAATTTATGATAAGAAAATAGCATCTTGGTATGCGAACTTTGGAAGAAAACGTTTGAAAACACTGTTACAGGTGGAGAAACCTGATATTGTGATTAATACATTTCCAATTATTGCTGTACCAGAATTGAAAAAACAAACGGGGATTTCAATTCCTGTCTATAACGTATTAACGGATTTTTGCGTGCACAAAATATGGATTCATCGAGAAGTAGATCGTTATTTTGTTGCAACGGATCACGTGAAAGAATTGATGGTTGATATCGGTGTACCTGCGGAACAAATTGTTGAAACAGGAATTCCAATTCGGAGTAGTTTTGAGTTAAAGGTAAATTCAGACATCATATATAATAAATATCAGTTATGTAAGAATAAAAAGATTTTACTAATTGTAGCAGGTGCTCATGGGGTATTAGGAAATGTAAAAGAACTATGCCAATCATTTATGTCAGTGCCTAATTTACAAGTAGTTGTCGTTTGTGGAAAAAATGAAGCTTTAAAACATGATTTATTAAGTTTACAGAAGCAAAATTCCGATGCATTAAAAGTGTTTGGGTATGTTGAAAATATTGATGAATTATTCCGAGTTACTTCTTGTATGATTACGAAGCCAGGCGGAATAACATTAAGTGAAGCAGCAGCGTTGCAAGTACCTGTCATTTTATATAAGCCTGTTCCAGGACAAGAAAATGAAAATGCGATGTACTTTGAAAAAAAAGGAGCAGCAGTTGTCATTCGCGATGATAGTGAGGTTTTCGCAAAAACAGAAGCATTATTACAAGATGATGTGAAGCTTCTTCAAATGAAAGAAGCAATGAAAAGCATCTATCTTCCAGAGCCAGCTGGTCATATTGTAGATGCAATTTTGGCAGAAAATCATGCAGAACCGCGTCATATACCTATTAAATCACCTGCTCTTGCACAATCTTTTACTTAATATGAAACCCTCTTTGTATATGTAAAGAGGGTTCTTTATTATTTTCAAAGAAAATTTAGCCAGTTATCCACAAAATAATTGCGCTTTCATTAAACAGTAAAGTCGGAATATTAACAACTATATCCACATTGTCCACAATTTTTAGAAAAATATCCACAATTAAAACAGCTGATATATGCTTTAATATAGAAAAATATTAAGTGTTTTTGAAAATTACTAACAATTGCATCAGTTTTGTGGATAAAGTTGTCCACAGCAAAAAGACCCCTTATGCATAAGCATAAGGGGTCTTTTTGCTTACTTCTATCAGTCGAGAAAATTATGTAATGAAAATGAATAATTAGGGGGGAAACTTCTAATTATTCATTTTCACTTTAAATGCTTTTCGAGCGATATCCTGCTGCACGATCTGCTTTTTGAAATTCGCGTTGATAGAGAACTTCTTGTGTACTAGATAATGTGTTTTTTGCTTTATCACGTTTCTTTTTATCCATTACAAATCACCTCGTGTCTTAAAGTTACTATTTATCGTTTCCAAAGACATGAGGGGATATACGCATATGGAAAATGTTAATGATTGATTATCATTTCAGAAAATTTAGATTATGCTTCTTTTAATTGATGAGCATCTTGGAAGGTTGTATCTCGCATTGTAGCAAGTGTGTATTGATCTTTTGGAATTTCATATAAGTTATATACTTCTTCGTTTGCGTTAATTTCATCATATACGGCTTTTCTTGTTTCATTTGCTAGATTCACATATTGCAGTTTTTCTGCAGCTTTAATAGAACGAATATTTATTTTACGAATACGCATGAAAATTGTTTCAATATCTAATTCATAGAAAAGTTCACTAAAAAATGAATCTTTTGCCAATTTATTATAGCCTTTTCCATGATATGGTTTGCCAAGCCATGTCCCGAGAAATCCAGCTTTTTCTTGCACATCAAATAAAGTAATTGTTCCGATAGGGTTACCCCATTCATCTAAAATTGTGCGTGAAATTAATTCACCACGCTCTTCAGCTTCAATCGTTTGTTTCGTTAAGAATAAATATTCTTCATAAGAATAAGCCTTTTGACGCACAAAAGGGAAGACAGCTGGATCCACCATTAACTCGTATAGAACGTGGCTGTCGTGTAAGTCGCGTTTTTTCAACATACTAACTCCTCCTCACACGAGGGTAGCATGACGAAAAAACACCCCACCCTCGAAATTTTTATATCAATCTTTAAAAAATTTCGGGGTGGGAATCGAACCCACTAGAACCAGTTTCTAACGCTGGTGGCGCACCATTTGCCTTCCCCATTCATCAATTTGAAAATGATAATCACGACACAAATTGATTATGGTTTCATTCAGTTTATAATCGTATAATACTTTATCTAGTCAAAAAAATAAACTAGTTTTTTTTATTTTTTTTGTAAATTATTTTTCCATCAATCATAGTTAGTACAGGCTTGGCTAAATAATGGAAAGGATGATGAGTCCATAACACGAGATCGGCGTCTTTTCCAACCTCGATGCTTCCAATTCTATCCTCTAACCGCAAATTTCGCGCTGGGAATATGGTGATTCCTTCTAGTGCTGTTTTCTCGTCTAACCCTTCTCTTACTGCGACAGCAGCACAAATATTTAAATACTGAATGGGTGTATAAGGATGGTCTGTTGTTATAGAAACTTCCACACCATTTTTGGATAATATATGGTAAGTATCCCATGTCTTGTTTTTTAGTTCGATTTTAGAACGGCGTGTCAGAGTGGGACCAACTGAAACCTTCAAATTGTGTTTCGAAAGCTCTTCAACAAGAAAGTGTCCTTCTGTACAATGTTCAATACGTAGATCGAGGTTGAATTCCGTTGCAAAGCGTAGCGCAGAACTAATATCATCTGCTCTGTGAGCGTGGATACGTACGGGTATTTCACGACGTAATGCTTTTAAAATAGGAAGCATTCGAAAATCAGCTTCGTGCCCGTAGTGTTGTGCTTCATAGAATGATTCCCGAAGTAACCCCATAATCCCCATACGTGTTATGGATTCTTTTGTTCCATTACTATGGACTTTTTTAGGGTTTTCTCCAAAGGCAATCTTTAAACCAGCAGGTTCTTGAATAATCATATGATCAATACAAGTTCCAGCTGTTTTTATTACACAAGTAGTACCTCCGATAATATTTTGACTGCCAGGCATAACGTGAACGGTTGTAATTCCATTTTGTACAGCGTCTTGAAAGGCGATATCGAGAGGATGGATTCCATCTAAAGAACGAATATGTGGTGTTGAAACTTCAGATGTTTCATTGGCATCATTTCCAGCCCAACCAGTACCTTCATCATAGAGACCAAGGTGAGTATGGACATCAATAAAGCCAGGTAAGAGATGGAGTGCTCGTGCATCTATAACGGTCATATCTTGAGTAGGTTGAATAAAAGGTTTGACCTCGGTAATTCGCTCTCCTGTAACGAGTACATCGCCTTGAAACTTTGGAGATGTAATAGGGTATACAATGGCTTGTTTGAGCAATATTTTCATAGGTACCTCATTTCTGTTACTTTATAATGCTAATGGAAGTTAAGGGAAAGTAACTGAAAGGTTATTTGTATGGTAATGCTTCGGATCCTAGAAAATGAAAGTTTTAAAAGGGCCCATGTAAAATTGTGTTTTAGAAGTACTACATTGTATGCGAAAGTATATTTTGTAATGCATGGTCTATTGCCGGAAATGTGTATTGGTATCCATGTTTAATTGCTTTACTAGGTAATACATGTTGCCCTTCTAGTACAAGTATGCTCATCTCACCTAATAAGGCGTGAAGCATAAATGAAGGGACAGGCAGCCAATGTGGTTTTCTCGTTGCAGCAGCGATGGTCTTTCCAAATTCCTTCATTCTTATAGGTGTTGGTGCTGTCATATTAAGAGGACCATCAATTTCTTTTTTGTGTATGATGAAATCCATCATACGAACGACATCGTCTATATGAATCCATGATAACCATTGTTTCCCAGAACCAATGGTGCCGCCGATATAGAATTGATAGGGAAGTAACATTTTTGGCAAGGCTCCGCCATCTGCACCTAATACAACGCCAAATCTTGTGTAAATTGTTCTTATTCCGAGAGAACATGCTTTAGCTGCTTCTTGTTCCCATAAAAATACTGTTTCTGCTAAAAAGTCATTTCCAGGAGTTTCTTGTTGCTCAGTAAAAGACTCTACTTCAGATGTTCCGTAGTATCCAATAGCACTTGCATTAATAAATGTATGTGGTTTTTTATGGAGTGCCTGCAATTGTTTAATGAGTCCTTTTGTTGTTTGAATTCTACTGTTTAAAATGGCTTTCTTTTGTTTCTTTGTCCATCTACTATTAATAGACTCTCCGGCTAGATTAATAACTACATCAATAGAAGAGAGGGGGAAGGTTTGTAAATCTGGTGTCCATTGAACATACTGAAGTTTAGGGTCGGAAGTTTCAGTAGTTTTTTTTCGTGTGAGGATGTAAACAGTATATCCTTTTTGAACAAAAAAAGTAGAAAGATATTTACCGATAAAGCCTGTACCACCAGAAATTGCGATTTTCACAAGTATTTCCTCCTCATTATATATATTCTTGAAAAGAAAAAATGTTCCTCGACTATGTTAAAATAATAGAGAGGTGAGAGTATGGCTGTCATTACAAAAATAGAAGTACAAAAACGATCGAAAGAACGATTTAATATTTATATTGATAAAGGCCAAGGTGAAGAGTACGGGTTTAGTGTGGATCAAGTAATCTTAATGAAACATGGATTACAAAAAGGCTTAGAAATTGATGAAATAGAGTTAGGAAATATTTTGTACAATGAAGAGGTACAAAAAGCATATTTACAAGCAATCTCCTATTTATCCTATCAAATGAGAACAAAACAAGAAATAGAAGATTTTTTACGAAAAAAAGAAGTGGGACAGGCCATCATCTCTGAAGTCGTTTCGAAATTATTACATGACCGATATATTAATGATAAAGAGTACGCTGTTTTATATACGCGAACGCAAAGTAATGTGAATCGAAAAGGTCCAACTGTTATTAAAAGAGAGTTGTTAAATAAAGGTGTTCAAGATTTACTTATTATGCACAGTTTACAAGAATATCCGAAGGAAAAGCAAATTGAGAATGCCTTGTTTCTCATAGAAAAGAAGAAAAAATCTTATCAAAAGCATTCTTTTTTACAAATGAAGCTAAAGTTAGATGAGATGCTTGTTCGAAAAGGATATTCTAGAGAAGTAATTCAAATTTGTTTGGAAGAATTGAAAGACGAAAGAGATGACGAAAAGCAACAAGAAGCGTTACACTATCATGGGAATAAATATTATGAGAAATATAAGAAGCATGATGGATGGACATTTGAAAACAAGATGAAACAAGCGTTATATAGAAAAGGATTCTCTATTGATGAAATTGAGATATTTTTGCAAATGAAACGCGAAGAGGAATGAGGAGAATAAGATGAATATGCCAAAACGCTACAGTGAAATGACACCGCATGAGCTAAGGGAAGAAATTGGCGCTTTGAAGGAGCAAGCAGTAAAAGCTGAGCAGCTTGGGATTGTCAATGAATTCGATGTATTAATGAGAAAAATGGCAATGGCTCGTGCTTATATGACGGATATAAACAAGTTCCGTATTGGTGAAATATATGAATTAGTAGAAGAACCTGGTGTATTATTTAAAATTACGTATTTCAATGGGGTATTTGCTTGGGGATATAAGCAAAATGATAATGAAGAGATTGGCATACCAATTTCCTTATTGCAAGAAAAATAAAAACCAGAGAGCACATATCTCTCTGGTTTTCATCTTTGGTAGGCGTTAAAGGAGATAGGAGATTCTAAAATTGGCGTTTTTTACATTCATTTGCCAATATAATGAGAGACTGGGTTTGTTGCGTCTGTCCGTTAACTTGCGCTTTTGCATGTTTTGGACGAGTCCACGTATGGTTAAATAATTCAGAACGACTATCTAAGCGATCACGGTAGCTCATCTTTATCACCTCGTGTAGGAAGTTAATTTAATTTGTACTACTCTTCCTGCTGATTTGCAGCACGCATACGTTCTTGTGGGTGCGTGTTAATTGTGCCGTTAGGTCGCTTCGAAGCGAAGCGTGATTTCGCTTTCGGCTGACCGTCGATTTTGCTGTTGTTTTTTGACTCAGACCAAAATTCGGCTTGTTTACCCATTGCGAAAGCCCTCCTCCTCATCAGTTGATACCTCTTTAAGAAGTATCACTTATAGAATGTGCAAAACAGAAGAAACTATCCTTTAGAAATGAAGGGATAAATAGGTAAAAGGAGATTAGAACATGAATGATATTTATGAAGCATTAACGAAAGAATTATTAGACAAGAATGATAAGCTTTCTTACGGACAAGCTCGTGCATGGGTTGAATTACTTTGGGAAGATTTTCAAACAACTTATGCAAAATCAGGGCGTTATCAAGGTGAGGAAATGACTGAGCAAGTGGTACGATCATGGATTAATAATCATGGTGTACGCCTTCATGAAATGCGTACAAACAATCCGAAGTATAGTCATTTAATTAATCAAGAAGATCATTTGAAACATTAAAAAAAGCGACTTGAGTCGCTTTTTTTAATGTGGAAGTAATTCCAGTTTTTTTCGAAGTTTTTCTTCACTAAAAATCCATCCTGTATAGGAACTAATAATATTTAAATTATGGTCGAGCTGAACAATCGCGACAAATGGATAATAATCTTTACTTCGATACCGTAAATCAATGAATCGTACTTCGTAATAATGATCATGATCAAAAATATCCCAGCGATATACAGGAGAGAAAGATAGGAAGGCCGAGATGTTTTCATCTTGTTTAGCTGCTCGCATAATATCATTGTCTGGGAACGGTACCCGATCGAACTTGTCATATATCATGATGTTACCACGGTGCCATCTCGCAACGTAGTAATAATCAGCTGTAACGACTGCTAAATGATAATGATAAAATCGGTAAGAAGGAGAAATGATAATCTTTTCGACATTTTTGAAACGTTTGTGTACAACGCTTCTTATATTTCTGTGCATCATAATTCGTCCGATATAGTAAACAATCATTAATATATATGCTGCTAAGGCAGTGTATCCTTTATGAGAACCGACGAGCATGCAAGCAATTGCAAGTATATGGATAAAGAAAATTACGGTATCGAATGTATTAATCACGCCGAGTGCGACCCATTTTTTTGTGAAAGGCCGTAATGCTTGTGTACCATAGGCGTTGAAAATATCTACAAAGACGTGAAGGAAGACTGCAATAAATGACCAAAGTAGTAGATGAAGATATGGAGCGTCTGAAAAGAAGGCGAAAGAGATGCCACTTATAAGGAATGACCAAAGAATTACCGCGGGAATGGAATGAGTAACTCCGCGATGATTTCTTATATATTTAGCGTTATTACGCAATTTTAAAACTGTGTCAATGTCAGGAATGTTGGAACCAGCAATTGTAGCAAGCATAACAGCTTGTGGGCCAATATCACTTTGTGCTATGGCTGGGTCTAATGTTGCTAAGCTACCTAAAGTGATACCCATAACAAGGTGAGTGGCTGTGTCCATAGAAATCCACCTCCGTTTTTTATTAATGTAACTCTTTTTATTCGATACCTCAAGTCCTTTGCCTTCAATTTCCTATGTCATCTTACTTAAATTTTTTCCTAAAATCTTTATAATAGTACTTATATGCAAAAAAATGAGGGGGATCAAGTTTGACACTTGAAATACTAAAAAATTTTAATATAGAGCAGTTTCAAAATGATTTAATTGGTTGGTTTGAAGAAGAACAGCGCGACTTACCGTGGAGAAAGAATAAAGATCCATACCGCGTTTGGGTTTCTGAAATTATGTTACAGCAAACAAGAGTAGAAGCTGTAAAACCATATTACGCAAATTTTATGGGGAAGTTTCCTACACTTGAAGCGTTAGCGAACGCAGATGATGAAGAAGTATTAAAAGCATGGGAAGGTTTAGGGTATTATTCTAGAGCACGTAATTTACATGCGGCAGTAAAAGAGGTAAAAGAAGTATACGGCGGGGTTGTACCAAGTGATGTAAAGAAAATTGAAAAGTTAAAAGGAGTCGGACCATATACAAAAGGTGCTATTTTAAGTATCGCATATGGTATACCAGAGCCGGCAGTTGATGGAAATGTTATGCGTGTATTATCTCGCATTTTATCAGTATGGGATGATATTGCAAAACCAAAGACTCGAAAAGTTTTTGAAGAAATTGTGCGTGAAATTATTTCGAAAGAAAATCCATCTTATTTTAATCAAGGTTTGATGGAGTTAGGTGCATTGATTTGCATTCCAAAAAATCCATCTTGCTTACTTTGTCCTGTACGTGAGCATTGCAGAGGATATGCTGAAGGTGTTCAAAAAGAACTACCAGTAAAAAGTAAAGCGAAAGCTCCTACAATGGTACCGCTTGTTGCAGGAGTACTTCAAACTGAAGATGGTCGTTACGTTATTAATAAACGTCCAAGTAGCGGATTATTAGCTAATATGTGGGAGTTTCCGAATATTGAACTTGGCGAAGGGATTCGAAGTCAGAAAGAACAGCTTATAGATTATATGAAAGAAAAGTTTGAGCTTTCGATTTCTATTGATGAGTACGCAATGAATGTACAACATACATTTACACATCGTACTTGGGATATATTTGTATTTTACGGAAAAGTAACCGGTGATATTGTTGAAACAGATACATTGAAACTTGTATCGAAAGAAGCATTTGAGCAGTTACCTTTCTCTAAATCGCATCGTACGATTTATGAGAGTTGTGTTGAGAAAATTACAATGCAATAAACAAAAAAGTGTTCCCTAAATTGGGAACACTTTTTTAATCGTAAGAAATTTTTGTCCCATGAGTCCAACTGGCATCACCTTCTTGTAAGCCGCCCCTTGATTCGATCTCTATTACAATTTCTTTATAAATACTTTGCCCTTCCGCATTTAAATAGGGCAAAATCTGTTGTAATGAATGATGAAAATAAGCTAATTCATCTTCTTTCCATTCGTTTTTTGAAAGCATCGTTAGTTCAGTCATATCGCGTCCTATATACATATTTCCACCTCCATTTTCTATAGTTTGAATGAGTAACAAGAGATATATGCGGAATTTTTTCAAAAGAAAATTACGGATAGCTTCTAGTTGAATTGGTTACATTATTGATTGTGGAGGTGAGAAAGATGAGTAAAAAACAACAAGGTTATAACAAGGCAACTTCTGGTGCTAGTATTCAAAGTACAAATGCTAGTTATGGTACAGAGTTTGCAACTGAAACAAATGTACAAGCAGTAAAACAAGCAAACGCACAATCAGAAGCAAAGAAAGCACAAGCTTCTGGTGCACAAAGTGCAAACGCTAGTTATGGTACAGAATTTGCAACTGAAACAGACGTGCATGCTGTGAAAAAACAAAATGCTAAGTCAGCTGCAAAACAATCACAATCTTCTAGTTCAAACGAGTAATGAAAGAAAAACACTTCTCCAATTCGAGAGAAGTGTTTTCTTTGTGTGCGGGTCATTGTAATGAAAAGAAAGTGAACGACATAACTTCTAATAAGTCAACAAATGTTGTCAAAGGAGAAGGAAGTTAAAGATTAGAAATATGTAATTAGGAATAATAACTGATGAATAAGTCCAAAAGGGGGTAAGTAATGAACGATTTTGATAAGTTGGTAGGGGAGCAATTAGAAACGATGGATGAGTTGTTAAAGTTACAAGCACATCTAGAGAAGTATCAACAAATTGAAATGAATGAAAAAGAAACGTGCGATAAAAAAGAACTGCATTTTATCCGTCAGGAAATATATAGAACAGAAGTAGCGTTGAAGATGTTACATGAGAAATTTGAAGAACAAACGAATAGTGTAATCCAATCTTTTGCAACTGAAAAAATGATTTCAAATTTAGGATAAGATATATTATTGCCTTCAGGTGAAAAGTCCTTCAAATAGAGAGGGGCTTTTTCTATTACATGTCCTCGTTTATAAATAATACAGTACAATCCTTGTGTTATGAGAAGATTGGGTATTATTGTATTCAACGATAAACCTCCTGCATATTCAGTGTGGAAAATAGAGTCTTATCCCTTTAGTTTTAAAATTTTGACAAAAAAGTTATAATAGAAGAAAAGTGAATGCCGTTCAAAGGGCATTTGCAGTTGAAAGAAGGGAGCATATATGGGATTTCCCAAAGAAGGAGAAAAAGTACAAATACATAGTTATAAACATAATGGCTCCATTCATAGAATGTGGGAAGAAACAACAATTTTAAAAGGGACACAGAGTCTTGTGATCGGAGCGAATGATCGTACAGTAGTTACAGAATCGGATGGCCGAACATGGATTACGCGTGAACCAGCAATTTGTTATTTTCATGCCAACTATTGGTTTAATGTGATTGGGATGCTTAGGGAAGAGGGCGTATATTATTATTGTAATTTAAGCTCCCCTTTTGCGTATGATTCTGAAGCATTAAAGTATATTGATTATGATTTAGATATTAAAGTGTATCCAGATATGACATATACGCTTCTAGATGAAGATGAGTATGAAAAACATAGTCAAATTATGCAGTATCCACCTGTTATCGATACAATTTTAAAACGAAATGTAGCACATTTAACACAGTGGATTCATCAAAGAAAAGGTCCGTTCGCACCAGACTTCGTAGATATGTGGTATGAACGATATTTAATGTACAGAAATTAAAGCAAACCTGCAGGGGGCTTCCCGGCAGGTTTGTCCTATTAGAGGGGGGATTATGTGCAGGGCATAAAAAGATATTTACAATTTGTTAAACCATATCGATGGCTTATCGCTATTACAATTATTATTGGACTAGTTAAGTTTGGTATCCCACTTATTATGCCGTGGTTATTAAAGTATATTATCGATGATGTAATTCAAGGCGGAGGTTCACTTCAAGATAAAACATCTCAATTAATAACAGCGATTGGAATTGCTTTTTTTATTTTTGCGGTATTAAGACCACCGATTGAATATTATCGTCAATATTTCGCGCAGCGTATCGCAAATACAATACTGTATGATTTGCGGAAGTATATTTTCGGTCACTTACAAAAGTTAAGTTTACGTTATTACTCCAATACAAAAACAGGAGAGATTATTTCGCGTGTCATCCATGATGTAGAACAAACGAAGGATTTTGTAATTACTGGTTTGATGAACGTCTGGTTAGATACTGCAACAATTGCTATTGCCATCATTGTTATGTTTTCTATGAATATAAAATTAACATTTGTTGCGTTATTGATTTTACCTATTTATGTAATTGCAGTGAAATATTTTTTCGGACGTCTTCGGAAATTGACGAAAGAGCGTTCACAAGCGTTAGCGACGATGCAAGGATATTTGCATGAACGTATTCAAGGAATGCAAGTGACACGTAGCTTTGCGTTAGAAGAGTATGAGGGGAAGCAGTTTGAAAAAAGAAATAATGAATTTTTAACGAAAGCATTAACCCATACAAGTTGGACGGCGAGAACATTCTCGGCAGTAAATACGTTAACAGATTTAGGTCCGTTACTTGTGATTGGTTTTGCAGCATATGAAGTAATTCAAGGGCAGTTAACGCTAGGGACGATGGTAGCTTTTGTTGGATATATGGATAGTTTATATAGTCCGCTTCGCCGCCTTGTTAATTCATCTACAACATTAACACAATCTTTTGCATCGATGGACCGTGTGTTTGAACTGTTAGATGAAAAATACGATATTGTTAATGTGCCAAATGCGGTACAAACGAAAAAATTAAATGGAGAAATTGTATTTGATAATGTTTCTTTTCGTTATAATGCAGATGAAAAAGAGATATTACACAACTTGTCATTAACTATGCAGCCTGGAGAGAAAGTAGCGCTTGTAGGAGCGAGTGGGGGAGGAAAGTCATCTCTTGCTAGTTTGATCCCGCGTTTCTATGATGTTTCTGAGGGAGCGGTTTATGTAGATGGGATAGATGTAAGAAAGTATAATATGAGAAATTTACGTAGTAATATTGGAATTGTACTGCAAGATAATTTATTGTTTAGCGATACAATTGGAGCTAATATATTATATGGAAATCCGAAAGCTACAGAGCAAGAAGTGATTGCAGCTGCCAAAGCTGCGCAAATTCATGATTTTATTATAGACTTACCAGAGGGTTATAATACTGTCGTTGGAGAACGTGGTGTAAAGCTATCGGGCGGGCAAAGACAACGTGTGGCAATTGCACGAGTGTTTCTAAAGAATCCGTCGGTACTTATATTGGATGAAGCAACTTCGGCATTGGATTTAGAAAATGAAAGGTATATTCAAGAGGCGCTTCAGACGTTAGCTGCTGACAGGACGACGATTATAATCGCACATCGATTAGCGACGATTACGCATGTTGATACGATTATTTACATTGAAGACGGTGAGATTAAAGAGACTGGTTCTCATGAAGAGTTAATGCGAAAAAAAGGATTTTATTACAATTTATATCAACTTCAACATATAACAGAAACAGCTCCTTTAGCATAAAAGGAGCTGTTTTTTTATTCGTCTTCTTTTCTATCATCGATTTGGAGTTCTTTTTCTGGTTTATGGTATGTGTAGAAGCTATCTACAAGTAAATCTAAATGCTCTACTTCTTCACTATAGTTAATAATGGAAGAAATAAGAGGGAAGAGATGTAGCCATGTTTTATATGCTTCTTCATCGTCCTTATTTTGATATTCCATAAAGATATCAATTAATTCTTGTTTACCTGTTTCAACTTCATCAAGCATCTCAACAGATTGTTGTTTTTTTGCTTTACCAATAAATTTTAATAAAACTTGTTCATGATAATGCGTTAATGAGTCAAGTTCGTTTTGGATAGATTCCTGAAACTCTTCCGGCATGTAACGCAGTTCGTTTTCAGTACGGTGTAATGATTTTAACGTACTTAAAGCACGGCTTGTTGTCGCTAACATTTGTCTGAATAAAACGAGCTTACGAATTTTTGCGAACTTTACTTTTTTCGTGTAGCTTCTTTCTTCTTTATACAGCAAATAGTAATGGTTTAATTTGATCATTTTTTCTTTCATACGATCAATATCAGTTTTTAGCGTTGTAAAATCAGAAGCTTGCCTGCTATTCATTCGAATCCATTTTACAATTTCTTCTGTATTATCAACGATACGATGATAAAGTTTTGTTTCATATTTCGGCGGCATAAATACTAAATTTACAAGTGAAGCCGCAATAATACCAATCATAATCGTCGCAAAGCGAAGTAAGGCAAAACTAAAGAAATCTTCGCCTTGATACTCCATAATGGCGATAACTGTTACTAAAGCAATTGATATTGTGTTTTCTAATCGTAATTGCAGTGTAAGAGCAATTACTAATATACATGTTAATCCAATAATAAAAGGATTATGTCCAAAAGCAGTAGCAAATGCGATAGCAAATATCGCACCGATTACATTTGCTTGAATTTGTTCAAGTGCGGTTAAATAAGAACGGTATACAGAAGGTTGAACAGCAAAGATAGCTGAAATTCCCGCAAATACCGGACTCGGTAATTGAAGTAAAATACAAGCAAATAAAGCTAACGTGATGGCAATACCCGTTTTTAAAATGCGAGCACCAAGTTTCATACCCTTAATAAGATCCTTTCTCTTGTCATAATGAATGTACAACATGATACTATACATTCATTACAATATGTTAGCAAGTGATATTTTAGTGACGTTAAAAGAAATTAGTATTCATTTTATCGCGCTAATTGTGAACAGTAAGATTCCCGCCTCTAAATTCAGTAGCTGGATGCCGGTAAACGCTCAATTGCTGTAGGCTAATTAAAGTTTCACTTTATAATTTTTCCTAATTTCTTTTAAACATCAGTTTTTAGTAAAAAGACCTGCTGAATTTCAGCAGGTCTCAAATTGTTACTATAGATTACTATGAGAAGTGTACTTCGTCAATTTTTTCTTAATAATGAAAATTACTCATGTCACTCTGTTGAGATAGATGGATCTGCCTGTTCTTTTTTCGGGATAATTTCAAAAAACTGGTTCTGTATATCATCTAATAACGGGGTTAACAAAGCAACTTCCTCATATTGCTCATGCTCGTTTAGTACACGAATATAGTCTAGCAATAATTCAGTTACATCTTTCAAACCATTTTTACTAATTGGTTGTAATGTAACATTTGCCCCTTTTGCGATTCTTCTTTTTAAGGCCTGTTCTGTTAAGCCTAAGTTTGAATCATGACGTAAATAAACAACACCGCCAGTCATGCCGGCGCAAATCCATGGACCAGGGTCACCTAAAACAAGCGCTCGCCCATTTGTCATATATTCAAAAGCAAACCCTTTAATATTGGAGTATGCCCCTATATTTCCGTGCTCTTTTTCACGGAGTGGTTTTGTTATTCTACCTCCAATTATCATGTCTGCCCCAGAAAGGCGAATGCCAGCGCGAGCATCAGCGTTCCCTTGTACGTATAGTGCCCCTTTTTGTGCGCCATATCCAAATCCTTTTCCGACAGAACCGTTATAATATACTCCGTCTTTTCCTTTTGATTTCGTTATATAAATCCCACCACCAAAGGAAGTTTTACCAATGCCATCTTGTGCGCCGCCATTTACGTGTATAAATAAATTTTCACTATTGTAAGCACCTAACCCATTTCCGGGAATAGAACCATTCGTATACTTTAATGTAAGTGGTTCAAGTTGAGTAGCTTCATATAGTTTACTGCGAACGCGATAACATGATTCTAGACCACCCATAACGCGTTGCTCTACACCAACGCCTACTAATTCTTTTGAGTCAGCGGAATGAACTGTTTTAAATTGTTTTTCCGGTACGCCTTCTGTTGTTGTAACAGATGGATGTTCTATTATTTGTAGTAAATTACGTAAGTTTAATAAATTTTCGCCTCGAACTTGCTCTAATAAATCAGAACGCCCAACAATTGCTTGTAAATTTGTATACCCAAGCTGTCCTGTTAATCGTTTTAGTTCTATACCGAAAGTGGTGAATAAATTTAGCAGGCCAGCAACTGCGCTTTCTAATTCGCGCGGAACGAAGCGGCGTAACCCATGTTCTTTTGCTTGTGCTTCAGACTCAATTTGTGTCGCAATTCCGACATGGCAAGTATCTAGATGACACCCACGGCAAGTAGTACAGCCGATTGCAATCATTGATAGTGTGCCAAATCCAATACGATTTGCTCCGAGGAGCATGATTTTCAAGGCATCATTTACACTTCGAATACCACCATCTGCCCAAATCTCTACTTTATGTCTCATGCTTGCTTCTAATAAAGCGTTGTGAGCGGCTTTAACACCAATTTCTACAGGGAGACCTACATGCTGCAATGCGTGAATACGTGCAGCACCTGTTCCGCCATCGAATCCGCTAATGTTAATAAAATCAGCGCCAGCTTTGGCGATACCGACAGCAATTGTTCCGATATTAGGAACGACAGGGACTTTCACGGCTACTTTGGCAAGTTGATTAGCTGTTTTAATTTCTGTAATCATTTGAGCTAAATCTTCAATTGAATAAATATCATGGTTATTAGAAGGTGAAATTAAATCTGAGCCGATTGTCGCATTACGTGCTTCAGCTATTTTGGCTGTCACTTTTGAACCAGGTAAATGTCCACCTTCCCCAGGCTTTGCGCCTTGACCGATCTTGATTTCAATTAAGTTTGATGAGTTTAGTAGTTCGGCATTTACTCCAAATCGTCCAGATGCCACTTGTTGTCCACGTGTATGTGGGTATTTCCCAATCATATCTTTAATTTCGCCGCCTTCACCGTTCAAGCTAATCATATTTAGCTGATCGGCCGCTTCTGCATATGCGCGAAAGGCGATTTCGTTTTGAGAACCAAATGACATAGAACTAATAATAAATGGTAAATTATGATTTTGAATGCCGATAGATACTTCTTCAGTTGGAACGACATGTTTTGTTTGTTTCGTTTGAACAAGGTGTCTGATTGCGATTGGATTATTCTCTTCTAGTTCACTTAACTTGTCACGGTAATCATCATAAGAATTTCCTTTTGCAACATCGCCAATTGCTTTCCAAATTCGCGGGAATATATGAAATGATTTTCGCATTCTAATTTTAGGATTGTTATAATCCTCTGCTCGTATTTTTGCATCTTCAGTAAGTGATTCAAGTGAAAAAGCTAAATCATTTGAACCGAAGAAATTTGTAATTTGTAATATATTTGCAATTTCTTCATGTAACCCAATAGATGAATAGAGACGTCCGTAACCACGTAACTCATGAATTCCAATTGTTGAAATGACTTTTTCTAGTCCTTTATTAAGTGCATTATACAGATTCGTAATTGGTATTTTTGTTCCATCATTTACAGTCGCGAATAATAAATATGGATTAATACTATCTGCTCCTAATCCATATAGCGTTACAATGTCATGTAAGGAGCGAAGGGCACCAGAACGTATAACGAGAGAACAATTGCGGCGTAATTTATTTTCACTTAATGCTTGATGTACTTTAGCGGTAACTAAATGTGGATCAATCCACAAGCGTTCATTTAGATGGGCTTTTGCGTCATCTAATACTAGTAGAGAAGCACCATTGTTAACAGCAGCTATCGCTTCAGAACTAATGCGGCTTAATGCACATTGCAGAGTTTCTGACGAACTGAATGTAGCAGAGATTGTGGCGATAGAGTTATGAGTCATAAATAGCTCTATGAGTTGTTCATACGTAATTGTGTGTAATTCCTCTGCAATAGGTTGTGCCACGCTGCCTTCTAAAATAATTGGTGAAAGCATTTCAACTACAAATGGCCGTTTTGCGCCGCTTAATAAACTTGGACGCTCTCCAAGTACAGTACGTGTAGAGAAGTGTTCAATTTCACGGTCACGGTCAATTGCAGGGTTTGTAACAACAGCTACACTTTCTTTAATAAAGTCAGCGATATTTCGTCTATCAGTATCGAGTGCGGCAAGTGGTGAGTCATGCCCAAGTGAGCGAATGGGCTCAACGCCTTTTGTTGCCATCTGTTCAAGGAGCTGAATATGTTCTCGGTCCCATCCGAAAGCGACGTATTGTTTCGTTTCAACTTGAACAGAATCACATAGCCCTTGGATTTTTTTCGTTTCAGGGATAGATAAATTTAAATGGTAATTGGTAGTATCAATTCGCTTTTTAAGACGGTTATATACTTGGATTTGATATTTGTCATATTCATAAAGAACAAGTTCATCTTGTTCATTCCATTTTAATCCAACCTTTTCTCCAGGGGCGAGTGGTTTTGGTTCTGCTACATATTTAGTTGGTGATACAACTCCAGGTTCAGAAGAGAAAATATAAGAGCTCTCTGTCTCTACTTTCCAGACTGGGCGTAATCCAAGGGAATCAACACTGAAAACAGCTTCATCTTTAAAACGGGAAATGATGCCAGCTGGTCCTTGTGCAAAATGTCCCCATGCTTCACGTATATACGTATATAAATCTTGTAAAGGTGTTTCATAAAGTTTAATTTCATTAATAATTGGAGGGAACAATATTTCCATTGCTTCAAATAAACTGTAGTCGTATTGAACAAGTAAAGTTTCTAAGGTGCGGTTTAAATCTTGAGAGTCACTGCCTCCAGCAGTAAGTGGTACATCAATCATTTCAGCTTGATCGCGTAATTTTGCGATTGTGTTAATTTCACCATTATGTCCGAGAATGCTAAATGGTTGTACACGAAAAAAATTAGATAATGTATTAGTAGAGTAGCGGTTATGTCCTAATGTCATAGTTGAAGCGATAAGTGGATGTTGTAAATCATTATAGTAGGCAACAAGTGTATCACCAGCACCTAGAACTTTATATACAACATGATCACGACTTAATGAAGCAACATGAATTGCTTCGTTTTCCTCTATTTTTATTGTGACAGAAAATAATGTTTGCTCAATATTTGTAATTTCGTTTTCTGCGATAAGGGCAACTTGCCAAAATAAAGGTTCTTCTTGTTTACCAAGTGGACCGAGTGCATCGGAGTTTGTTACATCATCACTTTCGAAAATGATTGTAAAATTTTTGTTGTTTAATTGCGTACGAATATAATCTTTTAAGATAGTAATGTTTTCTTTTTTATTTAGAAAAAAATGTCCAACGATAAAGTGGGGATGATCCACAATCGTTGGATTATATCCGCTACTTTTTAGTTTTTCATTCCAAATCGCTTTTGGTACATCAATGTGAATGCCGATGCCATCGCCCTCACCATTAATGAAACCAGCTCTATGATTCATTTTGACGAGTGATTGAATACAAAGGTCAATGTTTTCTTTGGTAGCAATTTTTCGTTTCTCCATAACGGAAACGATTCCACACGCATCGTGTTCTGCATTTCTATAATCTCGAAATAAAGACGGTGTCCATGTATTTTTTGTATTGAGCATCCGTCAATCCCCCCTCTTATAAAAGTTAGAATAATCTTACTATTTAAGGTGCAAATCACCTTGTACACAGAGATAGTAATGCTGTAAAAGAATATAAAACAGATAATTATGAATAATTATACTATTAATACGGGATTTATGAAATAGAAAAAAGGAAAAAAGAAAGGTGAGCTTTCTTTTTTCCTTTTAATGACGGGATTATTTATTGTCTGCTAGGGCAGCAAATGCTCTGCCGACAGCTTCGATTGTATATTCAATATCTTCTTTTGTATGTTCTGTCGTTAAGAACCATGCCTCGTATTTAGAAGGTGCTAAGTTAACTCCTTCTTGAAGCATAAGCTTGAAGAATTTACCGAACATTTCACCGTCTGTATCTTGTGCGGCATCGTAATCTTCAATTGTATTTGTTGTGAAGTATACAGTTAAAGCTCCTTTTAGACGGTTTAATGTAATGTCGATATTATGTTTCGTTGCTTGCTCTAAAATTCCTTTTTCAAGCATTGCACCAAGTTCATCTAATTTCTCATAAAGTCCTTCTTGTTGAAGCACTTCTAGACAAGCGATACCTGATGCCATAGAAGCAGGGTTTCCTGCCATTGTACCAGCTTGGTATGCAGGTCCAAGCGGAGCAACTTGTTCCATAATTTCTTTCTTACCACCGTAAGCACCGATCGGTAACCCGCCGCCAATAACTTTACCAAGCGCTGTTAAGTCAGGTGTCACACGAAGTAAGTCTTGAGCACCACCGTACATAAAGCGGAAAGCAGTAATAACTTCATCGTAAATTACTAGTGCGCCAGCTTCGTGAACAAGTTCATTCACTTTTTCAAGGAATCCTGGTTTAGGTTCTACAATACCGAAGTTTCCAACAATCGGTTCTACAAGGATAGCTGCTACTTCATGACCCCATTTATCTAACGCCTCTTTTAAAGTTTCTACATTATTAAATGGAACGGTAATAACTTCTTGTGCGATACTTTGTGGTACGCCAGCTGAGTCAGGAGTTCCTAAAGTAGAAGGACCAGATCCAGCTGCCACAAGTACTAAATCAGAATGACCGTGGTAACAACCAGCAAATTTCATGATTTTTGTGCGACCTGTATAAGCACGAGCAACACGAATCGTTGTCATCACTGCTTCTGTACCAGAGTTTACAAAACGGACTTTATCTAATGCAGGCATTGCTTCTTTTAACATTTTTGCGAATTTTACCTCTAGCGCTGTTGGTGTTCCGTAAAGTACCCCATTTTCAGCAGCTGTTGTAATTGCTTTTGTTATATGCGGATGAGCATGTCCAGTAATAATAGGACCGTATGCTGCTAAATAATCGATATATTTATTTCCGTCTACATCCCAGAAATAAGCGCCTTTGCCGCGTTCCATAGCAACAGGAGCGCCGCCGCCAACTGCTTTAAAAGAACGAGAAGGACTGTTAACACCGCCAACGATATGCTCTAAAGCTTCTTTATGTAATGCTTCTGACTTTGTGAATTTCACTACAATTCATCTCCTTACAAAAATCTATGTATTATTCTAACATGTTTTTCGAAAAGACGTATTGTTTGTGATAGCGAAGGCAGTTGGATAAACTATTCGTTGTGACATTTAGGAGGGGGGTCCGATTATGAAATCGGTAATTGAGGTACAAGGGTTACGTAAAGAGTTTACAGCCTATTCAAGTCGTCCGGGCTTAAAGGGTGCATTTCGCGATTTATTAAATCGTAATTATAAAATAGTACCAGCAGTAAATGATGTATCTTTTACTGTAAAGCAAGGTGAAATGGTTGGTTATATCGGTGAGAACGGTGCTGGTAAATCAACAACAATTAAAATGCTTACGGGGATTTTGACTCCGACATCAGGGCAAATCACAGTAAATGGAATGAATCCACATAAACAAAGAGAAGAATTTGTAAGAACAATTGGTGTTGTCTTTGGACAGCGCTCGCAACTTTGGTGGGATATTGCAGTCCAAGAATCGTTTCGTTTATTAAAGAAAGTGTATGGTGTATCAGACGCTCAGTATAAGGAGCATATGGAGCACGTAATTGAAACGTTAGATATAGGGCCTTTATTAGATAAACCAGTTCGAAAATTATCTCTTGGTCAAAGAATGCGTTGTGAATTAGCAGCAGCCTTAATTCATAATCCACCGTTATTATTTTTAGATGAGCCAACAATTGGGTTAGATGTACTTGTGAAATTGAAAATACGTGAATTTTTAAAAGAAATGAACGAACGTTATAAAACAACAATTTTATTAACTACTCATGATATTACGGATATTGAAGCTTTATGTGAGCGTGTTATCATGCTGGATGAAGGAAATATTATGTATGACGGTTCTTTAAAAAATCTTCGTACGCAGTGGGGAGCAGAGAAGGAAATACACTTTCAGTTTGTTGCACCAGTTTCCTATCAGGCTTTATCAATGGTTATGCCAGATAATCATGTTGTTTGGTCGAAAGCGAAAGAGGAAAACGCATGGGTTGCAAAAATTCCGAATGAAGAAGTTGTTATTTCAATGCTTATTTCTAAAGTAGTACAAGCATTTCAAATTAAAGATTTAAAAATTAACGAAGTGTCTACAGAGGAAATTATTCGTAACATTTATGAAGAAGGTATTACGCATGGGTAAGTATATTGAAATGATTCGAATTCGCTTTTTAATGATGCTTGCGTATCGCACAAACTATTATAGCGGGATTTTAATTTATACAATTAATATCGGCGCATATTATTTTTTGTGGCAAGCAATTTATAGCGGAAAAGAGAATATTGAAAGTTTATCTATTTCGCAAATGACTACGTATATCGCAATCGCGTGGATGGCACGTGCGTTTTATTTTAATAATATAGATAGAGAAATTGCGATGGAAATTCAAGAAGGCCGTGTGGCTGTAGAATTAATTCGTCCTTACAACTATTTAGGTATGAAAGTTATGCAAGGTCTTGGCGAGGGGATATTCCGTTTTGCATTCTTTTCCATCCCGGGCATGGTGATAGTTACGCTATTATTTTCATTGCAAATTACAACGAATTTTCAAACGTGGTTATATTTCTTCTTATCTTTAATATTTAGTTTTATTATTAATACACAAATTAATTTAATGACGGGAATGCTTACGTTTTTCTTATTTAATAATAGTGGAATTATGTATGCAAAACGCGTTGTTATTGATTTATTTTCAGGTCTATTATTACCAATTAGTTTTTATCCGTTATGGGCCCAAAAAGCAATGATGTTTTTACCGTTTCAGGCTATTAGTTATATTCCAAGTATGATTTTTTCTGAAGGTATACAGGGGAGTAAGTTGTATGAGGCTTTAGTATTTCAAGTGATTTGGGCAATTGTACTTATTATTCCAATTGTACTCATGTGGAGAACGGCGAGAAAACGTCTAATTGTACAAGGGGGATGATGAGATGCTATATATAAACTTATTTTTACAATATGCAAGTCAATATATAAAAACGAAATTGGAGTATCGAGGCGATTTTATCGTTGGTTTACTTTCTGATTTATCGCTTCAAGCAGTTAATTTAATATTTATTCTCGTTGTATTTGGGCATACACAAGCATTGAAGGGATGGAGTCGAGAAGAGGTAATCTTTATTTATGGTTTCTTTTTAGTACCATTTGCCATCTTTTCAGCTTTCTTTAATATATGGGATTTTAATGATCGATACATTATTAAAGGGGAGATGGATCGTGTATTAACGCGACCGATCCATAGCCTATTTCAAATTATATTAGAAAGAATGGAACTTGAATCTTTAATTGGAGCCATTACAGGGATTGTTGTAATGGGATATGCAGCTGTGGAGTTACAATTATCTTTTTACTGGTATGATTTCTTCTTATTTATATTGATGGTAGGAGGAGGAGCACTTGTATATGGAGGGATATTTGTTACGCTTGCGAGCCTTGGTTTTTGGTCGGATGCGAAAAGTTCAATTATGCCCCTTATGTATAACATAGGTAATTACGGGCGCTATCCTGTTAATATTTATAATCGTGTAATTCGTTTCATTTTAACGTTTGTTTTACCGTTCGCGTTTGTTGGAGTATATCCAGCAGCATACTTTTTAAGAAAAACAGAATGGAATAGTTATGCATTCGCGACGCCACTTGTTGGTGTTATCTGTTTTACGATTGCAATCAACCTCTGGAACCAAGGAGTAAAAAGATACCGTGGCGCGGGTAATTAATTATAGAAGCTTGTTCGTTTCTAAGGGATAAATCAGTCCTCCACCTCATACATATAAAATGAGGTGGAGGACATGTTATGGGGATTTATTCTATTAATTGCAGCAATCGCTATTTTGAAAAGTGTCCAATTATTATGGAGTTCTTATTCAGATTCAACGCGTTTTTTTTCGCTGTATAATTTGGCCACATTATTTTTGATCTATACAACAGTACTGATCGCGTTTGGATTAAGTTACGTTGTATTAGAGGAAATGGGTTTCGCAGTTTTGAAAGAGGACGGAGAAAGTTTGAACGTTCATTCTTTTCAACTCGTTGAAGTTTGTTTATATTTTAGCGCAGTTACTTTATTGTCTGTTGGATATGGTGACATATCTCCGATTGGAATTGGGCGATGGATTGCAATTGCAGAAGCGCTAATTGGATATACACTCCCTTTTGCTTTTGTGATGAGGTCTGTAATAGACAATGAAAAATAAGGAAGCATTTGTTATAGTAAAGGAAAAGAGTAGGAGTGATAACAATGATTACAGTAGGAGAAATGGCACCAGAATTCACATTAGAGGGAAGTAACGGAGAAGAAGTTAGCCTAGCTGATTTTCGCGGTAAAAATGTAGTTCTCTATTTTTACCCGAAAGATATGACGCCAGGATGTACAACTGAAGCATGTGATTTTCGTGATGCGTATGGAGTATTTCAAGAGAAGGATACGGTTATTCTTGGAGTAAGTCCTGATTCAGCGAATAGACATTTGAAATTCATTGAGAAACATGAATTGCCATTTACACTTTTAGTAGATGAAGATCATAAAGTAGCAGAGTTATACGATGTTTGGAAGTTAAAAAAGAACTTTGGGAAAGAGTATATGGGAATCGAGCGTTCTACATTCCTTATTAATAAAGACGGTGAACTTGTAAAAGAGTGGCGTAAAGTGAAAGTGAAAGGACATATTGAGGATGTTCTTTCTTATATAAAATAAATCTACGTTGGAGATAAAATATGCAGAAACAAGGCAAGTGTCTATACATATTTTACTGCCTTACATAAAGTGGAAGTGTAGGGCATACCTCCTCAGATGATAGTATTCCAAGTGCGATTATGTCGCACTTTTTTCTATGTAATATATGAAGAAAAAGGGAAAGATACATAAAAACAAGTCCTGAATATAAAAATAAACCACATACTTATAGTAGAAATATTGACGATTTATAAGAAAAGGAGTACACTCTTTATAAGAATTATAAAATAATAATCCGTATAGAATCGGGGTGCATGACGGTGGTCAAAGAAGAATTAAAAGAAGCGCTAGAAATGCTGAAAAATACGGGTGTACGCATTACTCCACAGCGTCATGCTATTTTAGAGTACCTTGTGGAATCAATGACGCACCCAACAGCGGATGATATTTATAAAGCATTAGAAGGTAAGTTTCCAAATATGAGTGTTGCAACTGTCTATAATAACTTACGTGTGTTTAAAGAGGTTGGACTTGTAAAGGAATTAACTTATGGAGACGCTTCAAGTAGATTTGATTATGTTACAAGTCAACATTATCATGTGATTTGCGAAAAATGTGGTAAGATTGTTGATTTTCCTTATGGAGGCTTGGAAAAGCTGGAAGAGGAAGCTGCGAAAACGACAGGCTTCGTTATCAATAGTCATCGCTTAGAAATTTATGGCGTTTGTCCAGAGTGTCATAAGGCGTAATATATAATAAAGAAAGAGGCTGACGGCTATACGTCAGCCTCTTTCTTTATTATATAAGGATTAGCGTGAGGTTAATCGGGATTTACAGTGCTAAGTTAGTAAGAAGGGTTAGATAAAAGTTTGTCGAATTTACTTTGTATTGGTGGAAATGAATTCTTGGAGGGGACATTTTGAAGAAATATGAGATTAAAAGTGACATTCCAACATTGGAAGAATATAAATATCTATGTGATTCTGTGGGATGGACTAATTATATGAACTTTGAGGTGGTGGAAATATCACTTCAAAATTCGATTTACTGTATAACAGTCAAGGATAATAATCAAATCATCGGCATGGGCAGAATTGTTGGTGATGGGGCTATCTATTTCTATATTCAAGATATAGTGGTTCATCCAGAGTATCAAAAGAATGGTATTGGAAAGAAAATAATGAATACTTTAGTAGAATACTTAAATCAGAATGCTCCAGATAAAGCATTCATTGGTTTGTTTGCGTCGCAAGGGAAAACGTCATTCTACGAAAAATATGATTTTAAAGATTATTCGCCTAACATGACAGGGATGTTTACTGTTATTTCGAAAAAATAGGTGTAATAAATTTAATAAAACAATTAAAAAGTTGATTTCTTAATAAATCAACTTTTTAATGAGTTGAAACGTTTGTAGTGTTGCAAACTCGTATTTCCCTTGATACTTATGATTTATAACTCTTCTTGTTATACTTTTCATCAAATTCTTTTCCTTCTAGATCTCGATCTAGTGTTAAAGGTTGATTGCAGTGCATACATGCATCGACACGGCCGAGCATTTTTGTTGGCTTATCACAGCTTGGACAAATAATTTGGATAGTCTTAGTAGATAACATACCAATCCAAAAGTAAACGACAGTGCTAGCGATAACAGCTAAAAAGCCAACCATCATAAAAGTTGTCATGATAATAATGTTTTCGCGGAAAAAGACACCTAAGTATGCAATGAAGAGGCCGATAAATACTAAACTTAATGCAAAGGTCCGGATTTTATTGATTTTGTTTGAATACTTAATGCTCATTCTCACCACACTCCTATAATAATAATATAACATAAAATTTAGAATTTTCACTCTCGTGTAAATTGATAAAGAGATAAGATATGAAATGGATAGGAGAGGAGCCATGAAGAATGAATGGGTGCTATAATGATTTTTAAGTTTTTAACGGGATGTGAAATTTTTTTGTAAAAAGTATTGACCCTGTATATACTGCATGATATATTAATAACCGTCGCTGATGCGGAAACGCAGAAAACGACAAAAAAGAAATTGAAAAACTTAGTTGACATTGAAAAATGAAGATGTTAACATAAGGAAGTCGCAAATGAGCGACCAAGTAGTTCTTTGAAAACTGAACGAAACAAACAACGTGAAACGTCAATTTTTATTTTTAGATGCTAGACAAACTAACTTTATTGGAGAGTTTGATCCTGGCTCAGGATGAACGCTGGCGGCGTGCCTAATACATGCAAGTCGAGCGAATGGATTGAGAGCTTGCTCTCAAGAAGTTAGCGGCGGACGGGTGAGTAACACGTGGGTAACCTGCCCATAAGACTGGGATAACTCCGGGAAACCGGGGCTAATACCGGATAACATTTTGAACCGCATGGTTCGAAATTGAAAGGCGGCTTCGGCTGTCACTTATGGATGGACCCGCGTCGCATTAGCTAGTTGGTGAGGTAACGGC
>NZ_PCOB01000009.1:0-205476 GCF_002975115.1 Bacillus sp. MYb78
ACCTTTGACAACTTTAAACTTTGTTATTTCTCAGTTGACATACTACCGCAGGTCTTTATACTGCATACTCGCTTCTATTCATTCAAATGTAAAGCCTCAAGTTTGTAGACTGAAGGTGATGGGGCAGCAAATCCGTTTTCCAAGATTTCAATATTCGTTACCGCTTCTTCGTCTTTCACAAGTTTTGGTGCACCATTTACAATTGTGTCATAAGCTGCATCATAGAAACGACCATAATCACCAAGCGGTGTTTTAATTTGTTTTTCAATCCAGTCACCATTTGCATTACGATACTTAGCAACTCCATAGTACATCGGTGAATCTTCACCAAACCCTGCACTCTCAGGCATAATCCCCGCTTTCAAATCATTTTCTTGCTGATCTTCACCGTATTTAATAAATGATCCATTTGTTCCATGAACGATAAAGCGTGGATAATCTTTCGCTACGATATGGTTCGTTTTCAGCTTAATCTTCAACTGATTTCCATAATGTAGACCAACATCGAAATAGTTATCAACCGCACCTTCCATTTCATTATTACGAATATCGTATGTCACTGTATTTGGACGGCCGAATAGTGAAATCATGCGGTCCATCGTATGAATACCTAAACTGTAAAATGAACCTTCTTCTTTTGGAGCTTCATGAGTGATTGAACCAGGACGGAAATAATCAATATGTGATTCAATCTCAATAATATCACCAAGGAATCCTTGTTCAACTACTTGCTTTACAGCTAAAAAATCACCATCAAAACGACGGTTTTGATAAGGCATAACGACTACACCTTTCTCTCGTCCTAAAGCTAATAATTCTTTCGCATGTTCTACTGTATCGCAAAATGGTTTTTCAACGATAACTGATTTTCCGGCTAGTATAACTTTTTTTGCTAATTCATAATGCGTATGTGCTGGCGTACAAATCGTCACTACTTGAATTTCTTTGTCATTCAACAATTCGTCCAAATCAGTAGTGAAGTAAACACCTTTTTCCTCATATGGAGCCGCTAATTCTTTATTTATTTGACGCACAAAAATCGTTTTTACTTTTATATTTTTACGTGTCTTCAGATAAGGTAGGTGATAACGGTTAGCTGATTTTCCAAATCCAATAAAGCCCATTGTTAATGTCATGTTCTTCAACTTCCTTGCTCATAAATTTTCGTTTCTACATTTATTATATATTTTTTCTTTAAAAGTATATAGTTTTGATTTTAAAATTATATATCAAAAAGTCGAGATAGAAATCATTTTCTGATCCCCATCTCGACTTTACGTTATAGACTTATGTCCTATCATCATTTTATTTACACTCGATGACTAGAGAGCTCCTTGGTTACATGCTCTTATTCATACATATAAGAACGTGTCATCGGAATTGTATCATTAATCCCTTTTGTAAATACAAATTGATGTAAATCAATATTACCTGTAAAGAATGAAGCTGCACATGCATTTAAATATAAACGCCACATGCGGATAAATCGCTCATCTTTCGTTTTGCGAACTTCCTCTAGTACGTTTTCAAAATTTTGAGCCCAATGTTGTAATGTATTCCCGTAATGTCTACGTAAGCTTTCCACATCAACAATGAAAAATTGTTCGTTTGTCATGTTCGTGATTAATTCGTTAACAGCAGGAACATACCCACCAGGGAATATATATTTTTCAATCCAACCATTCGTAGCACCACCATTAGCCGGAGAAGTAATACAATGCAGCAGAGAAATCCCGCCATCATTTAGTAGTTTGTTAACTGTTTCAAAGTATTGCGTAATGTTGTCTTTTCCTACATGTTCGATCATACCTACACTAACAATTTTATCAAATTTACGATTCCTAATATCGCGGTAATCAAGTAAAGATACTTCAACTAAATCCGTAAGTCCCTCTTGTTTAATTCGCTCGGAAGTCTTTGCAAATTGTTCCTCACTTAACGTTACTCCCATCGCTTTCACACCGTACTGCTTAGCGGCAGCTGTAATGAGCTCACCCCACCCGCAACCGATGTCTAATAGCGTATCACCTTTTTGAAGGTTCAACTTTTTCAAAATATGATTCACTTTATTATGTTGAGCTGTCGTTAAAGAATCTTGCTCATTTTGGAAATATGCACAAGAATATGTCATTGTTTCATCAAGCCATAATTTATAGAAATCGTTCCCAATATCATAATGATGAGCAATATCATCTTTATTTTTTTGTTTTGAGAAATTCCATTTACTTTTGAAATATTGCAACTTACTATCACCTAAAAAGCTATCCTGCCTTTTATAAATAGATTGAATTGCTTTTTCAAGGTTACCCTCTATTTCAAGGTCTCCATTCATATATGCTTCACCGAATGCAATAGAAGGATCCTTAGCAATTTCTTTTTTTGAGAGCGGCTTATGGAATGTTATATGAAATTGAGGTTCCCCTTCGCCATATTGTATTGTTTCTCCATTCCAAAGTGTAATTTGAACTGGATCTGAAAACAGATTTTTAAGTATTTTTTTATAAAAAAGTTCTTCAACCATAAAAACATCTCCTACTAAAAAATTGAACAAAAAACTATACTAGTTAATAAGTCTTTTTGAACATAGCTTAAAATCTTTATGACTTCTTGCTACGAGTGTCATTATAAAACGGTTATATTATGAAGCATAGTACGTACTTTAAAGTGATGTAGGCACTTTTAAGTACCCATGACTGAAACAGGTCCTCAAAAATTTTACTTTTCATCATAACAACTTTCTAAAGTTTTAAAACGAAAAACACCACCTCTTCATTAGGTGGTGTTTTCAATATTACATATAGAGATTTCACTTAACTTCTGTGTTTTTTCTATCTATGCATCGTTCTCCCCATGCGGTTAATTGATTTAATACATTTTGTAAAGACCACCCATAATCGGTTAGGGAGTATTCTACTCGAGGGGGAATTTCTTTGTAAATTTCACGTGTAATCACACCATCTTCTTCCAGCTCACGTAGTTGCTGCGTTAACATTCTCACAGAAATTTCAGGAATTAGACGTTGCAACTCACTCGTTCTCTTCGTCCCTTTCGTTAAGTGACATAAAATGACGACCTTCCACTTTCCACCGATAATTTCTAAAGTTGCTTCTATAGGTATATTATATTGTTTCACGCGATCTCCTCTCCTTTTTTATAAATTCCTTATCTATTGTTACGTAAAAATAAATAATTTTCTATACGGCACATTTTAGTTCCTACAGCACAAAAAAGTACCTATATTACAAAAAAGTAATTATGCTGCTTAAAAATCTCCCTCTATACAAAAAGAAAAAACGAACGTATTCTCGTTCGTTTTTTCTTTCTTTATTCAGCTGCGGTTATAAGCATAGACGTGTTACCATTCTTTTCAAGATGATTTTCTCCCCAGTTACAAAGAGTATCGAGTATAGAATCTAAAGAATGACCGTAATCAGTTAAAGAGTATTCTACTTTTGGTGGCACTTGGTTATACACTTTTCTCTCGATTACACCATCTTCTTCTAATTCACGTAATTGTTGCGTTAACATCTTTTGTGTAATACCAGACATTAATTGTTTTAATTCGCACGTTCTCTTTTTGTCTTTCTTTAAATGACAAAGGATAACTACTTTCCACTTTCCACCGATAACCTCTAAAGTTGCCTCTACAGGAATATTGTATGTTTTCATATAAAAATCTCCTTTAATAATTTTATAAGACAAATAAGCTAAAATATTTAAATATTACTTTTAAGTATCTATAGCACCTTAAAGTACGTACTTTTTATTGTGTTAAACATGTTTCATAATAGCATACGTAAACAGCAGATGAGTAGTACGGCACCAAAAAGTACCTGTATTACTTTTTAGTATCTATATCACTTTAAAGTACGTACTTTTCATTATGTAAAATACATTTCATAATAGCATTTGTAAGAGTTGAGTGAGTCATGCAGTGTTAGAAATTACCTGTTAGTACCTGTACTTTAAAGTGAGTATTTTTATCATACATTTTGTCAGACGATGAAATGACATGTTTTCATTTTCACATCCATTCACAATGAATAAATAATTTTCAAATACATTTTAGGAGGATATCTATAATGAGTAAATTACTAAAAGAAAAAATCGGGTTTGGTACAGCACCACTAGGAAATATGTACCGTAATATCCCAGAGGAAGAAGCAATCGCTACAGTGGATGCTGCTTGGGAGAATGGCGTTCGTTACTTTGATACAGCTCCACTTTATGGATCTGGATTAGCGGAAATCCGTCTTGGTGAAGCACTGTCAAAAAGAAATCGTGATGATTACTTTTTAAGCACCAAAGTAGGTCGAACGATTTCAGATGAACTAGAAGATCCATCTGCACGTGATTTAGGTGAAAAAGGCGGACTTTTCGAATTTGGTCGCAAAAATAAAATGATCAATGACTATAGCGCAGATGCAACACTTCGTTCTATCGAGCAAAGTTTGAAACGTTTAAAAACAGATCGTCTAGACTTTGTTTTCATTCATGATTTAGCACAAGACTTTTATGGTGATGAGTGGATTTCACAATTTGAAACAGCTCGAACAGGAGCATTCCGTGCGCTAACACGTTTACGTGAAGAAGGAGTTATTAAGGGCTGGGGGCTTGGAGTAAACAAAGTAGAATCAATTGAACTTATGCTTGATTTAGAAGAAGCGAAACCAAATATATCCTTACTAGCTGGTCGCTATTCATTATTAGACCACGAACGTGCATTGCAACGAGTAATGCCTGCAGCTGTAAAGCATAATATGGATATTGTTGTTGGTGGCCCATATAGCTCAGGTATTCTTGCTGGCGGCGCTCACTTCGAATATCAAAAAGCATCGCCAGAAATTATTGCAAAAGTTGAGAAAATCAAAGCTCTTGCAGATCGTCACGACATCAGCATCAAAGCTGCTGCATTACAATTTTCACTAGCAAATCCAGCAGTTGCTGCCGTTGTTCCTGGTGCAAGTAAACCGGAACGAATTGTAGAAGACCAAAACGCCTTAAATACAGTAATTCCAGCAGCATTCTGGGAAGAAATGCGCGAACAAAAACTAGTAGCACCTAATGCACCACTACCAATCAACGTAAAATAATAATGAAACTTTAATCAGTGGGAGCATCCCCCACTGATTATTTACCCGTAAATACCGGGATGAAAAGGAGCGTAATGAATATGGCACATACTACTACATCTATGGAAATTTTCGGTTCACCTGAACAAGTATGGCAATTAATCGGAGGTTTCAACTCCCTTCCAGACTGGTTACCTTATATACCTAGCAGTAAATTAACGGAAGGCGGTCGTGTACGTCATCTAGCTAATCCAGATGGTGATACAATTATAGAACACTTAGAAATATTCAATGCTAAAGAACGCTACTACACGTATTCAATCATGAATGCACCGTTCCCAGTCACTAATTATTTATCTACAATCCAGGTGAAAGAAGGTACTGAAAGTAATACATCGTTAGTAGAGTGGTCTGGTACATTCACTCCTGTTGAGGTTAGTGATGAAGAGGCAATAAATCTGTTTCATGGTATTTACAGCGATGGACTGAAAGCATTACAGCAAGCATTTCTAGATTAATTCATGTAATTGATTGAGACGAAAAAGTAAATTAACAGTCAAATATTCGATTTTTTTAGTTAAATTCATTATGAAAGATAAACAAATACAAATTTCATGCCTGCTTGTTATTGACAAGAAATAAAAAATACTACCTCCAAATGGAAGGTAGTATTTTTTTATTAATCAGGAAAAACAATTAATCCCTCTTCTTTTTCCTCCTGTTTTAAATCTTCTTCTGGAAAGGTTACAGTTGAATTTTTATCACCTGTTCTTTTTGTTTCTTCACCTGGAAATACGAAAGTTGAATTTTCTTTTCCTTCATTTTTTTCTACGTTATCTGGAAATACCATAGGATCATTGGTAGTCAAATCATTATGAAATCCAAGGTTAGACAAAATCGCTTTTAAATCTGGTAAAACCCCTATTTTATCAGATGATGGGTTATTAGTCTTTGTGCCTGTATTAGGATTACTTAAAATTGCTCTCAATTCTTTTGGTGTATATGCCTTACCTAAATGTTCTTTAGCAATGCCTTGAATCGATACAGCAGCCCCAGCAATTATAGGCGAAGCGCTAGAAGTACCACGAAAATTAGAAGTATAACGATTAATTATGTTCTGATCTGTAACTTTTTGTCCTTTACTATTTTGATTTTGATATGTATCTAATGTATCAACATATTCTCCCCAACCATATACATCAATTCTACTACCATAGTTAGAGAAAGCTAAACGTTTATGAGGAACTCTTGCAGTAGATGCTCCAACTATAATAGCTCCTGAATCTTTAAAGTCTTGACTATTTCGATTTAAAATCTGTTTACCATTACGGTCTTTAAATTCATCTAAATCAATCCCACCATTACCAGCTGCTTCTACAATAATAATGCCTTTATCTGTACCTTTGCGAATTGCATTAAATATACTCGGGTATACTTCTACTGGTAAAGGGTCATCTCCATATCCATCATATTTAAAGGACTCTTCTATTAATAAAACATCTCCAGCCTGTAAAGAATCTACGGCACTTAAAATAGCATCTCTTACATCAATTCTCCCATTATCTCGGATTACTGAAATTACTTTTGCCTTTGCTTTTGGTGCAATTCCAATGTTCCCAATCCCATTTTCAGCTGCAGAAACAACACCTAGAACTGAAGTACCGTGAGAAAGATCATTACTCATTTTTCCAGACATAAATTCAATATTTTGACCGACTAAATCTTCATGATTTAATAACCAGCCTTCTTCCAAATCTACAAAAGTTGCTCCCTGACCATTTCCTCCTTTAATTCCCCAAGCATAAGGAGCATTAATTCCTAAAGGTGCCTCTTCAAGATATCCCTGTCTCGAAAATCTAGGTTCATCATAAGGATTGACTGATAGTACAGGCAATCTCGAGCCAGTTGTTGTATTTATACTCTTATTAGAACGAACTTGTATTTTACTAGAATCGTTATTAGCAGCATATACTGTATTTGTTACAAATGTCGTACCTACCCCAGCAAAAGCTGTAATTGCAAGTGATGATATTAACATACCTTTAAAATTTTTCATTTTTCCACCTCTAGTTTTCTATTAGAAATAACATATTTAATAATGTGTATGAACCAAAAGCACTTTATCTTATTATAAAAATCAATAGATTTTATAGCTTTTTGATTTACATAAAAACTCCCTTCATTCTTGTAATTCAATATGTACATCTCAAAACAACAAACTTACTGTAACTATTATAGTTACACCTTTATTAATTTTCAACTACGAAATATAAATTTTTAAAAATAAATTTATATTACTTTAAAACAGCACTAACCTTTTACCCACATAAAGTGAAACTTTAATCAGTGGGGTTTTGTTCATCCCCCACTGATTATTAGCCCTCACCAATCGGGCATTTACGGGCAGTTAATGCGGGATAAAAATGCCAAATATCTATCCAAATTACAGCAATCAATAAGTTTATGGACTACGAAAGAAATACGAAAAAGCAAAGCACTAAGTGCTTTGCTCCTTATAAAATCCCTTTTAACTTTTCACCAATTAACTTCGCTACATACTCATAACCTTCTGGCCCAAAGTGTAATCCATCTTTTTCATCATTTTCTACAAATCTTTTATAATCCCGTTCTTGAATCATTTCAGCGAATACGTTTAGAAAATAACTTCCTGTTTCCCTCGCCACTTTCTCCACCACGTCTGCATACTGACTAAGCACTCTATTTGTTCTATTACGCTGTCTTTCTTCATCAACTGGTGCAGGACTAATCAGTAGTACTTTATCTGATGAAACTTGGTTCACAATCTTCTCTAAGTTTTCTTTATATGCTTGTAATGACACTTGAGAAAAAGAAACTGCATCATTCGTACCAAGAAAAACTGTTACGAAATCTGGTTTATATGATATTACATCTTCTTCAATCCTATTTAACGCATCGAATGTATTATCACCTGGAACACCTGCATTCACTACTTTCCAGTTCGGAAACATCTCTTGCAAACGTGGTGTTAATCTCGGCATTCCATCAAAAAATGTTTCATCAGCTGTAATACTATCTCCAAAACATACTAACGTTTTCATTAAGCTACTCTCCTTTTACGTATGAAACAACTTTCCTTCTATTGCTTTTATATATCTGTCAGCAGAACGTTCAACTGCCTCATTTGCATTTTCTTTTACTACTCGATGAAAAGCGTTGTATAAACGATTAAACTGTAACGGCTTCACTCGATTCACCATTTCTTCCACTTTTCTCGCTGGTAGTGGAATTAAGTTTGGATAGCTGTACATGAAGCTTACCCACCGCTCATCTGCTACAACTTGAATAATATCACCTGTTAACAAAATCCCTTTTCCGTCATTACCTTCTTCCCAATGTAAGACAGATCCACCACTAAAATGTCCTCCAAGACGATGCACAGTAATCCCATCCGCTAATTGTAAAGACTCACCAGACCAGTAAATAATACGACTACTCGGACGCATCACCCACTCTTTATCATCTTCGTGTATATAAATTGGTACATCAAATGTCTCTGCCCATTCTACTTGCGTTGAATAATAATGAGGATGAGACAACGCAATCGCATCTAATCCGCCAAGCTCTTTTATTTTCATAATTGTCGTTTCATCTAAATACGTAATACAGTCCCACAGTAAACGATATGACTCTGTTTTCACCACAAATGCCGTTTGACCGATCGCAAATCCTGGTTTTGTCGTAATACTATAAAGTCCATTTTCCTCTTTGATTATTTCATTTTTATATGTATCATCTGTTTGCAAATTTTCTAAAGTCGTCCAAGACTGCCCTTTCGGATTCACATACTGCCTTTCTTCATCACAAATATGACAACTCACCGGTTCTTCTACACTCGCTGCATACTGCACGCCACACGTTGTACAAACGAAATTTTTCATCATAATTTCCCCTATTCCTATATTTTTATTAAGCTGACTTTTGTTGATAATGATCTGCTTTTTTATTTTCAATTAATAAACTTATAAAAGTAAGTAAATAGACAACTGTAACCGATAACGGAATTACAGTAAATCCTTTTTCTGCAAAAAGAATCCCGCAAACTGACGTTACAAATACAGTCCCTACTGACAATAAACCATAACTTTTACTTTCATAAATCCATACGTACGGAATAAAATGAACACCTATTAACATCGCTACTACAAAAGGTAACCATTCTGGAAATTGAAAATAGGCAAGTAATACAAGTGGAATATTCAATACATTTATTCCACCAATTAAGCCTGCCAAAATCCCTAACGGATTTCCTTTCGCAAACATATCAATCTTCAATATAGCAGCTATCATTAAGCCAAAAGGAAACACACAGCCCATACCGATTAAATATACCCACACCACTTGTTTTTCAGAAAGAACAAATCCCGTTATACTCATAACTACCCAAAATAAAACGCCGGCTAATATAATCGGTAAGCCTCTCTTCGTTTTTATTGCTAAATCCTTTTTCGCTTCTGCAACATTCATCTCACTATCTCCCCAAAAATATTTGTACTATAAAGTCACCTCAACCTCACCCATCCAATAACGCCAAGCTTCTAAATAATCTTCTAAATCTTTCGGGTGGTGCCGTAAACATGTATCTATACGCAAATATAATCCTATGACTATTTCTTCATATAAATCACGGTCATTTTTATGAAATACACATTGTTTCATCGCATAACCAATCGTTTCTTTTGTTAAATCTTCCGGAGTTGAACAGAACGCATAAATTAAATCATATATAGGATCTCCTAACACTGGTAAAGGATCAATTACACCGTGCAGCTCATTCTCTTTAAATATAAAGTTATGAAATCCAAGATCACCATGCAATAAAAACGGCTGATTTATTCCAGCGTCCCTATTCGCTAACTTAAGAACCGTTCTATACCCTTCTTCACTTATGTAACGCCTTACATTTTCATGAGCTTCTATCACATTTGTTGTTAAAAATCCACTCCAAGATTGAACCGGATTTTCTTTCCATCCCCAGCCATCAACCTCTGTAGCTACTTCATACTCATTGATAACTTCTTTTACAAGTTTACAAAGAACACTCCGTTTATAGCCTAGTTTGCAAGAATTTGTGCCCTCAAGGAATGAGTAAACAATATAGCGATTTAAAGGTTCCTTATATAAAAGCTTTGGAAATAATTCGTCCTTTTTATAAAACTGAAGAAAATAAGCTTCTTCACGTATGACATCCGATTCATTCAACTTTACAACGTATTGTTCATCTAACAAATATATAGTACTTGTCGTACCCCCGTTTAATGCTTTTACGCTATTTGGATAATGTGAAATAACTTTTTCCTTAACTAGTTGTGCAGTGATTATTGAAATGTCCATTCTCCCACCCTTTAACTCCGAATATTCCCTCAATTCAAAAGGCAGCTTTACTATTATTTGACAAACGCAAGGGAAATCCTCTCATCCATCCTAATATAACAAACAATAATTTTATTTTATTACAATGGCTTTCTTCAATATTCCATTTATGGTAATGTGATTTTATCACTCTAAATGCTCTTCATATACTCTAATAATTTCTATTGCAGGGTCTCTGTCTTGTAATTTATGAGCCAAACTTTCTACACCAAACACTTCTGTAAACGTATGACTGCCTACAATTAAATTAATCCCTTTAAATTTCGCATGTTGAACTGTATATAATGTTTTTTCACCTGTTATGTACGTGTCACACCCTTTTTCTAATGCACGTTCAATCAAATTTGTATTGTTTCCTGCACCGGTTAAAATCGCAATCCGTTTTACTGGTTTATCGTGATTTCTCCAGCTCTTCACTTTCTCTTCCATTTTTTCTTCAAGTTTTCCAACTAAGTTTGAAAAAGGAATCGCTTCTTTATATTCTCCTATTCCCGGTAGTTCTTCTTCCTCATACGTGGAATATTCCAGTATTGTATCTATCCCAATTCCGTTAAATAACGATGTACACGTGCCAAACTTTACAAAATCTAACGGCAAATGAACCCAAAAATGATTCATTTCATATTGCTTCAATTTCTCAATACAAGCCTCTTCCATACCAAATAAAAAACTCCACGGCGCATGATGTGTAACTATCATATCGACTCCATTTCTATACGCTTCTTCAATAGTTTCTACTGTTAAATTTGTTGTGTAACCGATTTTGTGAAATTCATCTTTACTTATATGAGTAAAACCATATTCATCATCGCCGTATTTATGAAGATGCTCTCCAAATAATGATGTTATATGTTCGTTAAACTGCTTTATATTCATTTTATTTCTCCTTTCATTTACTTTTATATTTCAAAAATAAGGAAATACTAAATAAAAACGTTACATACATATAGGAGGACACCATGAAACCTGAATTTTTAAAAGCTATACATGATGCCATTGGAAATGTTGAACACATTCATATAGAGGAAAACGGTGCTGACAGCTTACTTATCCATCATGATGATGCACAGCAATTACAACAAGTCGCTAAAACGCTAGAAAATAACAATTTTCGCTCTGCTTTAAGAACAACTGGAGATGCTTCGTATATTGAAGTGTTGAACAGATAATGAAAGTCCGGATGTATGCCGGGCTTTCTTTTTTATATTAAAACTTCAAACTCTTTCACATACACCGCTGTTCCAGCAATATCTATTTGTAACTTTTCGTTTTCTATCCCTTTCGTTACATAAACAGTTACACGACCATCTTTATTTATTTCCTGTCCTTGCTCAACGATTAAGTCCAATTCATGTTCAAAATCTTTCTCTAAATACTCCGCATAATACGCTCCCATTACACCTGAAGCTGTTCCTGTCACTGGATCTTCAATCGTCCCAGCATAAGCTGATGAGAAATGACGGCCATGCATTTGTGCTAGTTCATCATAAGTTTCTAGACAAATTGGGTGAATAGAAGCATTAGGTATTTCTTTTAATACTGACGGAAATGCAGCATTATTAGGTTTCATTCTCTCACACGCATCTAGATTTTTAATCGGTACAATTACAGTCCAATTCCCTGTACTTCCATATACTATCGGTAAACTTACATCTAAATCATTTACTTCTAAACCAATACTATGAGCTAATTCTTCTTTTGAACCTGCAAAATCTTTAAACTGAGGTGCTGTCTGCCTCATTTTAATAAAGGTTTCTCCATTTTCATTTACACCTATTTGTATTGGTAAAATCCCTGCCTTCGTTTCAATCGTAAGGTTACTTTTCTCTTCTAATAAACCTTTTTCGCGCAAGGCATATATCGTCCCTACTGTCCCATGACCACATAAATCCATTTCAAAACCAGGTGTAAAATAGCGCATTCTTATATCTCCTACTTCTGAGGAAAGAACAAAAGTTGTTTCGTTATATCCAATTTTTTCAGCAATAATTTGCATTTCCTCTTCCGTTAATCCATCTGCTTCTAATACAATACCTGCTGGATTTCCCTTATTTGGTTTATTCGTAAATGCATCGTAATGAAATACGTTTATAGTCTTCATCTTCTTTTCTCCTAATCTACTTTAAAAATTTTATAATAAAGCTCTGTCTTCGTTTTCATCGAACAATTATTTCTCCAAAATATCCTCTGCATCTTTTCATTTGAAGTATGCGTGCTTCCGATGTAATAAGTAGCCCCCATTTCCTTTAACATATGTAAAGATTGAAGATGCATATGAGAAGCAACTCCTTTCCCGCGATAATAAGGCATTACTCCAAAGTAAAATAATCGTCCTTCACTTTCTGTTCCAGTTTCTATATGCGGTATGGACAGACCAATTGGCTCAGTTTTATCATAAAAAACAATACATGACTTTTCCCACCCCTTACCTAACTCTGTTTGCACGGAATAAAAATGTTCATCGATAGTTAAAATTGAAGTTTGATTCCCTGAACCCGACATACATTGTTCCCAAATATATTTAAATTCTTTTTCCGATAACGTTCCTTCTGCTATTGATCGATATGTATATTGTCTTTCAAGCTCTTCTACATTGTTCAATTCTCTACATACTTCTATCTTTGCGGCATACAAAGAAAAACCGACATCAAGTAACACTTTCACACTTGAGTTATAACTACTAAACCTTTTGTTTAATACAATACTTGCTCTTTTTAACTCCCAATTAAAACAAACCTCTTCAAATCTACTTATCTTTTCTTTATATGTTTGTACGTTATACAAAACATCTTCTTCTATTTCTTCAATCGTTACTGCATTTGGTAAGCCATTTAATACTTTTTTAGAAGGGCCAAATAGATTCTGAATGATTGCAAGATCGTATATCACCACTTCAATTCCCCTACACCAGGCTCAATAAACTTCCCTGAAATATCCTCATTTGAATCTATTACCCAATCATATATATTTTTTGCTCCTTCAGCCGGAGTCATATTCGCATCAAAGGCACCAATATCAGTTTTTAATTTTCCTGGGTGAATGGCAGTTACACGAATTCTTTTATTCTCAAACTCTTGTTGTAAGCAGAGTGTTAACATATTTTGTGCAGCTTTAGCAATTCGATATGAATATGAGAACTGACCTTGCGGAAACTCTTTGTTCGCCATTTTATGTAATGATCCTAATCGAGAGGACACATTTATTATTCTCGGATGATCCGATTTAGCTAACGCCACATATGTACCTTTTACAGCCCGAATTACACCTAAGCAATGAATATTAAATAAGTCTGTTAATTCTTCTGAATTTGTATGTAAAATCTCAGTCTCCTTCCCAGTAATGCCAGCGTTATTTATAACTAGATCAACATACTCTGTATATTCCTCAAGCTGCTTCTTAATTTGCTCCGTACTCTCATCAGCCGATAAGTCTGCCAATATAGGAAAACATCTACCACTAAACATTTGCTTCAATTGCGTTACCGCAACCTCAGTTCTAACTAACGGATAAACAATATGCCCATTTTCATGAAATACTTTTACTAACTGTAACCCTAAACCGCGGCTGCCACCTGTAATAAACACTCTCATATATTCATCTCCTTATTTTTATAATAAATAAGAAAATCCATCCACTTACCATTCTCTAATGAAAACGCCTCTCTCTTGCATTCAAATGAAAAGCCTGCGCTTTCCGCAAGACGCACTGATGGCTCATTATCAACATGTATATGTAATTCGATTCTATGAAAATTAAGGCTATTAAAAAATAACGATAACGTAGCGTTTACACTTTCTACCCCATATCCATTTTTCCAATATTGATTATGAATAGAGTAGCCCATCATTGCCCACTGATAATCCATACGTAAAATTTTTATTAGCTCTAGCTTTCCAATATTAGCTCCGTCTTCTTTACGAAAAATACCTAATACATACATCTCATCTCGATGTGCTGCTTCATCAAAGCCTCTTATCCATTCCGTGAACCATTCTTTTGTTGACGATGCCATAACTTGATAGCCATCGTCATATTTATACTGCGATGGCAGTCTCTTATTAAATCCATCTAACCAACTTTCGTAATCATCTTTTTGAAATGGACGGATAATGAGTCTATCCGTCTCTACTTCTAATAACGGTAGCTTCATTTAATTTCATCCCTCGAATTATTAATTGAATATTCTTTATTATCTTACACAAAATACAAAATCTAGTAAATTATTATGTTTTTGATACATAAAAACCCAGTCATGCTTTATACATAACTGGGTTCTCCATCGTTTCATAATTTTCTATTTCACAAGAACTACATCTCGTAATTCCCTCTTCAACACTTTTCCTAAAGCATTTTTCGGTAACTCATCTATGAATACCACTTCTGGTATTTTGTAACTGGCTAATTTCTGTTTACAATACTGAGTAATACTTTCTTCTGTTAATATTGTTTCGCTATCCTTCACAATGAAAGCTCTTGGAACCTCTCCCCAAAAGTCATCTAGAACTCCAACTACTGCAACTTCTAAAACACCATGTATTTCATGAATAACATCTTCTACTTGATCTGGATATACATTGTCACCACCGCGTATAATAACGTCTTTATATCTTCCCATAATATGCAGGAATCCGTCGTCATCTATCATGCCAGCATCACCCATGTTAAACCAGTTATCTTTTACTACCTTCTTTGTCGCCTTTTCATTATTCCAATACCCTTTAAACATGTATGGACTTTTCACATGAATCTCTCCAACTTCATTTGTTGTTAGTTCATGTCCTGTTTCCGGATGAACAATTTTCACCTCTACATTTTTTAAGGTTTTTCCTACAGAAGACATCTTTTCTTTTCCCATCATTGGATGCCATGAGGTTACAACCCAACCTTCTGTACTACCATAACCTTGCACCATATATATTCCTTTTTCCATATATTTTTGAATGAGTATTTCTGGCACTTTTGTACCACCGCTTTGTGCTACTTTAAAGGTTGAAATATTACGTTCTTTTTTATTTAATTCATCAAGCATGTAACTATAAACAGCAGGGAACGCAAGCATCGTAGTAATTTTCTCTTCTTCAATCTTATCCCAAATAATAGCAGGATTCGAATCAGCTAAGAAAATCATCGTAACGCCATGATAAATACAATTTAAAATAGAAAGCACGCCACTCATATGGAACAATGGATGCACAGATAAAAAGCGTTCACCTGCTGGGATTTCTCTTTGTCCCGCAATTTCAGCAAAATAGTGATGTAAGTTTTTATGTCCAATTACACATGCTTTCGCCTGTCCAGTCGTTCCTGAAGTAAATAAGTAAATGGCGTCGTCTTCTTCATGAACTTCTACGTTCGGTTCTGTCGTTGGCTGTTTTTGCAGCTCTAATTCAAATGAACCAAAACCTTCTTTTGTCGTTTGAATTACATAAGGAATTTCTTTAACAGCATCAACATTTAATAACACTTCACTAAATTCTTCATCAATAACTAACACTTTTAATTTCGCTTCTTTTACAATCGTTTCTAATTCATATACAGTAAGCTGATGATTTAGCGGAATAAATACCGCTCCAATTTTTAAACTTGCCATCATAACACTTGGAAATGGGTGATTATTTTTGCATAGTATTCCTATACGATCTCCTCTTTGCACACCATTATGTAACAAATAATGTGCAAGCTGATTTACTCGTTCATTATATTGCTGAAACGAATATCTTTTCTTCCCTCCTACAAGCGCTTCCAAATTTGGTGACTGCATTGCTCTCTTTTGTAATAATTGTCGCATCGTTCTCAAGTAAAACTCCCCTTTATATATGTTAGGTTTTTTATTTTACCAGATTAACTATTAATTTACTAAAGATTAAACTTAGTGAATATAAGAAGAATATAAAATAGCCATTTACTTCACAAGTAAATGGCTATTTTTCATTATATATTAGAATACTTCTTGTTCATTACATATTGCACATACTCAGGTGCACTTTTATCAATCTCTTCATCACTTAGTTTATATTCTGCACCATATAAATAAAAGGAAGGTATAAATTCCATACCTGTATATAGGCATGTAGCTTGGAATGGTTTCGTCAACTCATCCATTGTAATCCCACTATTTTCATAATCTTTTTCTAATCCACCTATAGAAATAGCTACACCAAATTCTTTCCCCTTCACTTTATCTCCTTGTGATCCGTACGCAAATCCATATGTTAATACATCATCGAACCATTTTTTTAATAATGGTGGTGAGCTGTACCAGTAAAGCGGAAATTGAAATATATATCTGTCATGTTCTACTAATAACTTTTGCTCTTGTTCAATATTAAACTCCCAATTTGGTGCCACCTTATATAATTCATGCACCGTAATTTCATCTGAATGTTTCTCAAGTTCTTCTATCCATCTTTTATTAATTTTTGATTTTTCAATATGAGGGTGTGCTACAATTACAAGTGTTCTCATCATTTTCCAGCCCCTTTATAAATTAATCAATCCTTTACGTATTAGTATGAATGAGTTACATATAATTGAAAAGTACGTACTTTCAGGTACTATAGGAACCTTGAAGTACCTTTGGAGGTGTTATATGAATCAAAATGATGATTGCCCAATTGCAACAACACTCGATGTAATCGGTGGAAAATGGAAAGTTCATATTTTATGTATTTTGTCGGATGGAAAAATGCGAACAAATGAAATTAAACGAGAAATCCCAAACATTACACAAAAGGTTCTTACACAACAACTTCGGCAACTTGAAGCTGATGGGATTATCTATCGTACCGTATATCAAGAAGTACCACCAAAGGTTGAGTACACCATAAGTGAATACGGAAAATCTTTAATGCAAATAATGAATGATCTGTTTGAATGGGGAAAAGATCATCAGATTAAAAGATTACATGACTAAAAAAGCACTATATACTTTGTTTAATCCTCTACGTTCATATTTTTTATTTCTATAAAGTTTATTTTCATCATTTTTTAGCTAACTTGTTTTCTTAGATTGATGGACGTGACCCCACATCCATCAATCTAAAAAGATACAATTAGAAAAATGAGATTTCTATAAAGTTTCGCATATAAACACTACTTCCGCCTCATTAAGCGCTCGCTCTACTTTTTCTAATCTCAATTGTACGTAAGCTATAAAGAAGCACCCCTAAACCGAGAATTTTTTCATTATTAGACGCATTAGAATCTAAGGTAATAGTAGGTACATTTAAACCCATAAACCTTTCACTCCATTCTATAGGCATATAAAAAGATACTCCTTAAAAATAAAAAACGCTATTCTCTCTGTAAAATCATAGAAAAGAATAGCGTTTTTTATTTTGAAATAGAAGTATGTATTTAAACTAAACATGCTAATATTGATTTTGTACGATTGTCAGTTACCTCATAATAAATTTCTAATCCTTTCCGAGTACCTGTAACCATTTTAGCAGCTTTTAGTTTAGATAAATGTTGACTAATTGTACTTTGAGGCATTTGTAAATCCCCATACATTGTTGTTACATTAGTAGGACCTTTTGCAAGCATTATTTTTACTAAAGATAGACGAACTGGATGCGCCAATACCTTTAACACCTCAGCGATTTCTTGAAACATTTCTTTTTTTTCTTTCATCTTATTTCTCCCCTTTTATATACATATTTATGTTATCCATATATATAATTCGAAGGTATATGCGTTTTTGTGTCCGTCATTTTAAAAAAATATAAAAAAACTTTAATCCGAAACTAAAGGATTAGCTTAACATAATGTCTCACTATTAATGGTGAATAGGAATTTCGTTATAGAAGCAGCAGTTTTTATGCTACAACTCTACATTCAACTAACTAAAATCAATGAAAAAAAGAGCAGATAGTCCGCTCTTTTATGATGCCTCCTTATGTTCCGTGGAATGTTTAACACTCCCCAGTCTCTTTAGTTTATTCCACCCTACCGCTACTCCTCGAAGCGATGAGAATATAGATTTAATGACAACATAAGTCATAAATTGACGATAAATAAAACGTTGTAAAATTAACCATACTAATGGTTTCGGATTTTCTTCCTCTAATTTAAATGCGAACAGAGAAGCGAGAAGATCCATTAAAAAGAATACAAAATAAAATCCTAAAACTTTTAGCGGATTACTACTAAATAGTCCTATAATCATTAATATATCTGCAAAAGGAGCAATGAATTGCAGAACATATTGGAATAACCACATGTTAGGCAGTGCAATAAACCCTAACGTTTTATGTTTTGAATTACACAACGCTTTTCGATGTTTCCAAAGACATTGAAGTGTACCATATGACCAACGATATCGCTGTTTAATGAGACTTTTCACATCCTCAGGTGATTCCGTAAAAGCATGCGCTTTTTCTTCATATACAATTCTATGCCCTTGACGTAAAAATGTAATAGTAAGATCGGTATCTTCTGCTAATGTATCTTCGCTTAAATATCCAGATTCAACTACATTCTTCTTGCGCCACGCCCCAATAGCTCCTGGAACTACTGTAATACAATTTAACTCATCAAAAGCTCTACGTTCTAAATTAAACCCTGTAATATACTCAACATGTTGCCAAGTAGTTAACAAATTCCGTCTATTCCCCACTTTGACATTACCTGAAACTGCAGCTACATTCTGATCTTCAAAGTGTCTAACCATTAAAGAAATAGCGTCTTGCGCAATAATAGTATCCGCATCTAAAGTGACAATGATTTCTCCTCGCGATTGTTGAAACCCTAGGTTCATTGCCGATGATTTCCCGCCATTTTCTTTCTGAATGAAACGAACTTTAGGGTGTTTATAAAATGTTTCTTTCATTACTTTTGACGTACCATCTGTCGATCCGTCATCCACAACAATAACTTCAAATTCTCTATAATTACTATTCAAAATTGAGTGAATCGTCTTGGCTATCACCTTTTCTTCATTATATGCTGCTATGACAACACTAACAAAAGGTTGATAGGACGAATTAATATAGCGAGATAACGTTTTTCTTTTCTGCTTCCAGGCAAAATAAATTAAGAATAAAAATCGAAAAATCCCTAATCCAATAGCAATATAAAAAATAGTTGTTAATATATGCTTAAAATATCCAGCTCCTGAAAAGACAGCTTTATTGTAAAGTAAATATTGCTTCCCCTCAGAAGAAACAGGAGGCATAATTTCATCTCGTTCTTTATTCATTAAATCTGAAATTGTTACAAAACTATATCCATGCTTTTTTAGGTCTTTAATAATGATTGGGAGCGCCTCTACTGTATGTGTACGATTCCCTCCCGCATCATGGAGAAGAATAATATTTCCCTCTCCCTTATAAATGGGATTAAGAGCACGCTTTACTAATTCATTTGTTGATGGTGTTGCCCAGTCTTCGGGATCAACTTTTTCCGCTACCATTGTATAGTTCATATTTTGTGCACGTAAAATAGGCAATATTTCATTTGATGAATCCGGGTTAGCATCCGCTTCATATGGCGGTCTAAATAAAACCGTAGAATGTCCAGTTACTTCCTGAATTAAACGTTGCGTCGTATTAAGTTCTACTTTCGTTCGTAGTAAAGACGTATCAGCTATGTTAGGATGCTTGAAAGTATGATTGCCAATTTCATGCCCTTCATCGTATATTCTTTTTACAATACTAGTATTTAGTTGTGCGTTTTCACCAAGTACAAAAAAAGCAGCTTTTATTTGATTCTCTTTTAATATATCTAAAATTTCTGGCGTATATTTCGGGTCTGGTCCATCATCAAATGTTAATACTACTTGTTTCCCATTTGGTTTTCCATATCGTTGCACTTCATATGCAGATGGTAAGGATTGATATACTTCATCTGTAAGGTAACCATCTTTGCCTACTTTAAAATCTCTCAATCCATTTTTTCTTTCATTCTCAATCTGTAAAATTTCACCTTGTCCAGAATAATTTACTTCATCTAAACTATTGATTTTATGTAATACATTAGGATTTTTTTGTGCCTCAATCGGATTTTTTAAAACTTTCCATATTGTAGGGTCTTCTGCTCCTAGTCTCCATAACGCAAATCCCTTTGCATTATTGTCCATTGCGATTTTCACTTGATTATAAAGAGTTACACCGTCTAAGAACCAAGCAGTATGTTCTTTCCCTTCTGTTTTATACCTAAAATAAGGGTTTCCACTCATTTTATCCCATTGAATTTTCATATTTGAATCATGAGCCATTGCCATAACTTCTGAGAAAGTTAAAGACTTCGCAGCTTCTTTACTATTTACTTGCCAATCATATCCATAGTTACCGAAAGCAACTATAAGCTTATTAGACGGAATATTCAGTTCTTTCAATGTATGTTGGAACCATTTATTTGAAGCAATTGGTCCTGGTTCCCCGGCTCCATAGTGCTCATCGTACATCATTACAATCATTCGATCTATTATTTTTGCTAACGCACTATAATCAAAAGCCTTATCATTAGCTGGAACATCTTGTGTAACGAGCAAATCATGTTGATGAAATTCCGTAGTAAGTTCTTTCATAAAATTTGTTAAGTTTTCTCTATCACTTTCAGGTACGGCCTCAAAGTCAATATTAATTCCTGAAAAATGATTCTTTTTAACTTGGCTTACTAAATCATTAATAAACTTTGTCTTTACATCATTTGAGGAATTCAGTAACTTATGAATTAGCCCACTATCAGGACCAGAAGCTTCCTCAGTATAGTTAGTAAGCAAAGGCATAATCTTCACTTGATTTTTTTCTGCCAACTTTACTATCTCAGGTTTGATCTCACTTCTAATCGTTAAATCTGCTTTTAAATGATACCACTCTGGTACTAACGTAGTTAAGGAATCGATATTTTCTTTTAAAGAAGCGGTACTATTTTCATCCCAGTTTACATAAAAACCATACACTTCTTTAGGTTGTTTACTATCCTTCGGCGGATTCACTAAATTTTCATTATCCTTCGTTTCGGTATTTGGGTTAAATTCTTCCTTCTTTAACTGCTGATCACTAAGTTTTTGATTAATTGGTACAAGTTTAGTATCTTGTTGTACAGCGGTATTCATATTTGGAATTTCTGGTGTTGAAAAAATACTTTGAAAGAAAAAATAAAATACAACACTTACACTAACTATTGAGATACATAGAAACGAAATAAAGGCTATGTTTCTCCTTCCTTTCGGATCATAAAAAACAGGTTTTTCTTTATCTTTCTCTTGTTGAATGTTTTTCTCCATTATATTTTTCACATACTCCTTCTTAATAGAACTATAAAATAATAAAGTGTAACTTTAATCAGCTCTCATCAATTGGACATTTACAAGCAGCCCAACTCCCACCTAACTTCTTTGCCCCAGCCAAATTTTGAGATGGGAGTTTTACTGCCCACAATAGCGAGAGAAATCCTTTTAGCTTTAAAATGAATCTCTCACTTCCATATTCTATTGATTCTTCTTTTCATTCCCTTGCTGGTGGCCTCTATTTTCTTGTTGAGACCCCCTACCATTATTCCCTTGCTCGTTTCCGTCATTTTCTTTCTGGGATCCTCTTCCATTGTTCCCTTGCTGATTCCCATTATTTCCTTGTTGAGATTCTCTTCCGTTGTTCCCTTGCTGATTCCCATTATTTCCTTGTTGAGGATCTCTTCCATTGTTCCCTTGCCCATTTCCATTATTCCCTTGTTGTGACCCTCTTCCGTTGTTCCCTTGCTCGTTCCCATTATTTCCTTGTTGTGATCCTCTTCCGTTGTTCCCTTGCTCGTTCCCATTATTCCCTTGTTGTGATCCTCTTCCGTTGTTCCCTTGCCCATTTCCATTATTCCCTTGTTGTGATCCTCTTCCGTTGTTCCCTTGCCCATTTCCATTATTCCCTTGTTGTGATCCTCTTCCGTTGTTCCCTTGCCCATTTCCATTATTCCCTTGTTGTGATCCTCTTCCGTTGTTCCCTTGCCCATTTCCATTATTCCCTTGTTGTGATCCTCTTCCATTGTTCCCTTGCTGATTCCCATTATTTCCTTGTTGAGATTCTCTACTTTTATTCTCCTGTTGATTCCCTCTATTTTCTTGCTGAGATCCTCTTCCATTGTTTTCTTTTATTTGCTTCGATGGCTGTTCCTCTGTTTTCTTTTGTTCTTTCTGCTCTTGCTTTTCATATTTTTTTTCTTTTACAGGAGACAAATCCAGTGATGCATCATGAGATGACTCCGGCTGTGATTGCACCTCTTCTTCGTTTTCCACCGGATTAGACGGCGTGGCAGGAGGAGTAAGCGATTTGTTCTTCTCATTCTCTTGCTTTATATAAACACCTGTGCCAATTCCAGCTTTTCTAGCATTCTCTCGTACTTGCATCGTGCTACTTTGATATTCAACTGTAATATGTTTTAGCTCATATTCTTTCTTTAATTCTTTCATTGCCTTTTCCAAAAGTGGTTCTAGTGCCTTGTCCTTTGCAACTGCTGTTAGCATAACTTGCTTATCATTCGTTAAATACTTATCCTCTTGACTTTGCTTTATAATAGTACGTATTACTTCTTGTAATTGTTTATTTTCCCATTGCTTCAATTCTTTTAAAATACGCCTTCCATCATCATTACAAGCCTGTAAATCTATAACACGAAAATCCTTCGTTACGCTCACCTCTAAACTTGGATTTATATCAACTGAGACGTAAGCAAATACTTTTTCTTCTGGTTGGTTGTAGAAAAACAGCACTGCAAATAGAAAACAAGCAACAAGTATTGATGCAGGTTTTAAAAAGGAAGGGATCGAAAAATGCGATGCTTTTTTTTCTTGCTCATCAAATGAGATTTCCTCCCCGATCATGCAAGAATCCCCTTTTCTTTTACACGTAATAAACTCTCCATTTGGTGTTAAAACAACTACGCTATGCTTTTTTATATCCATCACAATTCCTTTATTCATCATGCTTTTCCCCTCTTATGTAATCCAGAATATATGTATAGTTGTTTGCAAAAATAATACACATTGCAATAATGTATTTTCTATGTCGTTCCAACGTTTTACGACTTACCCTAACACGCGGTTCAATATGTTTAAGCGGTAACTTTTTCTTTCGGAACAGCTCTTCCATCATTTCCTCTTCTTTTATAATAATTTTTACAATTTCTATTAAGTGCTCACGCGTATCACGATGCTTAGGAGATTCTTTAGCAAGCTCTGAGAATGTGATTTTAAACTCAGCTAGCACACTTTGAAAATGAAGAATTTCCTCCTTACGGTTACTATTTTCCATCTCTTTCATATACTCCGTAAGCGACACTTGCATTTCTAACATTTCCTCTTGCTCATCTTCTTTTAAAAAGACAAAGTTATGTTTAGACTCCTTACGTATATAGTCAATTACATCTCTTTTTATAAGAAGATCAGCAAACGCTAAAAAGGATTTTCCTTTTGTATAGGAATACTGTTCAATTGCTTCGTTAAACGCAAACAATCCAATGCTATATTCATCATCCTGTTCTGTAATATATCGGCGGCAGACAGATGAGATTGATTTTCTAATAAAAGGCTGATACTGTACGATAAACGCTTCTTTATCTTCTTCGTTGTTTTGTATGTTACATACGATATCTTCTATTTTCGGTTTTCTTAAGATCTTCATTACTAAACTCAACACTTGTAATCTCCCAGCCTCCTTCAAATAGCAAAATGGCCACTACACAAGTGACCATTTAACCAGATTTTCTTGGTACTTTTCTTCGGTCTTGTTTTCTTGCTGTTAGTTATATTTTTAGAGTCTAACGTTTTCTTAATGATTTTTCCTTTTCTCTCGGCACTACAGTTAAGTTTGTATTTTTATCTACTTTCTTATTTTCTACCGTTCGTTTTGCTTATTCTCTTTCTATTTTATCTGCAATCCTTGAATAACTCTCCTCTATATAATTGGTAATTTCATCCTTTTACTTTGGATGCCCACTTAATCTAGTAATTTTATTAATGCTTCTATATTCTTTCATAGTCATTTTTCTTCTATTTATTTTCTTCACTATACATATTCGGAGGAATACATAGTTTTATGGGGGTCAAAAAATATTTTCATAAAAAAATACATATTTATTTCAAAAATAAAAACCATCAATTTGAAAAAAGATAATCAAATTGATGGTTTTCTTATAATATCTATTAAATTAAGTTGGATTCTCATTATATCTAAAAAAGTACTAGCTATCCTCTTCTGATTTTCTCCATTTTTATCTTTCTTGGTTATCATAATATGTCTTATCTGCGTATTTTCTATCATTTCCTTTTAGATAAGCTAAAATTACTTTTGGATTTTTAAGTAAAGTCCAGTCTCCATATGTATCAAATCTTCTGCATGAAGTTATCATTCCATTTTTAATAGTACCGAATTTCTTATTATTTTTCTTTCCCCACTCTTTTAAACGTTTAGCGAAATCTGCATCTTCTGCCATAAGCATGTTTTCATTAAATCCGTTGATTGCCATAAAATCTTTTCTATAGCACCAAAAAATCCCTACAGATATAGCTCCGTACTTAAAAAGTAAGGGGATTATGATTAACATTGCGGAGAGAAATATTCCTAAAGATATTCTTTCAAACTTACCATTCACCCCACCACCAATGTATGTACCTGAAGCTAAATATTTATCTACATTAAACAACATAGACTCTGTCATTATGGTATCAGCGTCTATAGTAACGATTATTTCTCCACTAGCTATTTTAGCCCCTGCATTTCGAATTTTAGATAAGTTTTTATCGTTATTTTTCAATGTAACACAATTATAAGATTTTGCTATTTCCTCTGTTTTATCTGTACAACGATTTAAAACAACTATAACTTCCGTTTGCTCTTTATATGCCTCTGATGCCTTTGCAATTGAATCTAAACATTTTCTAATGTACTTTTCTTCATTATGCGCAGGAATTATAATAGAAAACTTCACATCTTTTTTCAAATTAACTCCTGAAGATTCGTTTGTCTCAGTCATAATATTCCCCCCTTATTTTATAAGGTAAATATCTACTATACATAAATTATATTAATATTTATTAGGTTATATTATAGAAACTGACGGTAAAGAGGCTCTTACTGTCGACGTTCAAAAGCAAGACGTACAGCAAGCCCCGTTAAAACACTTGCCATAAGCCAACGCTGTACTCGTAGCCACGTCGGGCGTGTGCCAAACCATTTTGCAATTCTACTTGCTGTACATACAATTACAAGGTTAACTATAAAGCTAACAGTGATTTGCGTAAGCCCCAAAACTGCACCTTGAAAAAGCAACGATCCCTTCTCTGGATCTTCAAATTGAGGTAGAAGTGATACATACAAAATAGCAATCTTTGGATTCAGAAGATTCGTCATGAGTCCCATCAGAAATAATTTCCTTGGTGGCTCATTAGAAATCATACGAGGTTCCATAATAGATGTAGCACCCGGTTTAATCGAATTCCAGGCGAGCCAGAGCAAGTAAGCAGCACCTGCCCACTTTACTGCTTCATATACAGCGGGAACAGCAACGAATAGAACTGTAAGTCCAAACATAGTTGCGATTATATAGATTACAAATCCGAGCATGATGCCCAATAAAGAAATAAATCCCGCCATACGTCCTTGCGTAATGGAACGGGAAATGAGGTAAATCATATTAGGCCCAGGTGAACAAACCATGCTAAGCGAGACAATTGCAAAAGCTACCAATGTACTCAAGCTGACCATAAACCTTCCCCCTTTATTTTACATAAAATTTCCTATTGTACATTTTATCATAATTGAGGAGAGAAAAGATTAATATAAAACGATGCAGCTAAGTAATAGTATCGGATCGAATGTATTGTAATCACATACTTCTCATTCTCTTAAGTAAGGATCTAAGAGTACCCTGTCCATAGAGCTACTAAAACCACTACAAATAAAGCTAAACAACATGTGATATTTCGAATCCACTTTTGTATATCACCAAAATACCTTTCTATATATAGCGTTGATAGTAAGCATAAGAAATAAAACAAAGAAAGGCAGCGAGGCATAGGTCCATTTTTATCTTCATGGCTGGAATTATACCCCTTACCAAACTTCTAAATAAAATGTATAGCTGAGTAGTTACCTTATTTCCCCAAAAAAATTCTGATTATTTCTTTTTCACTTCTTCTACAAATTCCCATGTCTCTCCGTTATCTTTTGATTGATAAAGTGCACTACTATCGCCATTGTAGTCTCCATCTGCCCCTTGTCCAACTAACATATTAAAAACCCCATCTTTCTCATATGGCATACTAGGTGAATCAAAAGGACTTATTGTGGACTGTGTATGATCTAATTTCACTTCATGCGGCGGATATTCTACCTTTTTGAAAGATACTCCCCCATCATCTGTGCGATATAACTCTCCTTCATTACCAGAAGGCCTAATTGCTCCTAAAAACCCAAGTTTATCATTTATAAAAGTGATTCCTGATACACTACCAATCCCCCCATTAAATGGATCTGGATTGATAACCTCCCATGTTTTCCCTTCATCACTAGTCTTGCTTAATGAATAAAAGGCGCTCCCTAATGCTTTATCTGTCATATTTAGTTGATAACCAACTTCTTTCGATAGGAAAAACTGTTCTTTTTCATTCTTTAAATCTTGTTGTTTCTTCTCTTTAAGCATATCTTCTTTTGGAGGCGTCTTTGATTTACTCCAACTTGCGTCACTTATTAAATTATATCTAGCAGGGACTAGCTCTTGCTCTTTTCCAGGGACAAATATAGATACAGTATATCCAATGATATCAGAAGCTGCTTTTTTAAGACTCTGCCCCTTACCATCCTCAGTAATATTAATAATTCCCTCTGTATTGGATCCCCAATTTCTTTTTCCATAATAAATCAACCCATACTTACTTTCATTCCATTTTCTAACCGTTTGCTTAACTGGAATCGCCTTAACCGTTTCAATTAAAGGTTCTACTAATTTATCATCATTATAATCAGGCTTTGCGTATCCGTCTCGTATTATAGTAATATCTTCTGACTTCTTCTTATTATAAGAGATTAAATAAGTTTCTTCTTTCCCATCATCATTTTTCCCATAAACAAATGTATCAAACGCTGTGATTGTTCCATCTGAATGAAATGTAAGATCAAAATCAGTTGCCATATACAATTTCTTTGGCAAAGGATATTTTTTATTTATATCTTCAAAAATACCTTCTACTCCAGACTTATATATATTATTATGTTTAAGTTTAACTGACCTTTCATGTTTTAACTTTTCTATAAACCATGCCAATTTACCATTGTAATTTATTGCACTTTTATAAATCTGCATCCCATAAAATGATGTAATTGCAACAATAATGATAATAGAAATGGATCTCCATGCTATTGAATTTGTTAATTTTTTAGATTCATATTCTCTATTTTTTATCACCCGCATTGTAGTAAATGTAGTTATGGATATAAAAAGTACTATACATAATAACAAAATGTAAATATTATAATTCATTCTTCCGTACTTACAGTATAAGGCCAACTCATAACAAAAAATCCCATATACAATTATTAGTATTGGATTTGTTACTAATGACAGAAGTATCCTTTTTGTATTTTCTCTAAATATAGAAACCACCCCTAATTACATGAATTACTGATATTAAGTATACTTTATTGTAAAGTAACAAAAAAGCTATTTAATCTTGCCGCAAAAAATACAATAGACATCTTTCTATTAAAGCCGTTTACAAATCTAGTTGTTTCATAGACAATGGATTTTTGAGTGAATACTAAAGTTGCTTCATTTATATGAATTACAAATCCAAGCATGATGCTCAATAAAAAAAATAAATCCTGCCATACGCCCCTACGTAATGGAATGAGAAATAAGATAAATCAAAATAGGCTCACCATACTAAGTGAAACAAGCGCAAAAGCTAGCAAAGTACTCAGGCTCACCATAAACCTTCCTTCTTTATCTTACATAAAATTTCCTATTGTACATTTTATCCTGATTGGGGAGAGAAAAAATTAATATAAACCGATGCAACTAAGTAATAGTATCGAATCGAATGTAGTGTAATCACATATTTCTCATTCTCTTAGGTAAGGACTAAAAATAACCTATCCATAGAGCTACTAAAACCACTACGAATAAAGCAAAGCAACATGTAATATTTCGAATCCACTTTTGTATATCATCAAAATACTTTTCTATAAATGCAGTGTAAATAGAAAGCATAAGAAGTAGCACAATGAAAGTAAAAGATCCCAATTTATCGTTAAATTTTTCATTAGTAAATGTACTTACATGAAGGAATAGAAAAACAAACGTTACTATGAATAGCTCAAATAATATTTTTTTATTCAATCCGCCACCACCTTACAGGAATTCCCTTTTATTCCATTTTATCAGAACATACTGTGTAGCAGTATATGAATATTATATTCATTTCAAAAAGGCCAACAATACAAGATCGTTAGCCTCTAATTTCCATATTCGCACCTTTTATCACTTTACTTCCTAACAACCGGAATCCACATTTCACCAAATACTAAGCCATTTCTCTGCCCCATCTCAACCGTTGTATTCGGTCCACCAACATAGGCAAAATCCTTTGCTTCTGGTAAAGCTTGACCGAAGGCGATGCCAGTAAGCTTATTACTTAGCTCTTCAGCCGTTTGGTCTTCCCCTTTCACTACTAAGTATTCTCCCCTCGGAAACTGAATCACTCTAGATTCTTCTTCTATTTGTGCTTCTGTCATGACACCCGCATAATACATCATTTTGTTATTCACCGCTTCGCTCACGGAAAAAATGTATTCATTTGTAGCTAAAGCTTTTAAAGTGTCCAGCCTTCCATCTTCTTTAACAGCCGACCAAAAGTCTTCCTTTTCTTTATTTATTCCAGCAAAGTCTGTGTATTCACTCTTAATTTCAGTTCCAATACCTAACACTATAAAGCTATCTTTTTCTTCTATAGTATAATTTTTCATGTTCAAAACCTGCCTCTTTTTTTATTAATCAAACGATTTATCTTTTCATCTGATACGTTTATAATACCTTTAAACCATGTCAAAAAATGATACTGTTTAGGAGACTAAAATGAAAAAAGTTGAACGGATTAATACAATTATGCGGTATATCAACAACCGCTCTCACTTTACAATTTCTGAAATTATACAAGAATTTAACATATCACGGTCGACAGCTATTAGAGACATTAGAGAAATTGAAGCTATGGGAATGCCACTTGTCACTGAAGTTGGGAGGACTGGGGGATATTTTGTTATGCACAACTCTATCCTGCCCGTTGTTCGCTTTACTGATAATGAAGTGAAAGCTCTTTTTATTGCCTTTATGGCTACGAGGAATCAACAACTTCCCTACCTAAAGAGTCGTCAATCTTTAGCCGAAAAACTACTAGGACTCATCTCAGAAACCCAGCAAGATGATCTCGTTCTTTTAAATCAACTCTTGCTTTTCCAAGGGACTAACCCTCATAATCCCGATCTACTTGAGCTTTCTGATCTCCCCCATCCTATGTTAGAAAAACTCATTCAAATCCTTCTTTTGGATAACCATTTATTGATTACTATGAAAGAAGATGAAGAAATCAAGTCTTATCCAATTTATCTATTGCACCTTTATCAAGAAAAAAGCCATTGGATCATTGAAGGATTTGACTTAAAAAAAGAAAAGAAGATGATGTTTCCTGTCGATGATCTCATTAATATTGAACCATACACGACGAACAAAAGGCTAAATAAGAAAAAGATTTTAGAAAAACTAAGTAAGAAGGACGAAATAATCAACTTGGTACTTGAACTTGGACCAAAAGCAATTGCCCAGTTCAAAAAATACCATCCTTTAAAAATTTCAATATCTTATACTAATCCTTACCAATCTACAGCCATTTTAAAAACTTTTATCAATGTTAACAATCCCGATGAAGTGACGGAAATAATAAATTGGCTGCTTTTTCTAGGGAAGGATATTAAAATCAAAGAAATACCCGATGAAGTATTAGCAGATTTACAAAAACGAGTGTGCTTATACATTCCATAAGCAGTGAGCCTCAAATATTAAGCTTTATCACTGGATAATTATCCTATTTTTAAATACCATTTCATTTACTACAATGAGAGCATGATAAATAATAAAAGCACGGAAAATCTCCCGTGCTTTTCTAAATATATATTATTCCTGAAGGTTTCGTTTATCACGTTTCTTACCCTAACTGACGTTTAAATGCTTTACTGGCGAAAAAGTAAGAGATGACCATTATACCTACGCACCAAGCGAGCGCAATCCAAATATCGTTTCCAACAGTTCCTTCATATAAAAGAGCACGAATCGCATTCACGATTGAAGTTACAGGCTGATTCTCTGCAAACGCACGAACAATTTTTGGCATCGTTTCGGTAGGCACAAAGGCCGAACTAATAAATGGAAGAAAAACTAGCGGGTACGAGTAAGCAGTCGCCCCTTCCATAGACCTCGCTTTCAATCCTGGAATGATAGCTAGCCATGTTAGCGCCAGCGTAAACATCCCAAGTATCCCAGCCACCGCGAGCCAATCTAGAATATTAGCACTGGAACGGAAACCCATTAAGAGTGCAACAAGAATAACCACCACGATAGTAAGTACATTAGCAACCAGAGAGGTTAGAACGTGAGCCCACAATATCGATGAGCGCTTAATAGGCATCGTAATGAAACGTGCCATCAGCCCACTCTTTACATCCGTAAAGAGTCGCACGGAAGTGTAAGCTACACCGGATGCGATAGCCATTAGCAAAATTCCCGGCAATAAATAATTAACGTAGTTTTCCGTTCCAGTTTTTATTGCGCCGCCAAACACGTAGACAAATAATAGCATCATCATAATCGGTGTAATCGCTACTGTAATAATTGTATCCGGACTGCGCATAATGTTACGCATTAAACGACCTAGTAATACACCTGTTTTACTTTTCATTTACATCTCCTCCTTTTTGCCAATGATCGCAAGGAATATTTCTTCCAATGTCGGTTGCTTCTCGATATACTCCACTTTTGCTGGCGGGAACATCTCTTTTAGTTCAGCAAGAGTACCTGTCGTAATAATTTTTCCGCCATGCAAAATAGCGATACGGTCTGCCAGTTGTTCTGCTTCCTCCAAGTACTGAGTCGTAAGCAAAATAGTTGTACCGCTACCAGCAAGTTCCTTGACTGTATCCCACACTTCGATTCGCGCTTCAGGATCAAGTCCAGTCGTTGGTTCGTCAAGAAAAATAACTGCTGGCGCCCCAATCAAACTCATCGCGATATCAAGCCGGCGCTTCATCCCGCCTGAATACTGATCTGCCCTTTGGTTTGCCGCATCAGTCAGGCTAAATCTTGCAAGTAGATTGTCAGCAACTTGAGCGGGATTGGAAACACCACGTAATTTGGCGATCATTATCAAGTTTTCCCTCCCTGTCAGCATACCGTCTAAAGCTGCGAACTGCCCTGTCAAACTGATACTTTGACGAACATGGTCTGGTTGACGCTGTACATCAAATCCGCAAATACTTACTTCACCGCTATCTTGCTTCATTAGCGTCGAAAGGATGTTAACCGTTGTCGTCTTTCCAGCTCCATTTGAGCCTAGCAGCGCGAAAATTTCTCCACGCTGCACCTCAAAATCTACCCCTTTTAAAACTTCCTTGTCTTTAAAGGATTTTTTCAAGCCTTTTACAGAAATCGCTGCATGACTCATACTTTTTTCCTCCCTATAAAAATGTTTTGCGAAGACTATTTATTTACCTCTATCTATTTAGTATCACTGATATTCTGTATTACTTAGTACCAAGTTAAAAATATAACTGAATAGCTATGATGGCAATTCATATGTGTAACCAGCTAATCAGTCGGTACTACTTATTCCATTTATTTTTTTCTCAATTTCTTCATAATACTTTCATTCAAATCTTCACGATACTTGGAGACGTAAGTTTTAGCATTTGCCACTAGTTCGTCAGCAAAGGAAGCCACGTCATCCCCAGTAATGTCAAGCACTTGTCTTCCTTCCGCTGCACCCGCTTCGAACAAATCGATTAATTCATACTGTATGTGTAACATATCCATCCCGTTACCCGCTGAAAAATTCCACATGTAGTTTTGAATTTTCTTAAATACAAATTGGTAGTCCTCTGGCAGAGCCTCAACTCGTGCCATCATCATTTTGTACTCTTTTTTATCACCAATTAACTTTTTGAACATTTCTAACATCTTATTTTCCTCCTTTTTTATAAAACCGAACAAGAAATTCTCAAAATATCGGCCGGAACATTTTATCTTATGAACCTATTTTGACTTCAAGACGTTAATTTTTGACGATACAAAATCCCATTTTTTCCAAAACAATTCAAGCTCCTGGCGGCCTTCTTCATTTAATGAATAAAACTTACGAGGCGGTCCCATATCTGATGGTTTCTTTTCAATATTCACAAGCTTTTTCTTCTCTAATCGTACGAGGATGGTATACACCGTACCTTCCACAACTTCGGTAAACCCAAGATCATTCAGGTGGCGGGTAATCTCATAGCCATACGTTTCACGGCGACTAATGATTTCCAGTACACACCCTTCCAGTGAACCTTTCAGCATTTCAGTTAAATTTTCCATGTCCTGATCCTCCTTTACCCCCTATTCTGTCTGACTTATATTCAGTATCACAGAGTACTAAGGCGAATTTTTTACTGAACAGTTTTTGTGAATCCAAACTATTCAGTATCACTTATTACATCTACATTGTATGACTAAGTAGTTATGGATGTCAACTGATTTTTAAATTTTTTCTAAAATCCGCTATTACCTATTGTCTACTGAAAATATTTTGAGAAGCAACACTACTCAGTATTGCTTATTACAAGTACATCGTATGACTAAGTAGTGATGGATGTCAACTCGATTTTTAATATTTTTTCTAAAATCAACTATTACCTATTCGATACAGCCTATTTTCTTTTTTTATTTTGCCCCATACCTATCCCACTAAGAAAAGAAAATACCCCAAAACAAAAATTCTACATTTTTATTTTGGGGCGCTATACTATACCAAAGTTAATGAATATGGCTAGCTCTTCTTATTAATAAGACAGATCATTTTTTATTACGATAACATCATAGCCATATCTTCTGCTGCATTTGTAATTAGTTTTAAACCAAATGTTTCTTGTAATACATCAAGCACGCCAGGTGAAATAAATTCAGGAGCCTTTGGACCGATGCGAATATCTTGAATCCCAAGACTAAATAGCCCTAGTAAAATGGCAACCGCTTTTTGTTCAAACCATGATAGTACAATACTTACTGGCAATTCATTCACTTCACATTGAAAAGCATCAGCTAAAGCAGCCGCTATTTTCACTGTAGAAATTGAATTATTGCACTGTCCTAAATCAATGTAACGCGGAATTTCCGTACCAGGTACAACACCGTAATCCACATCATTAAAGCGGAATTTCCCGCAAGAAGTTGTTAAAATAACCGTTTCTGGCGGAAGTGACGTTGCTAATTCACGATAATATTCTCCGCCTTTTCCCGGTGCATCACAACCGGCGATAACAAAGAAACGCTTTATCTTCCCCTCTTTTACTGCATCAATAATTTCTGGAGCTAATGATAATACTGTATTATGATGAAACCCTGTCACTAACTGTTCATCCGACTCCATATGTACTTCTGGAAGTTCTAGTGCTTTTTGAATCAATGGTGTAAAATCATCATTTTCAATTTTTTGTACACCTTCTAAACCTGCAATGTCATATGAAAAGAATCGATCAGAGTACGAGCCTTTAATTGGCATAACACAGTTCGTTGTAGCTAATATGGCACCAGTAAATTTTTCAAAAAGGCGTCTTTGATCATACCATGCCTTACCGATGTTTCCTTTTAAATGTTTATATTTTTTCAGCTGCGGGTATCCGTGTGCTGGTAGCATTTCAGAATGCGTATAAATATTAATGTCTTTTCCTTCTGTTTGCTTTAATAGTTCTTCTAATGCAAATAAATTATGGCCCGTAACTACAATTGCTTTACCTTCTACACGATTTTGTGTAATTTGTACAGGCTCTGGCACACCAAAATGATTCGTATGTGCCTCATCCAATAACTCCATCACCCGTAAAGCTGATTTCCCAACTTTCATAGCCATATCAATATGCTCTTGTTCGTTAAAGTTAGAATTTGTTAATGTCATATATAAAGCTTCTTGTGTTGTAGCATCTACAAATGCATCCGTATACCCTAGCTGAGCAGCATGTGTGCGATAAGCTGCAATTCCTTTTAGCCCAAACACAATCGTATCTTGTAAACTCGCAATCGTTTCATTCTTGCCACAAACACCCATTACTTTACATCCGCCTGTTGGCGTTTGTTCACATTGATAACAAAACATATCATCCCACCCTCTCCCAATCATTCATTACACCTTAAGCATAATACCCATTGAAAAAAAGTGATGTGATATCAATCACAATAATATATAAAGATTTGTGACAGTTCATATTGTTGACATAATACTTTTATTGACATCCAAAAAATATACATTAGTGTGCACACATCTTTCGATACTTTTAAATAGCTAAATAATTAATTTGGAGAAATATATACAACGAAAAAATTTTTTTGAATCCCTTATACAAATAATTGCAATTCATCTCATATGAAAATAGCGTATTTTTTATTTTAAGGAACTATCATTTTTTTATTAAAGCCTTCATTGTAAACCTCTTTATTTACAATACATTTACACTATCTTAACATTACTTACATTATTTATATGATATATTTATATAGAAGCTACTTAAGAAATTTCATATACATTTTATCTTTATGATCTCTAATCTAATCAATAAAAAGATCATGTTATATTTTTATAACAGGGGTGAATTACGATGACTGAAACTTTAAAAACACTTATAATGCTTGATGCTACTTACGTTGTTATTGCAATTATGACAGTACTAGTATTTGTATACTTGGAATTAAAATCTCAGTAATATACGCTGACGTAATCGACAGATTCAGCATTTAAATATAGTTAGAAGAAAGAGAGGAGAAAATTATTTCTCCTTTCTTTTGTATTTCTACAATTTCTTATTTTAATAAATCCAATGTATGTAAAAGTAATCCCTTGTCTCCTACTTCTCCATGACCAGGTACTACCGAATTTATATTTCCATATCGCTTCAGCACATTCTCAATCGATGTAGACCATTCATTTACATACGCATCCGCAACATTTCCTAAATCTTTAGCTTCCGCAGATTTTACTAAACAGCCTCCAGCTAAAATTTGATATTGTGGCAACCAAACAACAATATTATCTTCTGTATGTCCTTTCCCTGGATAGAACGTTTCTACTTTTGTATTGCCAAACTTCAAACTCGTAATTGTTTGTAAATCTCCAAGCGGCTCTTCATATCCACTGTTCTTTGCTAGTTCTGCGGTTAATGCTGTACTATGCGCTTTAATGCCTCTTTCTTTCAACGCTGTTATTCCGCCAATTCGATCAGCGTGCGCATGTGTAATAATGACATCTGTTACGCGCTTCTGAAATTTCTTTTCTACCATTTCTATTAGTTCCTTCGTTAATTTGTTATCCCAAGAAGAATCAACAAGTACTAACCCTTTAGAAGTATTAAGAACTAGACCGTTCGAAGGAACTGCTTCTCCATTAAAATAACCTAACTCCGTATGAACCCATACATTCTTGTTTAACTGAGATATTGAAATGGTTCCCGTCTCATTTTTGATTACTATTTGCTCTACCTTTTGTGATGCTTGTGCAGAAGAAATCGTGCTAACAAATTGAGTTGTTCCTAGTAAACTTACACATAATCCTACTTTTAACAACGTATTCTTTTTCATGTTATCAACCCTTTCTTTCAAGCTAAATAGTTATTACCTATATTAGACAATTCATCTCAAATGTTTGTTCCATCTTCATTTGCATACTTTTATGTAATTAACAAAAAAGCGTACAAAATTTTGTACGCTTTAAAACTTAATCTTCCATTCCATAATTCTCAAACTCTTCCTCATTCCCATAAAATACATTCAAATCAATATACTTTTCTTTTCCATTATAACCGCTTAATCTCCCGCGGTTCGTGTATTGCCAAAACGTCCATTTTCTCTCATCAGATAAACTCGGTTTTGTAAGAACACTACGAATCCATATATCACATTTTGGATACGCATCCTTTATATATAAATCATACGCCTCTTGCGTTGCATACAATATTACTTTCTTATCGTAATGTTTTTCTAGCATTTCAATCATGACCGCCAACTCTTTCGTAACATCTTCACGCTTAGGCGGATTATCTTTTTTGTTAGCGTAAAACTCAACATCAATCACGGGTGGCAGTGCTTGTTTATATTTTGGAACAGTTCGTATAAATTGCTCTGCTTGTGTTTCACCCTTACTATCGAAACTAAAAAAATGATACGCTCCGATGCGCATATCTGTCTTATTCGCATTCCTCCAATTTTTCGAAAAGTACTCATCCACAAACGAACTTCCTTCAGTCGCCTTTATAAACGCAAACTTCATATTTTGCTTTTCCAACTCTCTCCAATCTATATCCCCTTGATACGACGCAACATCTGCACCTTTTATTTCATACTTATCCGCACTTATTTGATTCGGAATGAATATACCCTGAAAAACTAAGTAAGCGACAACACTCATTACACTAATTAAGGTAAAGATTCCTCCTATAAAAAGCTTCCTTTTCACTCGTATCCCCCTTCTTTACACATTAATATTCCACTTACCATTCACGTTTTTTATTTATCCTCATTTTTTCTTCAAATGCCTTCTCCAAATCAATTTCTAACTTATTTGCTAAATCACATACATTCCAAATGACATCAAACATTTCTAAACCAATCTCTCTTTTCGAATCTTGTATTTTATCACGCTTTAATATAACTTCTGCTAATTCACCTAATTCCGCCATCGTATATATCGTACGCTCTTCAATTGTTGTATCTTGAAATCCTTTTTCTTTACTGAAATTTGATACATACCTCTGAAACTCCACAATATTCATACTTAATCTCCCCTCATTACCAATACTCCATTTTTCTATTACACTTAAAACCAAAATTATATTTTGTTAAATTATAACATTCGGACTATAATTTATTTATAGCCCATTAACGGAGGTGTTTGCAATGACTCTCTTCGCTTCACCAACATTATTTATAGTAGTAATTATTTCATTTGCACTAGCTTATTTCATCGGAGTAAAGCAGTACACTTGGCTCTTATCAGGATTCAACGAACGCCGCGTACCTGATAAAGTGAAACTATCAAAAATAGTAGGTCTTTATAATTTAATTGCTGGTGTCATTGCGACAATCGGCAGTGTCTTCACTACGCCTAATGTCACAATCGTTATTCCTATCACTCTAATTGGACACTTTATAATCGCGGCTTATGTAAATACACGCATGGTGCAGTGAAAAAGATTACCCAAATGGATGATCTTTTTTATAATTTATCAACATATTGCTTCGCTTCTAGTAAGGAAAAACCAAAAGCTTCTCTTACTCTCTTAACTGCTGTAATTTTTTTGCCTTCTTCTACAAGCTGGCGTAGTTCTTTATTAATTTCAGGTTCTCTTTCTATAATTCCCATTTCTTTCGTAATTAATTGTAATCTATCTTCAATTCTCTTTAAACGCGCATCATTTTTCTTTTCAATTGTAGTTAATTTTTCAGCGATATAAATGAAACCAAAGGCTACTATCAGTATAACCATCCAGAATTCCATGAATGTTCCCCCTTACTAACTTTCATTTGCTTTATCCCACTAACTTATGTAAATTTTACCACATTAAACATTTAATGTATAATATCACTATATCAAACTGTTAATAAAACCTATTATTTTAGGGGGACACTTTATGAAAAGATTTTTAAATACGTTACTTCAATTTGTAGTTCTTTCAATCGTGCTACATTTGTTATTTGATATAGTTGGTTGGCTTGTTTTCAATGCACCAATTAAAAACAAACAAACAAATCATCATTTCTTTAATAACAATCTCATGGGTTATGTACATGTACCGAGACAAATTTTTTCAAAAGTTCACTTCAAACTAACTAAAAAAGAAAACACTTCATTGGTGAATGACGAAGTGTTTTCTTTTTTTTACTACTGTATAATAAAAATACTACTCTGTCTTTAAAGAAAGGAGTCACCATGAACTTAAAAAGTAGCAATATATACGAGAAAATGAACCAATATTCCGTTGCAGGTTTAAGCCTCGCTGTTATATGTAATGGCAAACTAGATGAAGCGACTGCCTTTGGAACACTTGAAGCTGGAACAACTAGAGCTGTTACTACAAATTCTCTCTTTAATTCTTGTTCTATCAGCAAATTCATCACTACAATGCTCGTACTAATGTTATCAGATCAAGAAATCTTGCATTTAGACGAAGACGTAAATGATAAACTCACATCTTGGAACATTCCTACTAATCTATTTACTTCACAAAAAAGCATCACTTTGAGAAACTTATTAAGCCATCAATCTGGACTCATTGATCCACCTAATAGTTTTGAACATTATACACCTGCAAAAGGCTTACCTAATATGTCTGAGCTCCTTTCCGGTAAAACACTATATTGCCCCGTACCTATAGAGGTAACTTATAAACCAGAAAGTGAATTTCACTACTCAGACGCAAACTTTTGTATAATCGAACTACTACTAGAAGATATTACAGGAAGATCATTTAGTCAGTTATTAGAAGAACACATCTTCCATCCATTACAAATGAAAAATAGTACACTTTTTTCTCCAAAAGACATAGATAAAACCGATGTTTTTGCTTGCGGACATAATAAAGATAGAACTGTAACAAATGAGAAGTATCCATTTTATCCATTCGCAGCTGCTTCAGGTATTTGGACAACACCAACTGACTTATCAGCTTTAGTTATTGAAATCATTCATTCCTTACAAGGAAAGGGCAAACTAAAACTTTCTCAAAAATTAGTAATAGACATGATTTCTCCTCAAGGTTGCTCAAAATGGACTGGATTAGGTGTTTTTCTAGATGATTCTAATGAAGAATTACAGATTTATTCACTCGGATGGGGCGTTGGATTTCAATGTATGATGGTTTGTTATCCATACTGCGGGAATGGTGCTGTTATTATGACCAATTCCGATTTAGGTGTTCATCAAATGGAAGGGATCATTGGTGAGGTTGTAAAAACGTTATCCTTATAATGAAAATAAAAAAGCTGTTCCTTCCAGCTTCTTTATCTATATAACATTTTTCGCAACAATTTTTATATGTTCTGGTGCGATAATCTCCGTTATACTTTCTTGGAAATCTTCCCGCAACATTTCTTCCAAATGTTCTAACTGCACTTCAACATGAGTGCATTCTAAATTATGTATATTTAACAGTGCATAATGATCTTTCTTCTTAATTACTAAATATTGATTTTCCTCTGTCACAAGTACAGAACCTAATCGGACTCCTAGTAAGCGTTGATCATCAAACTTCATAATTACTTCTCCTTTCTGCTTTAAAAATGTAATGACTACAAAAACCAATTTAAGGAAATAAATCCTATATTGACTATATCACACTTTAGTAAAATATAAATATCATATTTCCTTTTACTAAAAACCCCCTATTCTTTCATATATTTCGATACAAAAAACTTTCTCAACATAAAATTAGAATTTTCAGTTTTTATTCTTATGAAAATCAATTATAATAAAGTTAATAAATGTTTGACCTCTCCTAATTCATGTACATATGGATGATCAGTAGTCGCTGCTACTGATCTATTTTTTTGATTTCAGAAAGCAAATATGCTGCATCCTTTCCTACACCACAAATAAGTGCAGAACCCCTTTGAGACTGCCACGGCAATCCGATATAATACAATCCTTTTACTGGACTTATTCCCTTTATATGATTAGGAAATCCTTTCTCATTCACTGCTTGTTCAATTTCAATCCAATTATAATTTTGAACAAAACCAGTTGACCATATAACGCTTTCTGCACTATATGTTTCACCGTTCTGAAACATAATGTTATTTTCTGATGCACTTACTACTTTTTCCTGTAGTTGTATTGCTCCATTACGAATGAGTTCCTTACCTTCAAATCCAAAAATAGGATCCTTTCTCTTTTGAAACCATTTCCCCCTCTTTGTATTTACTTCGGCGTACAATAAACCCAATTCTTCTAACCAATTGAAAATACTTTTTCTAAAAAGATGTAACGGTAAATACGTTAAAGGATGACTAATAGACATTGTAACTTCATGAGTCTTTGCAAGTTCTACTACAATTTGCATTCCCGAATTCCCTCCACCTACTACTAGTACTTTTCCCTTAGGAATTTGTGATGGTGATTTATATTGTGATGAATGTATTTGATAAACATGCGATGAAAGATGTTGTGAAAATGAGGGGATGTACGGTTGCTGAAAACCACCTGATGCGATAATAACTTTTTTCGATTGTAAAATTTCTGTAGGAGTGTGCAATTCAAATATTTCTTCCTCCTTTCTTATTTTTATAACTTCCGTTTTCAATTGTACCGGTAATTGAAAATGTCTTGCATATTCTTCTAAATAAGTTGCAATTTCATCTTTATATGGAAATTCATTTTTTTCACCTATTAACGCCATACCCGGCAAGCTACTGTAAGACCTTGGGGTAAAAAGCTGCAAAGAATCATATCGATTTCTCCATGAATCACCAACTCGTTTTCCTGCCTCAAGTAATAAAAAATTATACCCTTCTTGCTTCAAGTAATATCCCATTGTTAATCCAGCTTGACCCGCCCCAATAATAATTAGATCTTTCATTCTAATCCCTCCTCTTCTTAAACGTATGAATACTTGTTCATATATTCATACGTTTCCATAATCATAACATTTTCTTTTTATATGATTCAATATCTACTCAAAATAAAAAAGAGCAGTTCACTGCTCTATGAACTACTCTTCATTCCATTTCTACAATTTTTCCTCGTATAGTGTAATTCTATTTGAAAACGGATCAATTACAGTTAATTCAATTGTACCCCAAGGTGTTTTTTCTATATTCGGCTTCGAATAAGCATATTCTTTACTTAATACTACAGAATGATAATCCTTTACATCATCTATTTTGATCCGAATCGCACCACCTGGTGAGGCATCACCATGATGTTCTGATAAATGTATCACAGCATCCTGTAACGAAATTTGCAAATATAATGGCATATTTTCCTCATACCGATGTTCCCAATCCAGTTTAAATCCTAAAAAACCTAAGTAAAATAGTTTTGCTTTTTCAATATCAAAAATTCTAAATATAGGTGTTATCATTTATACTCTCCTCCTATTTATAAACATCTGCTGCCAATTCTCTCAAAACTTCCACGTTTACTACTTCAAAACAACCATCATTCTTCTTTATTATCTCTTTATCACAAAAAACATTTAATGTGCGCAACAAATGCCGATAGCTCGTTCCTAACAATTCCGCTGTTTCCGTTAAATTCCCACTAAATACAATTCTATTTTCATGCTGAACTGCTCGTTCCCCTGCTGCTAACATGTAACTCGCTAGTCTATTTTCAAGTGGATACAATAAATTAATTGTACTGTTTTTGGAAAGTCGGTTTAATTTATGTGCTAATGATCCGCAAATACATCTTAAAAATTTCGCATCATGAAATAGCTTATTTCTCACTTTTCCTAAAGGTAACCCCACACAATACGAATCTGCCATCACTTGTACGTTTGAAGTGATTCTTTGAGAATGAATTAACTCCACATCTCCAAGTAACTGCAAACTATCGTAAAAACATAATAATACCGATTTTCCGTTACTTAATGTGTTAAACGCTTTCGCTTTTCCTTCAACAAAGAAATATAAATAATCTATCTCTTCATTTTCTCTACAAATAAACTCATTCTTCTTAAAAAATATAAGCTCCATATATGGTTTCATATTATTAGTAAAAAATGAATCAATGTTATTTTGCTTTATATACTCTGCCAATTTAATTGAATTACATATTTTCTTCATAGTCCCCCACCTTTACAACTCATCCCCATTGTAATCAAAATTTTCTTCTTCCACTATGACATATGTCATAACAATACACAATTTCAGCATGATACATTCATTACAAATATGAAATATAAAGGGGATATTACATTGTATAACTTTCTTTCTGTCTTTATTGGTGTGCTCATCGCCGTTATGCTTCCATTGAATGGAATTTTATCCGAGTTAATTGGGAAGTATACAGCCAGTGTTGTCATTCACCTTGTCGGTTTAATTGCAGTTATCTTCATTTTAATCATAAACAAAAACAAAATTCGTTTCGATAAAAGTATTCCACTTTTTTTATATAGCGCTGGAGCGATTGGAGTATTCACTGTTCTTTTTAACAATATAAGTTTCTCCGTCCTTGGTGCTTCTATTACGATCGCATTAAGTTTACTCGGTCAATCCATTGCTTCCATAGTTATTGATCATTTCGGTTTATTAGGAATGAAAGTTGCAAAGTTTGAAAAGAAAAAACTAGTTGGATTAGCATTCATCTCTTCTGGGATTATTATCATGACAATATATTAATGGGGGGCAAAAATATGTTATATATTACGATCGCTATTTTAGCTGGTGTTTCTATCGTTGTTGCTAGAATTATTAACGCGAATTTAGCAAAGGAAATTGGAAACTGGGAAGGCACGTTTTTCAATTATATTACTGGATTATTTTTCTCTATGTTATTTTTAATTTTCAGTTCAGATTCATTGTATATCCCTATTCATAAGTTGCAGTCTATTCCTATCGCCGTATACTTAGGCGGATTAGTAGGCGTTATCGTTATTTCATTATCCAACTATATTACTCCTAAAATATCAGCCTTTTATTTAACATTACTCATCTTTATCGGACAATTATTTGCGGGGACTATTATTGATTTCTTCCTGACAAATGAACTCTCAATTGGTAAAGTTATCGGTGGCATTTTCGTATTAATTGGGCTCACTTACAATTTACTCATAGATCGCCCGATAAAAACTGTGAAGCATAACCAAGTTCAACTATAATACTTTACGCTTACCTATCATATATTAATAGAAAAGCTCTTCACACGAAGTAATAGAGAGGAGAAAATCCTATTAAAAAAATTATTTTATTGCTAGGTAGCATATTAATTATTTCTGGAATTGCATGGTTTATAAACTCGGGAAAATCTATTCAAGATCTCTATACTGCAAATAAACCGAAAAAGAAAGCTACTATTATTTCAAGCTCGCGAGATCCAAATGAGCCCCCTGTTTTTTTAGGAAAACAGGAAATAAAAGATATACATGTAGAATCAATTAAAACAAAACAGGATATCTTTCTCACAAAAACAGATGAATTAAAAACGTTTATTAACAGTATGAATACCGCAAAAAAAGGTAAATTAACATTAGATGAAGAAGGATCAGACTTAATAGATTGTGATATGTGGATTACTTTCGAGGATGGAACTTATAAAAAATATTTCATATGGGTAGTTGATCATCACAGCAGCGAAGTGATGATTGCTCAGCAAGATACTCCTGATGATGTAAACCTTACGTACTATCAGTTAAACGAAGATAGTTCAAAAAAAGTTTATAATTTATTTAAAAAAATTTTTTAAACGAAAAAGTCATGAGCACGTAAGCTCATGACTTTTTGCATTATATATATTCAGGGAACACTTTACATCCCTTTTCCTGTTCTATATCATGACCAAAGAAAATAATTGGCTTCTCTTTCATCACAACTTCTTTTAAACGTTTAATTGAAGATAAAGCTAATTCCGAATCAAATCCCGCGAACGGCACTTCATCTTCAAAATTTTCTTTCGTATAAGATGCATCAATCGTTAATAATACAGGACCGGATTTTTCTGTCTCAATTAATAGCGACTGATGGCCTGGAGAATGACCTGGCGTATACAATAATTGAACACCTGGTACCACTTCATAATCCCCTTCAATAATTTTATAGTTCAAATGCGGTAATATACATTCTTTCATATATTCTTCTCTATGAAGTGCTGCCTCATATTCCGTTCGTTGCACAATAATCGGTGTATTTGTAAAAGCACCGTTTCCTCCTGCATGATCAAAATGTAAGTGAGAACTAATAATATATAAAAGGTCGTCCGGCTCATACCCTACACGCTTTAATATATTCACGATTCTATCTTCTTCAGTCATTTTCGGTAAAATCTGTCCTTCAACAAATGTACCGTTAAAAAGCCCTTCATTATTAACTGCACTTTCTGGCATACCTGTATCTACTAAAATAGGCCCCTCTTCTGTCTCCAAAAGATAACACCATACAGGTAAGTTCAATAAATTCCCCGGCGCGAGTGTACTATTAACAGAAGAATGATCTAACATACAACGACCTGCTGGGATGAAATAAAGCTTCTTTACTGTCATTATGTATCCACCTTTACATTTAGTTTTGGATAAAGTAATACAGTAAAAAATTCTTCTTTTTAGAAATAAACTCCTTCTAGACTATCAGTACAGCTTACATAAAAATGAAACATTAACACCGATTAACGCTGAAAACTTAAAGAAAGCACATGCACTACTTGAAAGCGGGCACACCATTGGAAAAATCGTATTAGAGAAATTTTAATCATGATAGTGACAGATAGTATGTAAAATTATATTAACGATTTTTCGAATATATCTATCATAACGTACAATATATCAACGATTTTTCAAATATATCTATCACAAATCAAATTATATCAACGATTCGTCAAGGTATATCGATTTATCGACAAATAGCAACAATAAGAAAAGGCTGTTCCAGATGAACAGCCTTTTCTTTATTTACTTGAAATCTCTTGATTATTTTTAACGTCTAACGGAGCTCGCTTCCCTATTCCGAAAGCATAGAAACTAATTGTAACGATAGCTAAGAAAACAATACCTACAACTAGTGAAATGCGCGTATCGTCGTTAAACCACATACCGATTAATACCATAATTAAAAAGGCAATTGTTAAATAGTTTGTAACAGGAGCAAATGGCATTTTGAACGGATGATCTTTCATCTCTGCCTCTTTTTCTTTTCTAAAATTAATTTGACTAATTAAAATGACGAACCATGGTACCATACCAGGAAGTACACTCGCGCTATATACATATACGAATAAGTTTTTCGGTGCGATATAACTTAAAACAACACCGACCGCTAAACCGATAATTACACCAACTGTACCGAATAAAGGTACACCATTTCCAGAAAGTTTCGTGAAATATTTCGGTGCTTGTCCATTTACACCTAACGTATAAAGCATACGTCCAGCACTATAAATACCACTATTACAACCAGACATTGCCGCTGTAATTACAACGAAGTTAATAAGTCCAGCTGCTGCCGTAATACCAACTTTCGCAAAAGTCGCTACGAACGGGCTACCAATTGTACTTAATTGATCCCACGGATATACAGTTACAATAACAAAAATAGCACCAATATAGAATATTAAAATACGCCAAATTGTACTTTGAATCGCTCTTGTAAGTGTCTTCTTCGGATTTTTCGCTTCGCCAGCAGTAATTCCGATTAATTCCACACCTTGATACGCTCCAACTACAAGTGATAATGCAAAGAAGAATCCTGAAAAACCACCTGTAAAGAAACCGCCATTTGACCAAAGATTAGATATGCCAATCGCTTCTCCGCCGTTACCAATTCCGAAGAAAATAAGACCAAATCCCGCAATAATCATTAATAGAATCGTAATGATTTTAATCATCGCAAACCAAAATTCAAATTCACCAAATGACTTAACAGAAATTAAGTTAGCTGCGCCAAGAATGACCATTGCGATTATACCTGGTATCCAAGCTGGTAAGTCCGGGAACCAATATTGCATATACGCTCCAACCGCGATAATTTCTGACATCCCAACGATAACCCACTGGAACCAGTTACTCCAAGCTGTCATATAACCAGCTAGCGGATGAATATACTTATGACCGAACGTCGCAAATGAGCCTGTACTTGGCTCCATATACAACATTTCTCCCATGGCACGCATGATGAAGAAGATGAAAATACCTGCAATTGCATAAGCAAGCATTACTGACGGACCTGTCCATTTAATTGTGCTGGCTGACCCCATAAACAAACCAACACCAATCGTTCCGCCTAAAGCAATCATTTGAATATGACGTGCTTCTAAACCTCTTTTCAATTCTTTGTTTGCCACTTCACTTCCCCCCTCTTAGATGATTCATAGCCGCATTTTAAAACAAGATGCTTTCCCCTAATTCCTTTCGGCTCTGAAAATGATGAAGCAAACGTCATTTTACACTAGCTTTAAAGCTATCCTAAAATCGTTTTGTGCTCCTAATAAAATTCTCAAAACCTTTCATCTTCCAATATTCTATAAATCTTAAAATTACTTACCTTATATTAATTCATTAATCTGAAAAATTCAATTATTTTTTCAATAAATTATTATACATAAGTCTGATTAATTTTTAACTAAATTAACAATAAAATACATCTATTCAATATGATTCCGGCATGTATATTATTACAATATAAATAACAGAGGAGAGCATTTCTTCCTCGGTTTCATATGTCAAATACTTCAACCTTTATAGTTGATAACGTAATTTCCCACACATTCGATTTATATATCAATGAGAAATTTAATATATTAATAAACTACCAACTTCTTTACCCCAGCCAAAATATAAAAGAGCCTCATTTAAAAATGAGACTCTTTTACGATTTCATATTTAAACCGATTTCAAAGTTTGCTTACCAAAAATAAACACTCTAGTAAACACTGACATTACAACTACTATAGCCAGAAAATAAAGTGGCATCACCATTAATGAACCCGTATGAAGTTGGCTCATTCCCCAAATTGTCATCGTTACTACTATATAGTACCCTAAGCTAAACAACGCTCCAGCTGTACCAATGACATCTTGAAAATCTACTAACGCTAAACTTAAACAATTAGGTAACGCTACTCCAATTCCTAATAGCAATATAAACATCGCTATTAAAAATCCAATCATATATATTATGTTTTGGTTTGATCCCAATGCTGTAATAACAGTTAAAAGGATAGCTCCCACTGTCATTACAAGACAACCAATATATATAATTTTCTCTGGTCTATACGTGGCAAGCAATCGTTTCGAAACTTTCGCTCCAACAATAGAAGCAGACGCTACAACAATTCCTAGAAATCCATACATACTAGGCGATAATTGAAAGTATTCAATAAAGATAAACGGCGCTTCTGCATAATAGCTAAATAAAACACCATTTGCTCCTCCAATTAATAGCCCATACGTTACTACTTTCGGATTTGTAATTAACTTCTTAAAGACTGAAAACACATTTATTTTATTCGTTACTGAGTCCGTCTTTGTTTCAGGAAGAGAAACAAATGTATACAGAAAAATCCCGACACTCATAACTACTAAACTTAAAAATACTATTTTAAATCCAAACATTTGATCAAGAAAGCCACCAATTAACGGTCCTATCGCTGGTGTAAAAGCAATGACTGCCGAGATTTGAGCAAACATAACATGCCGCTTATGCCCTTCTACACTTTCCCGAAGAATCGTTTGTGTAACCACGGATCCTGCACTTACTCCAAACGCTTGAATAAAACGACTTACCAATAAAACTTCAATGGAATTTGCAATATAGCATAAGAAACTCCCAGCGCCATATATTACAATTCCAAATAACATTGCTGGGCGACGGCCAATTATATCTGATAGCCATCCAATAAAAAATACACCTAAAGCAAATCCAGCAAAATACACACTAAGCGTTAACTGCACCTCATTATTACTTACATGTAACGCCTTTGAAATGTCCGGTAAAGACGGTGTGTAAATCGTTTCACTAATTTGCGGAAATGCGACAAGAACAATCATTAACAAAAGTGATGGTACTGAGACTTTTTTCATTTTTCATACCCTCCTATAACTTTGAAAATCCCAGAAATAAAAAGACTTTCCTTAGCTACGGAACAGGAGGGGCCATTATAGAAATCCGGTCATAAAACAACAAAGAAAACACCTCAATTACGTATGTTAATACTTATAGGAGGGTAATATTAACATCGATTTTTAAATATACTTTTTCAATTATATTACATATTACTTTTATTTTTCTAGTATTAACGTTCAAATGTTCTTTTTATATTAGTGAACAACTAATACACACCATAGAAGATAACTACTTGATATAACCACCTTATTATGGAATAATTAGAAATAGTTTGAATCTATAAACCTAATTATAAAATGATATACTCATATATTCCTAATGTCATAAAGCTGAACAAGTAGGAGGACTTTCGTAATGATTGAAATTTTAAGGACAGTAGTCAACTTTCTAATTTCTCTATTCTCAGGAGAATTACCATTTGTATATTATGTATGGATTATTACCCTATTCCTAATTCAAATAACCCAATCTACTCTAAACTATAAACTCTTTGACAAGAAAAACAATTTAAGCACTTATATATCGGAAGGATTACTTGCTTTTATTATTTTATTGTTTGGAGGAATATTAGTATCTAAGTTACTTGCTTACATAATAGACGATCCTACTATTAGTATGACGAATTTAACACATTATTTTGTTTCTCTTATCATATTAACTATATTTGTCGTAATAACCTGTGTTAAAGACTTTATAGAGACATCTATAAAGAATAAAAATATATCTCTTTTGAGCTTTTTAGTAATTTCCTTCATAACAAGTATACTTTCATTCAAGTTTTTATCACCTTTAATTGAAGGTTCTTTTTCTCTTTCTAAATCTTTTATCACCACTTTAATCATTCTTGTAACTATATCAATCCCTCTATTAATTTCCTTAGAGGATAAGTATGCAGACGAAAAGGAAACGGAAAATTTATAGTTTCTCATTTACATAAAAGAAAGAGGAAGCTCCCCTCTTTCTTTTAAATCATCCCTTTTAATATCAATCCTAAAACTGACATTATTATCGCACTAATAATAATTCGCAAAATCCAAGTAGTGTTTGTACTTATTTTTTCTAATTGCTTATTGATTGTTGCTATATCTTTCTCATTAATAGTAGTACGCGTTTCTAAATTTCGAATGTCTCTCATCATTTCTTTTTGCTCCGCCTTGAGACTGTCAATTTTAGCGTAAACATCTTCCATATATTCACACCCTCTGTTCATCTTAATAGAAAAATCTATATATATTATGAGACAACCCTCTTACCTGTGAATACATTGCGTATATCCGCGTACCAAATTTTTTGTACAATCTAATTGAATTACTCACATGTTTCCATTCTTCTATTTATAAATTAGCGTTAAGATAGATTAAAATTTAAAAAGGGACCCCTTGCTTATTTAACAACAAACAAAATGCAATCCAACATTCGGGAGCACATACGATAATTTCTATTGTTTTCATCACCATTTTCATATTTACAACGTAATATAAATCCACTTTTTGAACTGTTTAAAGTATACTAATATGAATACGAAATAGCTGTATTGATAAACTCTCTAGAACAATAAATATACTGGCTGAAACGGATCTATATCCGATATTTTTTCCAGTAACATGTATGGTTATTTCTGATAAATGCGTTTGTACATCATTGTTTTCAAAAATTTCATCCTTAACCTTTACAATATCTGCTTCACAATCTACTTCTTTAAAAGTTTTCAATAATTTTGTTTCCAATAAACTACAATCAAAATTCTCATCTTTTATTACGGCAAATTTAACCTTCATATCGATTTCCCCATTTTTAACAAACTAAAATCATTAAATCAATATAAATATATATTATCCTATTAAATAATTCAAAATATACGCTTCTTATGTACATTATTAAAAATCAGTTCTAAAGAATTAAATTCAAAAAGAAATTACATAGTAGGCGTTCCACTAATCTTTGGTATAATTCGTCTCTTACTTATTTTGCTCATTGCACTTTTTTATTTTCCTCACTATTTCAACTGAACTTTCTGTAATAATACATATTTCAAATAAATTATTTCCTTTCACTCATACTTTTATCATTGAGTTTTTATTCACAAATTCGTAACACATACATATGAGTTATCATGCTAAAATTAGTTTATTCACAAGAAGAAGTTATTCTTAATAAATCAATAATTTTTAATACCCTGTTTAAAGCCTTGCCCCCCTGCAAGGCTTTTTCCTATTTAACTAGAGTAGTAGTTTTCGTTATGCTTCTCTCCCCCCTTGTTCCTTACCCTACAAATAATACTGCATGTTTATTTTAATTTTTCAGCATCCGTACTCGCTCTGTTCGAGAGCTCTTTACCAAATATTCAATCTAATGATAAAATTGACCAAATTAATATTTTCGTCCATAACTGTATCAAAAAGTACACTAAAGAAAAATGGCACTCTCACGATTAAGTAAACGCGAGCTTTTTCTTCTATCTACTTACTATTTAAGGTTAATAGTTTAGTAACAAGATTTAAAAATTCGACTTAAATTCATTGATGAATGGAGAGGTTTATATGAAATTAAAAGACAAAGTAGCAATCATAACTGGTGGTGCAAGTGGAATTGGCGAATCTACTGTTCGTCTTTTTATCGAAGAAGGTGCAAAAGTAGTTATTGCTGACTTTTCTGAACGTGGAAAAGAACTATCAGATGAATTGAATGCACATGGATATGATACGTTATTTATTAAAACCGATGTAACAAAAGAGGCAGATATTAAACAGCTAATTCATGAGACAGTAAGTACATACGGTAAATTAGATATTATGTATGCAAATGCCGGCGTTGCTGATGATGCACCGGCAAACGAATTATCCTATGAAAAGTGGAAAAGAACTATTGATATTAATTTGTCTGGGGTATTCCTTTCTGATAAATATTCGATTGAACAATTTCTTAAACAAGGTACAGGTGGTGTCATCGTTAACGCTGGTTCGATTCATAGTTTTGTTTCATTACCTACCCCAACAGCGTACTCCTCTGCAAAAGGTGGTGTGAAACTATTAACTCAAAATTTATGTACTGCCTACGCTAAATATGGAATACGTATTAATGCGGTGTGCCCTGGTTATATTGACACCCCTTTACTTGGTAGTGTTAATCCTCAACAAAAAGAATATTTAGCTTCACTTCATCCACAAGGCAGACTTGGAACACCAGAAGAAGTTGCTAAAGCTGTCTTATTTTTAGCAAGTGATGATGCTAGTTTTGTTAACGGTACAACACTTCTTGTTGATGGAGGCTATACTGCACGTTAATTTTAAAATTTTGAAGCACCCTAAGAAATATATAGTCTTCAACAAGAAAAAGCGCCATCACAAGTGACGGCGCTTTTTCTATGTAAGAGCAACTAGAAGATATCCTTCTAGCCTACTCCCATTTATAAGTCCAAAACTGTTCAAGTTGCAGCCATTTTAATGTTGCTGCATCTTTGTTTTTTATTTTTGCATGCGTGTCTTCAAGCATTGCTTCTGTTTGTGAACGGTGCGCACCTAGTGCCGTTAATTTATGATCAAATACTTCACTAATGTTATTTACAACATCCGGTTCTCCTAATACTGCCTCACGATTTTTCGTAATCGCAACAGCATGGATAACTGGGCGCTCTTCTTTTGGCATACGTGATACAGCGCGAACGACAGCGCGGCCAAATGCATTATGATCTGGATGTACACCGTGCTCTGGATAAAATGTAATAATTCGAGATGGATTTACTTCTTGAATGATTGCTTCAATTTTGTCAGCAACGAAATCAACATCTTCAAATTCTAACGTTTTATCATGGAAGCCAAGCATTCTTAAATCTTTAATGCCCATCGCTTCACAAGCATCTTTCAATTCTTTCTCACGGATATTTGGGATCGTTTCACGGTTAGCGAATACGTTCTTACCCATGTTACGTCCCATTTGTCCTAGAGTACCACATGCATATGTTACAGGTACTCCTTGATCTGTTAATAAGCGAATTGTTCCTCCCGCAGCATATGCTTCATCATCTGGATGCGGAAATACAACAAGTACATGTCTCTCCATAAGTTTCCCTCCTTCTTACTTAAATGGTGTTAAGCTTAACTCAAGTGCAACTGCTAGACGACCTAAATTATCATGTCCAGCTAGTAATAAACGCTCTTGACCATCTACTTCCCAGTGCGTAATACCCTCAGCATATACCCAACCATGATCCATTTTTAGACCAACTCGGTATGGATTTGTTCCAGTTATCTTCCCGCGTTCAAAACGGATAATTGCATTTCGAATGAAAGCACCAACTGTCATCATCTTTTCATTTATGTGTGATGCATACGCTCCGTTTGTCGTTTCTAAATGAATATATACATCTTTATTTACAAAACGTTCAATTTCATTTTGAATAAGAGAACTATCTTTTACTATTTCCATCGGAATTCACCTCTTTAAACCATTTTACGCAAAAATAATGTAAATTGCTATCTCTATATTAGAGGACAACGCTCACTTTTCCTAATAATTTGCACTGTGTTTTTTATATTTTTTATATGATATGTAAAAAATACATTTTTTCCTTCACTTTGTTAAATAGTTTTCTTTCTTTTTTGAATTTGCTACAATATATTCTATCCCGCATTATTGCAGTGAGATACATTTCGACAATTGAATACATAATTTAAAGAAGGTGACATGATTGGAACAATCAGCACATGAAGTAGCAAATTGGCAATATTATTTTGCAATTGCCGTATTTTTAATCACGTACGGATTTATTATTTCTGAGAAATTGAATCGTGCTGTAATCGCACTATTCGGTGCTGCTATTATGATTATTTTTGGAGTTGTAGATTTACATACTGCTTTCACATCACATATTCAATGGGAAACGATTACCCTTTTAATTGGGATGATGATTCTCGTACATATTACGAGTCAATCAGGCGTCTTTGAATTTGTGGCCATTAAAGCGGCAAAAGCGGCTGGCGGAAAACCGATTCGCATTTTATTATTACTATCCCTATTAACTGCTGTCGGATCAGCATTTTTGGACAATGTAACGACTGTTTTATTAATCGTTCCTGTTACATTATCCATTACACGTATTTTAAAAGTAAATCCTGTGCCTTATTTGATTTCAGAAGTGCTGTTTTCAAATATAGGCGGAACAGCAACATTAATCGGTGATCCACCTAATATTATGATTGGATCAGCAAACAAGCATTTAGACTTTAACGCCTTTTTACTTAACTTAGCTCCAATCGTAATTATTATTTCTATCGTGACACTTGGCATTATTTACTTTATGTATCGTAACAAACTAAAAACAACACCTGAACAAATCGAAAAACTAATGGCATTAAACGAAAAAGATTACATTAAAGATCAACGCCTCCTTTTAAAATCTATTTCGATTTTAGGACTAACTATTTTAGGCTTCGTACTTCATTCGATTATTCATGTAGACGCTGCTGTTATCGCGATGACAGGCGCTACACTTCTTATGTTAATCGGCGTGAAAGAACATGATATTGAAGATGTATTTGCCCACGTTGAATGGGTAACCATTTTCTTCTTCGCCGGACTATTTGTTCTCGTTGGCGGGTTAATTGATATCGGACTTATCTCTTCACTTGCAAAAGAAGTAATCGGCGTAACAAACGGTGACATCGGATTCGCAGCTATACTTATTTTATGGGTATCTGGCATCGCATCTGCGACAATCGACAACATCCCATTTGTCGCTACGATGATTCCTCTTATTCAAGACTTAGCTACAGGACTCGGACTATCTGTCGATTCTCCGCAAATAGAAGTACTATGGTGGGCGTTATCTCTTGGAGCTTGCTTAGGAGGAAATGGAACGCTAATCGGAGCATCTGCAAACGTAGTCGTTGCTGGTATTGCAAAACGTGAAGGACATGCTTTCTCTTATATGGACTTCTTAAAAATTGGTTTACCATTAACTATTGTTGCACTCTTGTTATCACATGCTTATATATATTTACGTTATTTAATGTAAAAGTTGTATTGCATGAAATTATATCGTCAAATCCAAAAGGTTTGCAGCATCGTGCTGCAAACCTTTTTTCATCACCAAAATATACCGATAATTGCTAACCCACCTAAAATCATACCACCAATTTGTCCGACAATTGTTGGTGATAATTGAACACCTTTTCTCACTTCAACAACTGGTCTTTCGTGCCTTAGTTGTTGCACTTCGCTTTGCAGTTGATGTACACTTCCGTGTAACTCTTTAATTAGTTCCTTTAATTCAGCGACCTCTTCATTTACTGGTTTTGCTTTTTCTAAATTCATTTTACATAACTCCTTATAAATTCAATCAGTTCACTGTAAATTTTCGCCAATTATCATTATATCTCCTGCATACTACATATATAATATTGAATGTATTCGCTAATCTTGCAACCCTATCCATTCATCCCGCAATATCCCCATAATGATACGATCAAAACACTTCCCATCTCTTTGAACCGCTTCTCTCATACACCCTTCCATCTGAAAACCTATCTTTTTATACAACGCAATGGCTGCTTTATTATAAGAAATCACATCCAGACCGACGCGGTGTAAATTCAATTCATAGAAAGCATATTTTAAGATAAGATGGATTGCTTCTCTTCCATATCCCTTTCCTCTATCATTTGCATCTCCTATACCAATGGCTAATAAACCCGTTCTGTTATTCCACTCTATGCCATGAATTGCAACAAAACCAATTAAGCAATCATCTTGAACTGTCCTTAACATGAAAGAAACACTATTCGATCTCCGTCCCTTTAATAGCCCATCACTTGCTATTTCTTGTATCGATTGCGGGAATGCTACATCTGTATCTACATTCCTTAAATACTCACTATCTTCTTGCCACATAGCCATTACTTCAGCATCTGCTTCTCTAATAGCTGATAATTTAATCGTTTTATTTAAAAAAAGATTCATTGTCATTTCAAACTCCCCCTTTTTTAATGACAGGGATAATTATTAGCCTATTTATCCCCTTATTCTATAAACTGCTTTATACACGGGATACTTACAATAAGCGCTGACATTGGCACATCTCCTCTACACGAAATTAACTTCATTGTATAATTTTTCGTTTATTCTAACAATAATAAAAAGCCCTCCAAATTTAGAGGGCCTTTCCTAATAGCGAAACTATATTATTTCGTAAACATTTTCTCCGCTTCATCCATTGCCATTTTGTTACCTAAAGCAGAATAGTCAAGCCATGGTTGGTCATTAATAATGTATACGTGCTTACCTTTAACAGCTTTTAAGTCTTTCCAAATTGGTGTTTCTTGAAGTTGTTTAAATGCAGCTTTCGCTTTATCATCTCTATTAACGACAACGAAAATAGCATCTGCATCAAAGTCAGGTAATACTTCTTGTGAAATGACTTCGAAAGGACGGTTTCCATCAATTTTCTCTACACCATTTGCAGGTTGTAATCCTAAGTCTTGGAATAAAATTGGTCCCATCGGTCTTTTCGTACTAAATACTCGTAATTCTTTTGCAGTAACACGAATTGCCATTACTTTTTCGTTATTACCTAATTCTTTATCTATTAAATTTTTTACTCGTTTTGATTGCTCTTCGTAATCTTGAATATATTTATCCGCTTCTTTCTCACGGTTTACAAGTTTACCAACTTGTTGTAACTGATCTCTCCACGTGCCTTCATCTAAGTTGAAAGAATGTGTTTTTGCAATTTTTTCGTATTTCGCTACATCTTTACCAGCATATTTTTCATCAACATAAATGTCAGTTGGCTTCAATTGAAGTAACGCTTCCATATTCGGATCTGTTACAACACCAAGTTTCTTCGTATCTTTCAACTGCTCTTTTGCGTGCGGTAAGAAATCTTTTAAATCTCCGCCAATAACAGAACCTACTGGTGTAATTCCTAATGCAAGTAAATTATTTGTTAAATGAATGGACATAGAGGCGATTTTTGGATCATTACTTTTTTCCGTTTTTTTCGTTGCCTCTTCATTAGCTTTAGTTTGACCACATGCTGCTAATACTAAAATACACATCATGCTAAATAAAATAGTAAGTTTCTTTTTCATATGTTCTCCTCTTTGAAGTATTTATTTTGTTTTTGTAAGTAAATAAAGAAAATACGGTGCTCCTAATGCCGCCACTACTACACCAGCTGGAATAGAGTTTGGCTCAAATATAGAACGACCTATCGTATCTGCTAGCACTAAAATAATCATTCCGATAATGCCAGCTAAAGGAAGAAAGTGTTGATATGTAGTACCTACTAACTTCCTTGCGATATGCGGAGCAACTAAACCGATAAAACCAATCCCTCCTGCCATCGATACACTTGCGCAAGATAATCCAACCGCTGTAGCTAAAAGTAATAACCGTTCTTTTTGAACAGAAACCCCAAGTCCTGCCGCTACACTATCACCTAGTGACAATGCATTTAACGCTTTAGATTTTAGCCACGCATAAGGGGTTAGTATGAAAATCCAAGGTAATAATGCAAGGACATGAATCCAATCCCTTCCCCACACGTTACCAACTAGCCATCTAGAAGCGAATGTATACGTCTCATCATTTAACTTGAGAGAGAAAAATAACGAAATTGCACTAAAACCAGCTGAAACTGCAATACCAACGAGAATAAGTCTAATGGGAAGTAAACCATTTGACCGATCACTCGCAAGTAAAATAATAAGAAATGCAGCTAATACTCCTCCGCCAAATGTAAATAACGGTATTAAAATAGATGCACTTTCATTAATAGAATGAAAGAATGTAACGAATATAATTAGCCCGAAAGATGCACCTGAATGCAGTCCAAGAATACCAGGGTCTGCAAGTGCATTACGGGATAATCCTTGCAAAATCGCACCGGAAATCCCAAGGCCAATACCAGCTAACATTGTGATTATAATTCTTGGCATACGATAATCATATAGCACGGTTGCGCTCTCAAAATCACCATAACCAAAAAGTGTTTGAATTACTTTAAGTGGCTCTATACTCAGTGTCCCTGTATTTAGACTGATTAAAATTACAGCGATACTTACACATCCGAATATTGTAGTTACAGTAATAGCTCTCTTTTTATCCGTGTTAAAAAGATCTTTCACTTATAACTCCCTCCCAACTTTACGTGCTATATAGAGGAAGAACGGAACTCCAACAAGAGCTACCATAATCCCTATCGCAAGTTCCTTAGGAGGATTTACTGTTCTTGCTCCTAGGTCAGCTACAACTAATAACATAGCTCCTAATAATGCTGACATAGGAATAATGAGTCTATAATTCACACCAACTAATTTTCTAGCAATGTGCGGGATAACTAATCCTACAAATCCAATAGAACCAACAGCTGAAACAGAAACACCTGCCAGAATAACTACTATAATCATCCCTAGTATTCTCGTTCGGTTCGTTTTCACTCCTAAATTTGTAGCAACATCATCCCCCATTGATATGAGTGAAATAGATCGCCCTAACACTATTGCAAAAATAATCGTTATAAGAATAATAGGGACTAAAAATTTCAAGTGTTCCCACTTAACCCCTGCAACACCACCAGCATACCAAAACGCTAAATCCTGGCTTAAATCATAATAAATCGCAACACCTGAACTTAATGAATGTAAAAGCGCTGCCATAACCGCTCCAGCAATCGTTAACCTCATTGGTGTTACCCCGCCTGATGTTGCTGATCCAATAACAAAAATAAGTACTGTACTTAAGACTGCTCCAATAAAGGAAACAATCATTAAATAGGAATACGGCATATGCGGAAAAAAAGCAAAACTAAGTGCTACTACAAACATCGCTCCTGCATTTATGCCAAGTACACCTGCATCAGCTAAAGGATTTCGTGTTACTCCTTGCATAACCGCTCCAGCGACCGCAAAAGCTGCCCCTACAACTGCTGCTCCAATTACTCTCGGGAGCCTTAATTCATAAATAATTTGGTGCTGCGTTAATTTCGGATTGTAATCCAAAACCGCAGTCCACACCGTTTGTAAATGAATATCCTTTGCACCAAATGAAATGGCTAAAAATATAGATCCAATTAAACATAAAATTGTTAAGCTCATGAAACATATGAACTTAATATGTATCCAGCGGTTATTACCAGCATGTACAGTAGACTTATGTAACATGTTTCATTTCATCCTTTATATTCAGTTGTTTTTTGTAATTATTTTTTATTTATAATTATTATTGATAATAATTATCATTTTCATTTAGATATTATATCCCCACTTTTTTTAAATAGCAAACTATTTTTTCACTTTTCTACAATATTAAAATACTCATTACAATTCCCTTCTAAAACTTACAAATACATGCAAAATAGACTACTGGATTATTTTTTAAATTGTAGTATACTTATTGATTATTTTGATTTTCCCAATAAAAACATCGAAGGTGACACAATGTTCTATATAAAACAACTACTACATTTCACTTACGAACAAGCATTATCTTGCTTATTCCCAGTCATTATTTTCTTAACACTAGCCCTTTCAAAAATTGTTTCAATCCCAGGGTTATACCGCTATGATTTCATACTCATCGTATGCCTTCTTATGCAGTGGATTATGTACAAGACGGGTCTTGAAACAAAAGACGAACTAAAAGTAATTACCATCTTCCACCTCATCGGCCTTTTACTAGAAATATATAAAGTACATTTCGGTTCATGGAGTTATCCCGAAGAGGCATATTCGAAGGTTTTTGGAGTTCCGCTTTACAGCGGTTTTATGTATGCGAGTGTCGCGAGTTACATATGTCAAGCGTGGAGAAGGTTGCATTTAAAAATGCATCATTGGCCGAAAGCTATTTTTGCCGTGCCGTTAGGAGCTATGATTTACTTCAATTTTTTCACACACCACTTTACATACGATTTTAGATGGATATTAACTTTACTACTATTCATTGTTTTCTCTCGCACATTTGTACAATTTTCATTACAAGGCGTTACATATAAAATGCCACTCGTTCTCTCCTTTTTCCTTATCGGATTTTTCATTTGGATTGCAGAGAACATCGCAACATTTTTCGGAGCATGGCAATATCCAAATCAACGGGAAGCATGGAGTCTCGTTCACTTAAGCAAAATTAGTTCATGGTTTTTACTCGTTGTTATTAGCATTATGATTGTCACGCAGCTCAAACATTTGAAGGAATCAAAAAGATAATGCTGATTATGTAAAAACAGTTAGCCCATCATTCATTAGAGAGTGATGGGCTAACTGTTTTTAGTAATATTTTTTAAACCTTCCTTATCAAGGGAGTTATAATTTACAAGAGTATAAGCAATTAAACATTATGAACTGCTACTAGCAGAAGATGTTGCTGCAGATGAAGCGGCAATCGTTGCCATCATGGCTGCCTGTTGTGCTTGTATGAGGACTTCTATCATTGTTTGTAAACCTGTGTTAGTAGCTTTACTTTCCTCACCTTTCTGACTTACGAACAGTTGAATAGCAATAAGAATATTTGTATCTGTATGCCAACGGAACAATTTATCCCCCTGCAATTTTTCAATAAATGCTCGAATAGAATGAATCTCTTTTTCTCCGTCCTCGAGTAACGCTAGTAGCCCGATAGCTGGGTAATGCATCTGTTTTACTTTTACCTTTTCTTGCTTTAACAAATTCCATATATTTGTACATTTTGCAACTAATAGTTCTTCCCTGACATCCTTCTTTAGTGAAAGAATATGACTCAAAAATTGAAGATCATTCCCTTTACGCAAACCAGCTGTCGCTAGTTTCTGATAAAGACGTTCCACTCGATCCATAAGTGTTTCTACATGCTCTGATTGTCCTGCTAATAAAACTGCGAGCGGATAATCATTTGTACTTGTAAGAAAGAGGTGATCCTTTTTCATGCGTTTATATACTTGCATCGAACGCTGAATATGTGTGCCATGCTGTTCATTTTCTTCTGTTAAAAGCACAGCTGCTGCGAGATAAGTAAATATACTCCGGCTAAAGCCACCAGTGACCAATTGTTCATATAAATCTAAAAACGTCCGAAAAGCTTCGTTGTAATCTGTAAAGTGAATATCTAATGTTGCAGCCACTACAAAACGATGATAAGACTTTAAGTATGAAAACATCCCTACCTGATTCTTAATATAACTACTAATTTCTAAAAAACGTCCGAGATCAAACAATTTATCACTACCTGCATACATAGCAGCAATCATCATTCCTGTTCGAGAATCACTCGTTTTCCATTTTAGTTCTCCCTTTAACTGTACATATGTATGTTTATATTGCTCCAACTTTTGTTCTAATGTAATCATAGTATTCACCCCTATTTCTAGTTCTTCTCTATTATTATACGTATATTCCATATTTAGGAATACTATAATTAATAATCACACCATAAAAATTATAAAATTCTCTTATCCTTCTTCATCAGCACCACGATGATAATCCCTAATCCTTCAAGAAGTTATACAAAAAAGGTAGATAATAATTTATCTACCTTTTTTGTATATATTATTTAACATTACAACTGTATTGCTTGTTATATGCAATTAAGACTAAAGAGCTTTAATAATACGTTCCATCGCTTTCATTTGCCCAATATGATCAGCTTCATGATAAAGCATCATACCGTAAAGCTCCCCTACTGTTTCCAATCCTAGGAATGGCTCTGGCAGTTTATTTTCAAATGCTTCTACTGGAATTTCGTTAATACGTTTTGCTTGTTCTTTTAATTGAGCCGTTAACACTTCTAACGATGGTCCTTCTGTTTTCCATTTAGATGGTCGTGATCCATACCCAAACATACCTGGATATTCAGTTGGTAATTGTTTAAATTCTTTTCCAAACATGAAAACTTCTGCTGCTGTTAACACGTGTCCAATATGCCAACGAATTGTATTGTTAAAACCCTCTGGCTGCGTATCCACAGTTTTATCATCTAACGTTTCCATAAATTTAAGTAACGCCCCGCGCGTTATTTCAAATTGTTTTAAACCCACTAGTCTATTCATTTTATCGTTCCCCTTCTTGATGTACAATTTATTATGAACTAATAATGTTCAATTTATTAAAGTTTCACCTTGTTTAATCTATCAGAAACAAATAAGAAATACATCTAATATGCTTATTAAAAATAATAAAAAGGTTCACTCCTCGTAAATATAGAATTACTTACTATGTAAATAAAAGAGGAGTGTACTTGCATGTTACATATTTTAAAACAGCAATATAATCTTATTAGCTCTACAAGAGAAACTCTATTCACATTTTTAGAAGAAATCCCATTAGAAAAATTACATAGCACTGTTCCGAATTTCGGGAGCGGTAGCATTATAAAGACACATATTCATGTAGCCGATTGCTATCGATACTGGCTTGGATCATTTGCATTCAAGCAAAAAAGAGCAGATTTTTCATTTGCTAGCGATTACGAAATTGAGCATGCAGATGTCGCGAAAGTCCGTGCTAGATTTAAATTAGTAGATGAGACTGTACAAAGTTTTTTAAATGAATACAATGATCGTTGGCTTGAAAACATAGCAAATGAAGTGAAATGGCAAAGAGAACCTTGGAGCACAACTCCGCTATGGCTTTTAACTCATACAGAGACTCATGAGTTTCATCATAAAGGACAAATTGTATCAATGGCTCGTCACCTTGGATACAATCCTCCTGATACAGACCTTAGTTAATTCAATGGTCCATGATTACCGAAAAAATTAGAATGAATACAAAACGAGCATGTTTTGAAATCCAATCAAAACATGCTCTTAAAATATTCTATCTTACAATCTCCATATCCTCATCAATACCAAATAGTCTCCGCATAATTATAAGCATCACTATTTGGTATTGCATGTTTCCCCTGTGCTTGCGCCTTTCTTGGATCTAAGTCATATACCATTGGCGTATAGCATGATGTTTGCCCTTTATTTACAACACCATTTCCTCCAGCGCTTCCACAAGTGTATGCCTTTCCATCTGTTTTTCTAACAATCCTTGCATCAGCTTCGTTATTATAAACTGCCAGGCGAGTTACAGTAACTTTTGCCCACGCTGTCTTACACGTCGTGCTAAATTTTAATTCCACATAAGAATTTGAATCAATCCACTTCTTTTCTTTCGTTACTGCAGATTGATCACAGCTGTTATAATAAGGACTTTTCCCATCATATGAATGGTCTTCTGCGTATGCTTTATCGCTATTAGTCGTGCTAAACATACTAGTTACAACGAGTAAAGATAGCAATAAACATGCACTCGTCTTTTTTAAAAGTTTCATATCATTTCACTCCTTTATTAATAACGTGCTGTTTTCCCGTAACCGTTATTAAACGTAACTGCTTCAGCATCTGCTGTGTATCCGAAATCAGCAGTTAAATCAAATACCATTCCTGTATAAGTGCTCGTTTGACCTGTTTTTATTGTGCCGTTCCCCTGATTAGAAGTAACTGATTTTTGGAATACACCATTTTTATATTTATTCACAACAGCGTACGCGTACACTCCTCCTGAAACAGCTGGTGCTGGTTGATCTAAAACAAACTTAGCCCATGCTGCATGACATTTATTACTGTAACGTAAATACACTGTCCCTACTTTTTTACTACCTTCATATACAGCTGTAGATTTTGCATTAAATCCATCTGCATCACACGTCGTACTTCCCCCGTATACTTTCGTTGTTGCTGGATTTTTCCCGTCATAATAACTACTTAAATCAGTAGCTGCAAATGTACTTCCTTGAAAACTAAATAATACACCTATACTTGCCGCACTTAACACGCATACTTTCATTAACTTTTTAAACATTTTAAATTTCTCCTCACAATAAGTACGTATACTAAAGACAAGCTATACTGCTATGTAAGTCCTCCTTTCACGCTTCCTAGAGGCATCTTACAGAAACGAATAAACGTTGTAAATTCCCTTATAATTATTGGAATATACGAAGAAATTTACGTATCCGTCTAAGAAAAAAAGTTGAGAAATACACATTTTATAGCATCCTTTATTTAAAACATAAAAGAACCGATACTTGTTATATTCAAGCATCGGTTCTTTATACAAAATTGCCATTTTTTCTTTTATATAAAATAAATATTTCTCCACTTAATCCGTTACAAAAAACTCCCTCGTTACATCAATAAATTGTCGCAGTGGCACTGTCATCCATTTGTCTTTATGCCAAGCGATTTGCGTATAAATCGGAGAGATTGTATTTTCTAAATGTAACTCTTTTATCGTCCCCTCTCGTATATCTTTTTCTACTACTATTGCTGGTAAAACGGCTATGCCTAAATCTGCAATAACACATTGTTTAATTGCTTCAACACTAACAAACTCAATTTTATTTGCTGGATATACATCTTCCCAGCGAAATAGCTCTTCAAATAAAGTCCGATACGAGCAGCCTAATTCTGTTAGTAAAAGTGTTTCACTCTCTAAATCTTTTATAGAAACTGAAGGTTGTTCAAGTAAACGATGCGTAGGAGCAGCTACTACTTTTAATTCTTCTTTCATAAGTGGTTCCACATGTAAAACATCTTCTGTTTTACATTCGTCCAAAATAAATGCAAGATCTACTTTCCCCTCCATCAATTGTTCCTTCGCATCTTTATTGGAATGTGCTGGTTTAAATATAAGTTTTATTTTTGGGAATTTTATTTTAAACCGCTTTAATATAGAAGGCAGTCTGTATGTACATTGACTTTCTTGTGCACCAATTATTAACGTACCTGCTATTTCTTCATCATCTTTCACAGCCATTTTCGCTTCGTTACTGAGTGCAATCATCTTGTCGGCATATAGTTGAAACTTCCTACCTGCTTCAGTTAAGAAAAGACGTTTTCCTAATCTTTCAAATAACGGTGTACCGAGCTCAGCTTCTAACGTTTTAATTTGCGCTGTCACGCTCGATTGAGCAAAGTTTAATTTCTTCGCAGTTTGTGTAAAGTTCAAAGTATGTGCCGCTACTTTAAATGTAATTAACTGTTTTATTTCCATTTATCATCCCTCTTTTCAATCGATATTTCCGATTGATTCCATCGAAATAATCCTCTTTGTCTATTGATATTTGTATTGTATGATAAAGAACATCTATAAACAATATAAATGGAGGTATTCCATATGAAAGCACTTTGTTTCGAAACATTCGGAGACGCTAATGTTCTACACTATAAAGAAATACACGATCCAATCATAAGTCCAAATGAAATTCTTGTCCGCACGAAAGCAATCGGATTAAACTTCGCTGATATTTATAGACGCCGCGGCGATTATCATCTTGCTGGCAATCCGCCTTATGTATTAGGTTATGAAGGAGCTGGAATTGTTGAAAAAGTAGGAGCTGACGTTACTACTATCAACCTAGGAGACCGTATTGCATTTGCGGACGTCCCATTTGCAAATGCAGAACTAGTTGCCGTTCCATCTGAAAAAGTAATCCCACTACCAGATTCTATTTCTTTTGAAACAGCCGCTTCTGTCTTATTACAAGGATTAACTGCACATTATTTAACGCACGATAGCTATCAACTAAAACAAGGTGATATAGCTTTAGTACACGCTGCAGCTGGTGGCGTCGGTCAACTTCTTATTCAAATGATTAAACTACAGGGCGGAACAGTAATTGGTCTTACATCATCAAAAGAAAAAGCAAAGATAGCTACATTAGCTGGTGCCGATCACGTATTTTTATATAACGAAGAATGGCATACGAAAGTACTTGAAATGACTAATGGAACTGGAGTAAATCTTGTATATGAATCAGTAGGTTCTACATTAGAGGAAAGTTTTAACGCTACTAAAATTGGCGGTACTGTCGTATTTTACGGAATGGCTGGTGGTAATCCTGCTCCAGTTGATCCACGTATGCTTATGGATACTTCAAAAACTTTAACTGGCGGAGACCTTTGGAACGTTCTTACCACTTATGAAGAACGTAAAAAACGATCTACTCAATTATTCGATTGGATCGCAACTGGAAAATTAAACATTTCAAATCCTACTACATTCTCTTTACAAGACGGTGCTCTTGCTCATGAATTATTAGAGAGCCGTAAAAGCACAGGGAAGATTTTATTAATCCCATAATTCACAAAATGAAAAGGAAGCTAGATTTCTCTACCTTCCTTTTCTTATTTCTATTTGAGATTTAATTATATTTCCACACTTTCTTTCCCTTTTGCAACATAACTCATATCTCCAACCGACTCGACTGTATATGTTCCATCTTGATATACAATCTTCGTCACACTAGCATTTTCCACCCCAAGTTTTGTTTTGCTACTGTCTAACATTTCTATTAAGGTAGTAATCAAAAGCCCATGAACGACAACTAAAACGTTACCGCCACCATTTCCAGCAGCTTCTTCACTAATTTTATCTATCTCAGCTTTTATACGAGTAGAAAATAATTCCCAATCTTCCGCCTGTTTTGTAGGATCTGCTACTCTAATAAGATTAATCACTTCTTGAATAGAAAACTTCATAAGTTCTTCTGGTGATGCAACGCCTGCAGCTTTTCCAACCACATCCCACATATTCTCAAGTTTTTCACCTTCAAAAATACCGAAATTTAATTCTCGCAAATCTTTTCTTTGCTCAAGTTTTAATTTTGATTGCTCACTATATTTTAATACTAAATTAGCAGTTTCAATCGCTCGGCCGCTATCACTACTATACGCATTCATAAAATGAATATCTTTTAATCCTGTTCCTAAATTTGTGGCAACTTCAACACCTTTTTCTACTAATGGAGAATCAGCCCAACCTTGCGCGCGATGATTCGTATTTAATATTGTTTTACCGTGTCTTGTAACATATAACGTAACTGCATTCTCATTGCTATCTGTTTCTCGCTTATTCATTTCATTCTCTCCCTTTACGTTTCTATATCAATTTTACCACCTCAATTATTCATTGAGCAAAATATACGTCAGTAGATCCGCTTAATAAAAAAAGCTATCTTTCTGTATATCCATACAAAAAGATAGCATCTTTTATGATTACATTTCTTAACCGTTACTCCTACTCAGCAAAAGCACTCGAATATTGTACAATTCCTTCTACACCTCGAAGAGAATTTTCTGTTAATTCCATTATCATAAATACCTCTTCAGGCACTTCAAACGGTGCTTTTATATTCCACTCACTTGCTTTCTTAAAACCAAATTTCGGGTAGTACTCTGGATGTCCCAATACTACAACTGATCCGTATCCAAGTTCTTTCGCTTTTTCTAATGCAGCTACAATCAGGTTTCCACCAATTCCTTTTTTCTGATGACCCCTAGCAACTGAAACTGGTGCAAGTGCTAACGATTCTACAGAAGTTCCATCTTGTTCTATTGTAATTTTCGATAACATAATGTGACCAACTATATCTTCATCTACCGCAACAATTGATAACTCTGGAACAAACGCGTCACATTCTCTAATACGTTTTACAAGTTCATGTTCTGTTTTATCACTAAATTCTTCCTTTAAAAATGCTTCTTTTATGACTTCTTCTGTTTTTCTATAATCATTTTTTTGTTCTTGTCTAATCGTTACCATTTTAACTTATCCTCTATTCTTTCTTATTTCTTTTTGAATTTTACGCAGTGCTTTTTTCGATCCGCGCTCAATATCGTGTTGCATTTTTCTTTCTTTATAATCAACAAATAGTGTATTTAAATCGTATCCTTCTGGATATAACTCCTTCGCTGCTACTTCTAAAGTAATACGTTTTACATTTACTTCAACGAATTCACCGTTATAATATACAACAACGTTATAAAAATTATCTTTTTCCTTATAGATGATACCAAAATCATCATGATCCAATAAATTCACACGATCGCCGATTTTGTACTCATAATGAGATTCTCTTTTTTCTTGTACAAATTTCGGTTTTCTAATTTTACTTTCATTCACTTTTTCTAAAGCGTACTCTTTATTTCCCATATACTCTTTCGCTCTTTTCAGTACATGTTCTTTTACGCTCATTTTATTCGCAATCCAAAGTGCATTACTTTCTCCTGATTTTCCGATAACTAATTTATAAAGCGGCTCTAGCGTTTCACTATTAAACTGCATCGCTGCATTCATAAAGTCATCATGCATTTCTGAGAATCGTTTAATTTCTCCGTAATGCGTACTCGCAACGGTAATACATCCCGCAAGATAAAACTCCTCTAAAATAGAAATTGCAAGTGCTGCCCCTTCATTCGGTTCAGTCCCGCTCCCTATTTCATCAAATAAAAGTAACGTATTATTATTTGACATCCTCATAATCTCAGACAGATTTTTCATATGAGACGAAAATGTACTTAGTGCATTTTCAATACTTTGATTATCACCAATATCTACGAATACATTTTCGAAAATAGCGATTTCTGTACCTTTATCTCCTGCAATATGAAGACCTGACATTGTAGCTAATGTTAACAATCCAATCGTTTTTAACACAATTGTCTTTCCGCCCGCATTCGGCCCTGTAATAATTAAACTACGATACTCTTGACCAATTTTAAAATGTAACGGTACAACTTGCCCTGTTAAAAGCGGATGCTTACAATTCACTAAATGAATGTAGCCATGATCGTTTAACTTCGGTTCTATTCCATCAATCGATTTACTAAACTTCGCTTTCGCAAATACCATATCATACTGACTAATTAGCTCCATGTTAATCTTTATATTATAAATGTTTTCTAACACCATTCCTGATAAAGTCGCTAAAATCTGATACTCTTCAACCGCTTCTTCTGCTTTCAAACCTGCTAATTCTGCATTCAATTTCGTAACCGTATGCGGTTCTATAAATACAGTAGAACCTTTTGCCGAGGCTTCAATAATACTTCCAGCAACTTGATTTTTATAGGAAGATTTAATTGGAATCGTATAACGGTCATCCTTTTTACTAATAAAGAATTCCTGAATGAATTTCTTATTTGCACTACTATTTAAAAACTTCGTTAAACGTTCTTTTATTTTCCCATCTACAGAATCGATATTATTTCGAATTCGTTTTAACTCTTTACTTGCAGCTACATCAATACTATTTCCTTTAATTGAAAAGTTAATTTCCTCTTCAATACTTTTATATTCAGTCATTGAATTTGCATAAGAAGCTAATACTGGTGCAAAAAATTCTTTATCTAACATAAACTTTTTAATCTTTCTACACCCACGTAAAAAGTCTGAAACACTTACTAATTCTTCTGGATCTAAAATCATCCCTTTTTCTAATTTTTGAATTGTACTAGCAATATTAGAAATGCCGAAGAAAGGAACATGCCCTTCTGCATCTAATATAGCTCGTGCTTCTGTCGTTTCATTCAAGCGATTTCTCACTACTTTTATACTCGTACTCGGCTCTAATTTGTTTACTAATTCCTTACCTAATCCACTTACACAATAAGATTTCACTATATCCTTTAATTCGTTATATTGTAACTTTTCAAAAGTCATCGTATTCATTTTGTTTCTCCTCACTATGATTGATTTTTATCATAAATGAAGATACCTACTCATTAGATTCCAATGAGCTCTACATTATTTAATTACCATTTTTATACATTAAAAATATATACAAAAAAGCTGCGGGGATACCGCAGCTTTTACATTTACAAGGCATGTGTAATAACGTATGAGGAAATAAGCCATAAAAATAGATGGCAGTCCCTTATTACACGCTTTATAAAGTATTGTAGGTATCTTCATAGGTTTTGAAATAAATGCATGACAAAATTAGGGGTATGATGTACATAAAAATCCCCTGGTCTTATCCGATTTATTTCATTAAATTTTTCCTATTTAATACCTACCGCACTCACAAAAAGCACCTCTCATTAATTTATATTATAGTCATTGAAATCTAATTTATTGAAATCATCATACTATATGTTACGTGAGAAGTAAAGGTGTCATACTTTAGTAGTACGTAACTATAGATTTCAATATTGCTTAAATTAGGTCTATATTCACTGAAGAGAAATTATAAGAAGCGCCTCCGCTATTGCGAATGTCATTTACTTCCCCTAATACATTTAATAATTATGACAAGCAATGATAGGAGGTTTACTATATGAGTGAAGAATATAATATTTTACATGGACCTGCTCTGGAACCAAATTTAATCGGTCCCACACTACCATCAATTCCACCATTTACATTCCCCACCGGACCTACTGGAATCACAGGACCTACCGGCGCGACAGGTTTTACCGGAATTGGAATAACTGGTCCTACCGGGGTTACAGGTCCTACCGGAATCGGAATAACTGGTCCTACTGGGGTTACAGGTTCTACCGGAATCGGAATAACTGGTCCTACTGGCGCAACCGGTTTGGGGATTCTTCCCATATTTGGAACAATAACTTCTGAAGTAGGAATCGGTTTTTCAGCAGTAGTTAATACAAATATTAATTTTACCATTCCAGGACCTGCTAGTGGAACTACCCTAAATCCATTAAATAATTCTATTACAATTGATACCACTGGCGTGTACTCTGTATCCTTTTCAATTGTATTTGTAATACAAGCTATATCGTCTAGTATATTAAATCTTACAATAAACGATTCCATTCAATTCGCAATTGAAACGCGAGTTGGTGGTGCTTCTGGGGTGAGAGCTACATCCGCCAGAACTGATTTACTACCTTTAAATCAAGGGGATGTTCTTCGAGTACGAATAAGAGAAGCCACGGGTGACATTATATATTCCAATGCCTCTCTTGTTGTTATAAAGGTCGACTAACTCTTTTATTACAATAAAGATTCAGGAAAAATAAAGTGAAACTTTAATAAGCCCTCACCAATCGGACTGACCACAAATAGCGGGATAAATATGCACAATATAAAAAGAAGAGGTAGACTTATATTTCAGTCTACCTCTTCTTTTTCATCACCAAATTACTGCTGAACATATATGGAAACTGATCCTCCACTTACTTGGAATTGTCCCCAACCATCCTTATTAATTGTTACAGTATTTGTTTGATTACCCGTAATATCGTACCATACTTCCCCTGCGTTATTCTTCCCAACATCCATCCACTTTGACCCTCCTGGTCCATCAGAGATTAATGTTGCTAAACCAGAATTAGCATGTACACTATCACCTTCTCTTGTCCAGCCAATTACATCTGGATGATCAAAATAATCCCGCTGCGTACCATATGCAAAGTTTTTTCGTGCCGTCAAAATCGGATCAATTTTGTCCTTTAACGCTGGAATTTCATAGTTACTATTTCCTTTTGTACCATAGTAATCACCATAGAAAACAGAAGGATATCCCTCTGCACGCGTTAAAATAAATGCATATGCCAACGGTTTGAACCAAGGGCTCACTACAGATTCCAATGACTGACCAGGCTGTGAATCATGATTTTCAACTAGAGTAACCGCAAGTGTAGGATGATTCGCAACTACCGTTCCTTTTAAAATATTTCTCATATCATAATTCCCATTTCCTGTTGAAGCATAGTGAAAATTATAATGAAGTGGTGCATCGAACACAGATTGATTATAATTGACCTTCGCTAAATAATTATTTAAAGTCTGGATATCATTTTGCCAATATTCAGCTACTGTAAACATTTCTTTCCCCGTTTGCTGTCTAACATGATTTACCCAATCGCGCAAATATTCATGATCAATATGTTTAACAGCATCTAAACGAAAGCCATCTAAATTTAATTCCTTCGCATACCACGTTCCCCATTTTTTCATTTCATTCGCAACATCTGGATGATCAAAATCAAGATCCGCGTACATCAAATAATCATAATTCCCATTCTCGCTAGACACTTCCCAGTCCCACGCTTTACCTATGCCCCTAAATTTATAAATTCGGTTTAATTTCTTTCCTTCATCCCAATCTGTTCCGTCAAAATGATACCATTTCCATTTGAAATTAGAATAAGAATCTCCACGCCCTGGAAAGTTAAACCCTGTCCACGCACTAATTTCATAATCACCTGATACTTCAACATTTCGATTGCTCGGGTCTACTTCAACTGCTGTGACAGTTTCCGTATAATCAGCCCCACCTTTATGATTCATAACTACATCACCGTATACATCGATGTTTTTCTTATGTAAAGCGTCAATTGCAGACTTCAATTGTGCTTTCGTCCCATATTTCGTCCGCACTGTTCCCTTTTGATTGAATTCCCCCAAATCATATAAATCATACGCTCCATATCCTACGTCATTTTGCGTAGTTCCTTTATATGCAGGTGGTATCCAAACAGATGTAATTCCTTTTTGCGCTAAATTTTCAGCATCAGTACGCAAACGATTCCAATGATCCCCATCATTCGGAGCGTACCACTCAAAATACTGCATTAACGTTCCATTGTTAACTGTATCTGCATATGCCTTACTCTCCCCATATATACTAGGTAAAAACAAAACAACTGACAATCCGACTATTGTTATTCTTTTAAACATCTGTAGACCATCCCCTTCCAAGAAAACGTTTGCATAGTTTATCAGAATTATTATAATATTCGTTCCACCGTTAGTAAAGTAGCAATCTCTCACTCTCCCACATTATTTTTAATCTCACTTCAAATATTCAACGTAGTTTTAATTTCACATCCTATTCAAGATTGTTTACAATTTACCTATAAAAACATAACGGAGGGATTTCTATGACAGACTTTCAAAAACAATTTTTCGCACGATTACATATAGAAGAAAAAGACACAGTTTCATTTGAAGATTTATCTAACATTATGTACGCAATGGCACAAACTGTTCCTTTTGAAAACTTAAATATTCTCGAAAAGAATTTTAAAGAAATATCAAAAGAAAATTTGAAAGAGAAAATTTTAGTAAATAACCGTGGCGGTCTTTGTTATGAACTCAATCCTACTATGTATTACTTCCTGAAAGATTCTGGATTCGATGTTCATCTCTTTTCAGGAACAGTTTATAACGCTGCAAACTCCATATGGGCTGTTGATTCTGGCCATATGGCAACCGTTTTAACACATCATAATGAACTTTATTTAATTGAAGTAGGATTCGGATCATACTTACCTCTTGCCCCTGTCCCTTTCTCAGGTGAAGTCATTCACTCTGTTACAGGAGATTATCGTATTCGTAAAGAAATGACCGAAAAGGGAAACTACATTTTAGAGATGCGGAAAAACAATGAGTTCTTGGATCAATCTTCTGCTGATGATTGGACGTTAGGCTATGCATTTTATATAGAAGAAGTGGATGAAGAAAAAGCAAATACAGCACAAAAAATTATCGTTGAACATGAAGGGTCACCCTTTAATAAACTACCTCTTATTGTAAAACTAACTGAAGATGGGCATGCCTCTTTAACGAAAGATAGCCTTACAGTAGCGAAAAATGGTAAAAAAACGAAAGAAACCGTTACAGACATGCAATTTACAAACCTTTTACATTCAAAATTTGGAATTATACTATAAGTATGTAAGCCTTGTTATTTTAGCAAGGCTTTTCAATTTTCAGCAGGGATTTTTTGCAATTTGTTGTATTTCATAGTTATATAGAAATATAACTACATGTTTAGAAAGGAAATGATTATGACAGAACTTAAAGATCGATTACAAGTAGCTGATATAGAAAAATGGGATTTAACAGACATTTACCATACAATTGAAGATTGGGAAAGTGATTTTCATAAAATTGAAGTATTAACGAAGGAATTACACGAGTTTAATGGCAATATTCACGATGGCAATAGTTTATTAGCTTATTTAACGAAGAGTGAAGAAATTTCTAGCATAATATCTTTAATGTTCGCTTATGCACGATTACAATCTGACCTTGATACACGCGATACTGACGCGCAATCTCTTGTCGATAAAGTATCACAATTACACGTAAAAGTAAGTGCAGCTAAATCTTTCTTTTCCCCCTTCTTACTTAGCATAGACGAAAGCACATTACATTCTTACATAGAAGAAACAGAAGGCTTACAATATTATAAAGAAGACTTATTTGAATTATATCGTTATAAAAAACACGTATTGAATAAGGACCAAGAAGCAATTTTATCACAGATGGGTGAAGCTCTTTCTTCTCCACAGCACACATTTGGTATGTTAAACAATGCAGATATATTATTTGGTGAAGTGACGACTGACGATGGAGAAAAAGTGAACTTAACACGCGGAATGTATGCAAAGTTAATAGAAGATACGAATCGTGAAAAGCGTAAAGAAGCTTATAAAGCATATTACAAACCATATGTTCAGTTAAAGAATTCCATCGCATCTACTTTATCCGCTGCTATTAAAAATAATGTTACCGTTTCGAAGCTAAGAAACTATCCATCAGCGCTAGAGAAATCATTATTTGGCGATATGGTTCCGAAAGAAGTATATGAAAACCTTATTGATACAACGAAAAAAAACATTCAAACATTACATACATACAATGAAATTCGAAAAGAAAAATTAAACGTAGATGAACTAAGACAATACGACTTAGGCGTCGATTTAGTAGAAGGTGCAAAACAAGACATCCCATATAGTGAAGCATTTGACATTATGATTGCATCACTAGCTCCTTTAGGAGAAGAATATATTGAGACATTAAAAAGTTTTAAAGATAAACGATATATAGACGTAAGAGAAACACCAGGAAAACGTTCTGGTGCTTATAACTTTGGTGTATATGGTGTTCATCCTTTCATTCTTTTAAATCATCACGATGATTTAAATAGCCTGTTCACTCTTACTCATGAATGCGGGCACGGTATGCATACGCACTATTCACATGGATACCAACCAAGAATTTCTGCACATTATTCTATCTTTGTGGCAGAAGTCGCTTCTACAGTAAATGAAGTGTTATTAATTCACTATTTATTAAAAGAAGCAAAAGAAACGAACGTGCGTAACCATTTAGTTAACCATTTTATTGAAAAATTCAAAGGTACTTTCTTTACACAAATTATGTTTGCAGAATTTGAAAAAATCACACATGAAATGGCGGAACAAGGTAAACCATTAAATGCACAAGTCTTCAGTGAAATTTATGAAAAACTATTTAAAGAATATAACGGTGATTCACTTGTATTTGATGAAGAAGTAAAATACGGATGGGCTAGAATCCCTCATTTCTACCGCCCGTTTTACGTATACAAATATGCAACTGGATTCGCATCTGCCATTCAAATCGCTGATAAACTATTAAGCGGTGATCCGAATGCTCAGAAAAATTATATTGAATTCCTGAAAGGTGGAAGTTCTGATTATCCACTAAACCTATTGAAAAAAGCTGGTGTTGATTTAACTACGCCAGAACCGATTGAAAGTGCATTGAAACAATTCACTCAACTTGTTGAGGAGTTTTCAGCATTATAAAAAGCATGCAGAGTATATGCTCTGCATGCTTTTTCATTTGAATTACTCTATTCTATATGCTGCTGCGTCACACAGTGAATCATACCACCATACGCATACAATTCATTCACATAAATACCGACAATTCTTCTTCCTGGAAACTGACCTTCAATAATTTGCAGCCCTAACTTGTCATGTTCATCACCATATACAGGAACTAATACGACTTCATTACCAATATAAAAATTCAAATATGAACCCTTACAGTCTGCTTCTTTTACCACTTTTCTTGTTACTGGTACTGGAATGAGCTGAAATGGCTTTCCATCTATATTTTTCGCTTGTCGCAATTCTTGATAATGCTTTTCGTACGCCTCCAAAAGGTATGGCTCTCCTTCACCGAAAGGATCATATTCATACAGTATCGTATTTTCATTTACAAACCGTGCCGCGCCATCAATATGATAATCCGTATCTTCATCATAATTATCTTCTCCGCGTATACCAGTTATCCATATAAAATTCGTTACTCCTAAATATTTCGTTAACTCCATTTCAATTTCTTTCTGACTTAGTGTGGGATTTCGATTTTCATTTATAATAGACGTTTTCGCCGCCATTAAGGTCCCGTTTCCGTTTATCTCAATTCCCCCGCCCTCTAGACAGACACTAGATTCAACTTTTGGAATGCGATACATTTCACTTATTTTATTCGGAATATTAGCGTCTTTTTCGTACGGATATTTATTTCCCCAACCATTAAATATCCAGTGCGTTAGGCAGCGATTCCCTTCCTTATCCGTTACAAAGATTGGTCCGTTATCTCTTATCCAAATATCATCAGTTTCTTGAATTAAGAAATCAATTTTATCCATATTTACATTAGCTTCCATTAACTTCGATTGGACATGTATTTTCTCTTCTTCATCACATACAACAATATGGACATTTTCTCCATAGTGAAGCTCCTTTGCCATCGATATCCAAATATCATCTAACTTAGCTCTATAACCTTCACCTCTATGTGCTTTATCATGTGGCCATTGGAGCCATGTACCTTCATGTTTCTCCCATTCCGCAGGCATATAAAACAAACTATTTTCTATATTTCTCATACGTGTTCACCCCTTATATGAATGTACGTACAGTCTATACTTTGACATCGTGTTAAGGTCAACAGGAATATCTTCATTTACTTGTAGCAACTTTATAAGGTGACTCTTTATTTCGCCTTTTTATTATGATAAATTGCTTTCGTACATAGAATAAGGATTGACATAATGTTAATGTCAATCCTTATTCTCATTCTATTTTCGTAACTAAAAAACAAATTTGTGTCACATACTCTTCTGCTAAACAATCACATTCAGGTCCCTTTATATAAACCTCATATGGCGAATTAACTATTACACACCCATTTTTTTCAACCCATTCTTCTAACGCTATATAAGCGTAACCTATATAGTCATAACTTCCATAATGCATAGTAGTAACGATATGATGTGGACTTAGTTGTTTCATTTCATACTTTGGTGCTACGTCTTCATCATTCCCCTGCATAACCGGAATTCTTAACTCAATATCACTGTTACTTGGAATATATTCTTCATCATAAAAGACTGCAGATGGAGAACCGACTATTTGAAAGTTATTTTTTTGTACCTCTTCATATAAGTCATAAAAATAATCATCTATATCATCTATATCTATTTTTACTCTTTGAGTAATTAGCGTTACTTCGTTCCTCATTCCCATTAATATATCGTAACTTCTATGGCGAGCAATATTTAGACTACTATTCACCATTACCATTTCATTCATTTCTGAAATAACCTGTAAATTTTGCTTCACTTCATGAGACAACTCGATAATTTGTGATTGTATATGTTGAACAAACGAATCTTGATCCGATGACTGCAAAACAATTTTAATTTTTGGAAGAGGAAATTTATACTCCCTTAGCTTTTTTATTTTCAATGCTACTTCCAGCTGCTCTTGTTCATAATACCTATACCCATTAACCGGATTCACATATGCCGGTTTTAATATCTCCTCTTTGTCATAATGTCTTAACATCCGCGTACTCATTTTACAAATCCGAGAAAACTCAGCGATGGTATACATATCAATACTCCTTGAATATATTTTCTTTTCATTACTTATTTATTAAAACCAATCAAAAATCTTCTTCATTGAAAAATCTTCATTCTGATTTTTCAATCTTCTCATTTTCGAAGGTAACAAATGGCTTGGACAATACCACGTTAAACAATTCATTGCGCCTCCCATTGTTGATATTTCTCCTACATGAATTTGAATAACTTGCTTCTCCGTATACTGTTGAATATATCGTAAAACTTCCTCATCTTTGGCTAGTCCAAACTTAGGAACATAAAGAGCATCACATGATTCTAACATATTTATATACAACCCTTTTGCTGATGCTATCTCTTGATCATATTGTCCTTTCTCTGTATATGATGAAGGAACAACTATAAATTCAGCTTCTGGCATTTGTTCTTGAATAATCTCTTGAACACTATATCTAAATTCATGATCTCCTAAAAAATCACTAATAAACATTGTATGTTCATCAATAAATTTAACCATTCCGTCTGCGTGTGCTAGTACATCCCCTTCTTCAGCAGGAATAATAATAACTCGACTCACCTCTAAATCCCATTCTAACTGCTCAATAATTTCCTCTTCTGTCCAATCATCGTTATCATCAAATATACGTTCTGTTAATATTACGGTATCTTTTTTATTCCAAATAAGATTACCACCATCTAATATTAATGGGGATTTCACATATTCAAAGTCATTCTTTTTCAACCATTTATTAAACTGTTGATCTAAATATCGCCCTTGATCATCTGGCAAATAATTTGGTCGATATTTAAATTTAACTAGATGATTTGTGACAACCGGTGCAACATCTCTTAGCCAAATATCATCATACTCAAAACAGCTCGTATGAAAGTCTTGTTCTTCAACAGATAAAGATATAAGTTGATCCGCAATTGATTTCTTTTCATTTAAACATTCATTAAAGTAAATCAAGTCTTCATAAAATGGTTGATAATATTCATTCGATTCGTCTGGTATTGCAGTAAAAATAATCCCATTATGTTTTTGTTCCATATTATTTACCTCGCTTTTTAATAGTAGTTACATAACTGATTTCACAAAGCCAACTATTCCTCAATTCATTTCTCTTTTCATTACAACTCATGAACCGCGTATATTTCATGAATGGATTATAGCATGGAGAAATATTATATATTTATATAAAAAATATAAAGCTGACGTTAAGCCTTAAATTGACTCTTGACAAGTTTTTTAAATAACCTATTTTAAAACAACAATAAATGATTAAATGATTTTTGTATCAAGATTCAAACCCATTACTTCTAATAGATCGTTTTGATTATATAAATTCACTAAATGCGCTTCTACTCCTATACAAATTCCTTCTAGCGGAAGATCATTTGGATCCTGACCAAAGGGATCTTCAATTTCAACCCCTATTGCTTCAATACCTATGAATGCAAAACTTATAAACGTAGTCGCAAGTACTGTAAACCATCCGAGACTATCAACAAGACCAATCGGTAAAGTCGCACAAAATATAATCAATAAAATTTTTATATGAGCAAAATATGCAAAAGGAATAGGTGTTGTTTTGATACGATCACATCCACCCACAGATGTAAGTAACGTATTCAAATCCATTTCCATACTAATTATCGCATTTGGATGAATTTGCCCCGTTTTCAAACCTTTTGATAGTATAGTTTTCAACATAAAAACTATACTAATCGGTAAATGATTGGACTCAACCAAAAGTGCTTTTTCCTTCTCAGAACAGACAGCGAGCAATGATTTCACTTCAGATAGATTTTTTTCCTCTCTCAAGTGTCCTTTCGCTAACTTTGGAAATGCAATTAATAAATGTAAAAATTTTATTTTTTCCTGCTCCATACTCTTCCCTTTAGAATCCCAATGACATAAAAAACTAATTGCTAAATTTCTAGTACAAGCACCAATCGTGCCAAAGAGCTTTCTACCTTCCCAGTACCGATCATAGGCAGTATTCGTACGAAACACTAATAGTAATCCTAAAGCTCCTCCGACGATTACCCAAGGAGTCTGATTTATATTTATTTCTGTATAGTAATAATTAATCACAGCTACTATCGTTGAAATACACGTATATAATACGATTTGCGGGAAAATATCTCTTATAATTGTCCCTTTTAATGTAAATATTTGATGTAAACTATTTTGATTATTGTAATGAATCATATTTACAAAAACCTCTTTCTCTATTAACCTTTTATTCTTTTAAATTATGAAAGTATACAATTAAATAATAGAATCATAAACCCTATCATTATGAGGCTGGTTAAGATTATTTCTTTCAATACCGTTACTCCTTTTTTCAAAAAGATAAAATATCTTATTTAATTCAACAACAAATGTCCACTATTCTAAATCACGACGCATCATTTTAGAATTCGCAATGAACAACGCACTAATTAATACAAAGATTGCACAGGCATATAACAATAAATCTAACGGACTATCGTGATCTATAATAATGAGACGCACAATAGCTGTTATACCTATATATATAAAATATCGTAATGGAAAATGAAAATTCATTTGAAAATACTTTATAATCATTACGATGAATTCAAAGTACAAAAAGAATACGACGATACTATCAATTAAATGATAACTAGATTCATTACCATCCAATTTCAGTTCTTGTATAAACTGAATGACTTCTTTCATAAGAAACACACTTAGAACAACTCCTAAGCAAATTAAAGCTACATTTAAAATGTACTGTAAAACGATAGGGAAATACGAAAACACTATTTTAAAATTCTTTAACACAAACATTTTTCTCCTTTACCATATAAAACGAAAAGCGAACATACACTACAATTCAATTATCATTATATTTAAATTTTATTTTTACAAATAATAAGGAACGACAAAATAGATAAAGATAAGATTTCACCTATTTTGTCTATATAAGCAGCACAACGAAATTACAATCAATTACTTCAATGCAATTGGTTGTTGTTGTGTCACACAATGTATCATACCGCCGTTTTTATACAACTCCCTCACATCAATACCGACTACTTTACGATCTGGGTATAACTTCTGAATCGTATCGTTTGCGATTTTATCATTCGGATCATTATAATTAGGCACTAATACAACTGTATTCCCAATATAATAATTGATATACGATCCCTTATAATCGAGAGTTTTTCCATTCTCTAAAGCAACCTTTTCTTTACTAAGCGGCAAGTATTCATACTTATATTTCTGTCCTGAAGCATTTTTGGCATCTAACAATGTATCCATATCTTTATTAGATAAACCCCATTCAGCTAGGTCATCTTCTTTCATCGTTACAATGGTAGATTTATTATGGAATTTAGCAAATCCATCGATATGAAAGTCCGTAATATCTAAATTAGGTACTCCGTCTAACCAAATAAAGTTTGATACCCCAAGGTCACTTATATATTTTTCAATTTCCTTTTCTGATAAATCAGGATTTCTATTTTTATTCGTTACCGCACTTCGAGTTAATAAAGCAGTCCCATTGCTGTCTAATTCAATTGCGCCGCCTTCAAGGACAAATTTCCCCCAATCAATTCTTTCAATTCCTGATTGTTTACTAACATTCTTACGTATTTGAGCATCATTTTTATAAGGTGTCTTCTTCCCCCAACCATTAAATGCTGGATCTAATATTTTGAGATTTTTGTTGCTGTCATAAACAAAAATTGGTCCACTATCCCTTGCCCATACATCATCAGTAGGCGCGATAAAGAAATCAATCTTCTCCATATTTAACCCTTCATCTGTTAAAAGGTTATTGATTCTTTCTTTTTCTTCCTGGTCATATGCAACAATGTGGACTTTCTCACCCTCAGTTAAAGCACTTGCCATCTTAACCCAAATAGGTTCAACTTCCTGCTTATACTCTTCACCATATGTGTATTCATGTGGCCATTGCAGCCATGTACCTTCATGTTTATCTTTTTCATCTGGCATCGTATATTTCCCAGCATTTTTCTGTACCTCTACTTTTTCTCCTTCTTTCCCTTTAACATTTTCATTGTTACCCTCAAAAGAGCATCCACTAATAATCGTTGTAGATAATGTAGCTATTAAACAAAACTTTATTGCTTTTTTCATTTTTCCAACCTCCTGTTCTTGTCTCCAATACTGTAAAGCTTCACATAGTGTGAAGCTCAAGCTTTTTTATCAATGTAAAAATTACCAATTGTTCTTTGCATTACTTAGCATTTAACGACCTATTTAGATTTATTCAAATGCCAATCACCTTTTTCACCTATTTATCCCGCTATTTGTGGGCAGTAAGACCCCCACCTCAAAATTCAGCGAAAGCAAAGAAGTTAGGTCGGGCCCTGCTGATTAAAGTTTCACTTTATTCAGTAAGTAAAACTTTACAAAATAAAAAAATCGGTATTGATAATTACATATCAATACCGATTTTTTTATAATTACTTTCCTTCTATTAAATCATTCGCCATTTTCCTAAATTCTTGATTAAATGCATCATTCATACCATTTTGGACGTTAGAAAATAATATGACAAACGTTCGTTTATCCCAGTTAAAATTATTAAAAGTGTTCCAGCCAGCTAATACACCGTGGTTATGATAATAATCTGGGTAAATATAGAAACTAAATCCATATTTTCTTGCAGGTGATGCAGAAAACATATCTGATACACTTTGTTTGGAAAGTAGTTTACCATCCATAATAGCTTCATCTAACTTTTTCATATCTTCAACAGTCGTATACATTTCACCACAACCATACAGCCAGTTCATTTTTAAGCGAGGCGTGGCTATTAACTTATTATCTTTTTTCGTATACCCTTCTGCTAAGAAAATATCTTCTGGGAGTGTTGCGCCCATTCCAGATTCATTCATTTCAACAGGAGTCAAAATATTTTCTTTCACATATTCAGCAAGTGGTTTATTCGATATTTTTTCTACAATATATGCAAGCACCATATAATTATAATCTGTATATTTCCATCCTGTCCCTGCTGGAAATTGTAACGTTTGTGCCCCAATCCACGTTACTAATTTTAACCGTGATGCTGCGTCAACACTACCTTGTCCCTGTTCTGGTAATCCAGACGTATGTGTTAACAAGTTTCGTAACGTAATATTTTTATCTGCTGGAAACGATGGGATATATTTATTTACATTGTCTTCAATGTTCAACTTCCCTTTTTCTTTTAGTTGCATAATAGATATTGCAACTACTGTTTTCGTAATAGACCCAATGCGATATTTCGTTCTTGGCGTTGTTAATACTTGATCTTTCACATTCGCATAACCGTAGCCTTTTCGTAAAATGACATGATCTTTACTTGCTACAAGAACACTCCCATTAAATCCTTTATCTTTTAAGTACTGATCTAGTTTTCCAGCTGCAATTTCATAACGCTTTTTCTCATTCGCATCAACTTCCTGCTTAACATCTTTTTGCTTACTATTTACATTAGAAAATGCCTTTGTATCATATTTTTTTCCTTTATTTGCATGTATTAGTGTAACAACACTTCCACAAAAAACAGCAAAAATAAAGAAAACGATTAACCATTTCTTTAACATACTAGGAACCCTCTTTTATCTAGTTTCACTTAACGTACATCCATTCTATTTTATATCTTTTAATTATCAAGTATATTATAATATTATTTAATATTCACTCTGTTAAAACTAGATTCCTTTTTCTCATTTTCAATTTTTACTACTCTCTATTGTATTTCTTTCTTGCAAAATTTCCAACATACAATCGGATGCATTAAACTATAATTTCAAATTCTTTTGTAACATTTGTTACATACTAAAAAGAATGGAGATGTAATATGAAAAACACCGATAAACGCAATCGTTTAGATGATAAGATGTTTCATTATCGGATAATAAAAAATAACATGGCATTAATTGAATATTACGAAAAACAGATTATTGTATTAAAAGGAAATGATGCTGAAAAATTTTTAAATAAAATAAATCATGCAAATAACGATAAAGAAAAACAGCTAATTATGGCTAAAATTACAGGTAATTTCAAAAGAGGTAATGAACGAAATTGAAAACGAATTTCATTTACATTTTGATTATACAACAAATAAAAAAAGAAATGTCGCTCATTCAACATTTCTTTAGACTTTCTTCATAAAAAATTTACATTGCTAACATTCCTTCATTTTCTATACTTCCTATATAAGCTAACCGCTGAAATAGTTAGTAATACAACTATGCATAACCACGCGTACGTATATCCCTTCTTATCTACAATATAACCAAATAAAGCAGGCGCAACAATAATGGCAATTTGATTTAATGTAAGTGCAAAACTTACTGTCATCCCTACCGATTCTTCACTTGCTGATTCTGAAACTTCAGCTATAAAAAGACTAAACCATCCAATTGAAAAGAACCCTAACAATGCACTCACACCATACAATACATTCGTTATTGTATGTATGCTCATTACTAATATTAGAATGAAGAAAATAGAAATACAAACAGTTATAAATAAAGGGGTCCGCCGATTCCCCTTATAAAACAAATCACTAGTAGCTGCTAATATAACCCTACCAACCATTCCAGAAAAGAACATAACGGAAAATACTTTTCCGGCTAAAATTGGTGTAATTGATTGTTCTGTTACTAAAAATTTTATAAAATGTCCAACTAACACCATTTGCAATGAAATCATACAAATACCAGTTATATAAATTGCATACAACTCTTTTTTACACATCACTTCTTTTAACTGCATCCAAAAAGAAAGTTTAATACGTTCTTGTTTAACTTTCTCCTGAATATATGGTTCCTTATAAAATATAAAAAATAAAAACCCTCCAATTATACAAATGCATGCAATACTATTTACCGCATAAGCCATATTATATTTTATTGTAAGAAACGGGATTAATACTCCCGCTAACGTGCCACCAATCGGTATACCAGCTTGTCTAATCCCTATCGCTAACCCACGATTTTCTTTTCGGAACCACTTCATTATCACCTTACTTCCTCCTGGCTGCGAAACACTATAAAATGTTCCTACTAATAAAAGTACAAAGAGTAACCCATTAAATCCGTTGACCATATTAGTCAGTAAAAACGAACCTCCTAGTAAAAATGAACTTATCGAAATTAACAACTTTTCATTGTATTGATCAAGTAGCCGCCCAACAAAAAGCATACAAAATAGCGGTCCTATATTTACAACACTTACTAACAATCCACCCTCCGTATTCGTAAGTGCATATTCTTCTTTCCAAAATAAAGCAAATGCTCCAACACCATACGTTATAAGGGTCGCTGTTGTTTGAGCAACTGTCGCAAAAATTAACATAACCCACTTATAAGTACCATTTATCCTTTCTTCCATTAACACAATAATCCCTCCATCCCCTTCCATTGTATGAAAGTTCTGATATCATATAAAATAAAGATTTATCATGTAATCCATCAAAAAAAATGATACCTTTTATGGAGGGATGATACTTGGATATAAAAGATTTAACTGTATTTTACGAAGTTGCGAAAGAAAAAAACATATCTCACGCAGCTAAAAATTTAAACTATGTACAGTCTGGCGTAACAATGCGTATGAAACAACTAGAAAACGAACTAGGTGTACCTTTATTTTACCGAAACGGAAAAGGTGTAACTTTAACTTCTAACGGTGAGATTTTATTAACATACGCTAAACAAATTATCCACTTAATGGATGAATCTGTTAAAGCAGTTCAAAGTAATGGGATCGAACCAAGGGGCACTTTAAAAATTGGATGTACAGAATCTACAACCGCTGTAAGACTTCCATCTATATTAACGGCCTATTATGAGAAATACCCAAAAGTCGAATTGATTTTAGAATCAAATACGACGGAACAATTGATTAGGCTTGTATTGGAACGAAAACTGGATGGAGCGTTTATAGCTGGCTCTACTCAGCATGCTGAACTTCATACAAATATATTTCGTGAAGAAGAATTAGTTCTCACTAGCAAAAAGCCTTTATCTTCCTTTAAAGACATAGGAGACATGAATTTACTTGCATTTAGTCACGGGTGCTATTATAGAAATTTATTAGAAAATTGGCTTCAAGAAGAAGGAATTTCACCTAAACGAGTATTAGAGTTTGGAACAATTGAAGCGATACTCGCATGTGTAAAATCAGGTATGGGCGTAGCAATTATGATGAAGTCTATTTTAAATAGTCATCAACATGACATATCATTCAATCCTTTGCCAAATAGCTTCAAAAAAGTTCCTACTACTTTTATTACTAGAAAAGATATATATCACTCTGCTGCATTACAAAAATTTATGGAGATGACTCTCAATGCGTGAAAAGAAAATACGTGGTATGAAACGAAAAACAAACACTATGATAAAGCGAATTGAGGAACATACAAAAACATTCCCTTCTACTTTCTATAACGATGAATATTGGAATATGCTATTGCCAGTTTCGCAAGCTTTTATTGCCTCTCGTAAAACACCTAGAAAAGTAAAACGATTGTGTATTCAAACCTTATTAAATCAAGCAAATCATTTAATAAATATGAAACCGAGCGATACACATACATATCGAGTTGTTGTTTTGATTTCTATAAATAATTTGTGGGATTCGCAAATCATTATATTTAAAAATGAGGACTATTTTCATAATTTCTTTAATAGAAATAGTGAATGTCAAAAATGGATCCTTCTTTCAAATGAAATTGATTTTTGGGAGACATGGGAAATTTCAGTTTATCATTCCTTCCAAACACTTCGCTTTCAAGAAATTATTTATGATGAAGATGAATGCTATGAAAAAGAGATTCTGTTTATCGGGGAGTTAAATTAAAAAGGGTATACCTAAAACACTGGTATACCCTTTTCCACTTATTTTTCCTTCAATACACTATGTAATCGATCCGGATAATTTGTAAACATTCCTGTAGCACCCCATTTGATTAACAGTCTCATATCTGGTTTCTCATTAATTGTATAAGGATGAATTAACAGTCCATTTTTCCTAGCCAGTTTCATATATGACTCATCAATAATTAGTTCTCCGTTATTATTACGTAAGTTTGGTCCAATACCAGCTGCATACTTTTTAATTTCTTGAAAATCATCATTTGTTACACTTTTCGGTTCATGTGTAATGCCAGACCATTCAACAATTTCATTGTTTTCATTTGGATAATACCAAAGCAATTGAACTAACGGAATATTTTCATTCATACTATGAATCTTTTTCAAACTATCTTTACTAAATGATTGAATCATAACACGGCTAGAAGACATGTTTTGGCCTACTAAATTATATTTTTGTAACAACGCCAACAATTTCTCTTCCATTCCTGGATACACATCTGGTGATTTTGTTTCAATATAATACTTCATACTTCTTCCATACTTTTGAAAAATTTCTTCAAGAGTTGGAACTTTTTGCCCAACATACTCTTGCTTAGCCTTTTCTGGATACGCTTTATTAAACCATGATCCTGCATCTAAACTCTTTATTTCGCTTAACGTTTTATCACGTACTTCGCCTGTTCCATTTGTAGTGCGATCAACTGCTGTATCATGCATTGCAATTAATTGGCCATCCTTTGTTAATTGGATATCTAACTCTAAATAATCCGCTTTCATTTTTTTCACTAGATTATAAGAAGCAAAAGTATGCTCAGGTGCATGTCCACTTGCTCCGCGATGTGCAATATTTAAAAACTTATTCGCATTCCCCTCATGCTTTCCTTCTGTCTTTGCATGAACAGCTCCCCCAGCAAAGATACTTCCCGTCATAAAGAAAATAACTAAAACGCTAATAATTTTTCTCATCCTTCTAACCCTTCCTACGTTGCAAATTTCAACAAGCTAATAAGATTTACACGAAATAGAAGACACACTTTCATTATTTTTATAAACCTATATTAAAATTCCAATCTTAAAAATGTTTTCTATATTATTAATATAGAAAACTAATATTATCCTATTTAATTTCCATAGCCCTCCTTTTCACATGTAACTCCCTATTATGCACGGTTCATTCAATAAAAAAAGCCATAAATTATTTAGGCTACACTCCTGTATCCCTAAATAAATTTATGGCTTTTCTCAAATATCTCCGGCCTCTATTAACTTGTCGAATTTAATAATATCAAACCTATTGAAATTTGTGAATATTTTTTTCAGTACAGTGAAGCACATAAAACAATATTTCCGTAGTTACTTAAAAATCACATAATAAATTTCTCATTACCTCTTCCAATACTATATCTGGATTTACTACCGTTTTTTCCGAACGCCATCCGATAAAGCCATCTGGTCTAATTAATACAGCACCTCCATTCCCTATACCATATAATTTGCTAAAAATATCTTCTGGAGCAACAAAGTCTCCACTTAAGCCAACACGATACCCTTTTATATTTATTCCTAATTTAGCTGAAACAGTATGTGCTGCCTCAGCCCAAGAACTATTTTTTACTCCTGTAAGTAATACAAAACTGTTACCGAATAAGTCTAATATAGAAACTTCCTTTCCTTCATACGTTCCCCATACATGTGGCGCTCGCGTTCCAGGTCTTCCGTTCAACTCTATGCTATCCATTCTATGTGGAGTGACTGAATTATCTATAATCGCCTCTGAACAATACTGATATCCAGCTGTAACAGCTAAACCATCCATATTATTCAAACTGCCTTTCTCTCTCTTCGCAGCACGAAACAGTAAACTACTTGCATAAGCTGTCGTTAATTTTGCAACAGAGTGTCTCTCTTCATGATATGTTTCTAACAATTTTGGTTTTGCCTTCCCTTTTATAACAGCCGCTAATTTCCAAGCTAAGTTATGCGCATCTTGTATTCCTGTATTTGAACCAAATCCGCCTGTTGGCGGCATAATATGTGCTGAATCTCCAACTAGAAAGACTCGATTTCCTTGAAATTTCACCGCTGTACTTTCGGCCGCTTCCCACGGTAAAACACTTAATATTTCTGACTCAATATTTGTACTTCCAATTGCTATTTGAATAATTTGTTTACAACGTTCCATCGTGAAATCCTCTGGTCCCTCTCCTTTTAATGGATCGTAGGCTACATGGTAAATCCATTTTTTTACGTTATCTACTGGGATCAGTGCACCAAGAACCTCTGGATGAAGTACCATAGAAAAACCGAATGCGTCTCCTTGTATAAACTCACTTAAGTCTGCTTCAAAATAAATATTCATATAATAGCCACCAATGGTTCCACGCCCCTCAGTTTTAATCCCTAACTGCTCACGTATTTTACTTTTCGCTCCATCTGCTGCAATTACATAGTCACAATGTATGACACTTTCTTTTTCTGTTTCACGATTTCGAATCTTTGCTTTTACCCCGTTTTCATTTTGTTCAAATGAAACTAATTCATGATAAAAAGATAGTTGCCCGCCTAGCATTTTCGCTTCTTGTAACATCACCTCTTCTAAAATAATTTGATAACACGCAGTTTGTTTTGATGGACTAATCTTTTCTATTTTTTGAAGTAACTCTTCATCGTTTCCGTATTGTGTCGCTCTCATTTGTTCCAATTCTTCTTTATTCGCCTCAGCTATTGTATGAACTGCTATTCTTCCTCGGCAGTTCTCTAATGCTTTACCTGCCAATTTAATTCTTTTTTCCAAACCTAATTCTCGAAATAACTCCATTGTACGTAAAGTAAGACCGCCTGCTTTCGGATGAATGGCAGTAGACGGATGCCTTTCAATAAGTAAGTACTCAATGTTATGTTTTGCAAGAAATAACGCAGACGCTAACCCAGATAATCCCCCTCCAACAATTAAAACTGGTACATTCATATATTTACCCTCCACATCATTGTTCTGAGCTCAGTGACATAAATATAATCAAAAAAAACATTAAAATATAGACTTATATTTCATTTTAAATTATCATATAGATAGATTACGCCCCAAAATTCCTTTTACCTTTTCATACATCTATAATCCACCTGAATTGTGTCTGTATGAAAGTGTAAAACAAAAGAATGTACTTTACGTTGAACCATGTTCTATCGTAAAAATCAAAAATAATACAAACATTATAAGCGGTCGTAACCTTATGGATTATACAAGGTTACGACCGCTTATTTTATTGTTACATCATTTTTTGTTTTTAAAACTTCATCTATTGTGTTATGTAATCCTTCCAATCCCTTTTCTATCTCCCTATAATTTTCAACAATAAAAAATTCATTCGTCTCGATTTTCTTTCTCAATATTGCACCTCGTACAACAATCATGTAGCATTACCGTATCGAAGTAATGGTTCATCATCTTAAACCTTTCGACTAATTACCTGGAGGCAAAGTGATTGAAATGAATAAACAAGAACAATTAAATATTATAAAAAAAGATTTTATTGATTCTCAAAAAGTATTATTGGCAATTGGTGATGAAACACGTCAAGCTATTTTATTAGTGCTAATGGAAACAGAATGTCAAACAGGATTACGTGTAGGAGAAATCACGAAGCAAACACACCTTTCCCGTCCAGCCGTATCACATCACCTTAAGATTTTACGAGAAGCTGGCATTATTTTAATGAGAAAAGAAGGTACAAAGAATTTTTATTATATTGATATACGTACAAAATTAGGTTTATTAAAAAATCTTGTATTAGATATTGAGAAGCTATTGCAAAACTTTTATTAAAACTTGGAGGTATAAGAAATGAAAGCAATGATAATTGATAAGTACGGAAAAGTCCCAATGCGTATGGCAGAGGTACCTACTCCTGAAATTAATGAGTATGAAGTGCTCGCAGAAATTCATGCAGCTAGTATTAATCCAATTGATTTTAAAATACGCGATGGAAAAGTGAAGATGTTGCTTAAATATGAGATGCCCCTAATCCTTGGTAATGACTTTTCCGGTGTCATCGTAAAGGTTGGGGCAAAAGTGACTAACTTTAAAGTCGATGATGAAATATATGCACGCCCAAGAAAAAATAAGATTGGTACTTTCGCGGAGTATATAGCCATTCATGAAGATGATATAGCTTTAAAACCGAAAAATTTAAATTTTGAGGAAGCTGCTTCGATTCCACTCGTTGGCTTAACATCATATCAAGCATTACATGACATCATGCAATTACAAAAAGGACAAAAGATTTTAATTCACGCTGGATCCGGTGGTGTTGGTACTTTCGCTATTCAGCTAGCAAAAATAATGGGTGCCATTGTTACAACGACTGCTAGTGAAGCTGGTGCGAATTTAGTAACGTCTCTTGGCGCAGATGAAATTATTAATTACAAAACAGAGAAATTTGAAGATATACTAAAAAATTATGATGCGGTATTTGATACAATCGGCGGTGCAACACTTGAAAAATCATTCAATATTATAAAAAGCGGAGGAAACATTGTTTCAGTTTCAGGTATGCCGAATGCTCGCTTCGGTAAAGAATTTGGTTCAGGATTCTTTAAAACTCTCTTATTTTCATTAGCCAGCAAAAAACTTACTGCACTTGAAGAAAAGCATAATGCTCAATATTCATTTTTATTTATGAAGCCAAGCGGGGATCAATTACGTACTATCGCAAACTATATTGAAGCCGGAAAAATTAAACCGGTAATCGATCGAGTTTTCCCTTTTGAAGATGCGCAAAAAGCAATGGAATATTCAGAGTCTGGAAGAGCAAAAGGAAAATTAATTGTAAAAATTAAATAATAATAAAACCTCCATTTTTAAAAATGGAGGTTTTAAATTTGCTGTTAAATAGACATAGTACAATGAAGTCCTTACAATAGATTGCAAGGGGAAATATTGTATTATACTTTTAGTTAACTTTACAAAGAATACATACGTACAAATACATAATTTAAAATACAAAAAGGAGGAGATACAATGACTAAAAATAATGAAACAGGTTGGAATTTAGATAATAGTTATATGACTTTACCACAATCATTTTATACAGAAATCCCCCCTACTCCCGTAAGTTCACCGGAGTTAGTTAAACTAAACCATTCATTAGCGATATCTCTTGGCTTGACCCCTGAAGAACTGAAAAAGGAAGCTGAAATTGCTATTTTCGCTGGTAATGCACTCCCAGAAGGAGCTCATCCATTAGCTCAAGCATATGCTGGCCATCAATTCGGACATTTTAATATGTTAGGCGACGGTCGTGCTCTTTTAATTGGCGAACAAATTACTCCTTCAGGTGAGCGTTTCGATATTCAACTGAAAGGTTCTGGCCCTACTCCCTATTCACGCCGAGGAGATGGCCGTGCTGCACTCGGTCCGATGCTACGTGAATATATTATTAGCGAAGCAATGTATGCACTCGATATTCCAACTACCCGCAGTTTAGCAGTTGTCACAACCGGTGAACCAACCTATCGTGAAACAAAGTTACCTGGAGCAATTTTAACTAGAGTAGCTAGTAGCCATATTCGCGTCGGTACATTTCAATATGCTGCAGCTCGTGGTTCAATAGAGGACCTGAAATCACTAGCTGACTATACGATAAAAAGGCATTACCCAGAAATTGAATCTCATGAAAACCGATATACTGCATTACTACAAGAAGTCATTAAAAGACAAGCCAGTCTTATCGCAAAATGGCAACTTGTTGGATTTATTCACGGCGTAATGAACACTGACAATATAACGATCAGTGGCGAAACAATTGATTACGGTCCTTGTGCATTTATGGACAATTACGACCAAGGAACTGTATTTAGCTCTATTGACACACAAGGTCGTTATGCATATGGAAATCAACCATATATGGCCGCATGGGATCTCGCACGACTAGCTGAATCTTTAATACCAATTCTGCACGAAGATGAAGAAGAAGCATTAAAAATCGCTCAAGACGAAATTTCGAAATTTAGCGTACAGTATGAAAAACAGTGGTTCCTTGGAATGAAAAAGAAATTAGGACTATTTAGCAACGAAGAACAAGATCACTCACTTATTGAGCAACTTTTAAAAATGATGGAGAAATATAAAGCGGATTACACAAATACATTCCGTTCATTAACTCTTGATGCTATCGAAAATACAGCTCTATTTGAAAGTCCTGAATTTAAAGAATGGTACAAACTGTGGCAATCTCGATTAGACAGACAAGAACAATCGAAAGAAAACGCCTACGAGATGATGAAAAATAATAACCCATCAATCATCCCGAGGAACCACCGTGTAGAAGAAGCATTAGAAGCAGCTGTTACAAATGACGACTATAGCGTAATGGAGAAACTTCTTGAAGCTTTATCAAACCCTTATGCGTATTCTACAGATCAAGAAGAATACTGCATTCCACCTGCACCGACGAATCGCCCTTATCGTACTTTTTGTGGCACTTGATTGTTTAATATGTAAAAAGATGCGTTCATATAAATTGTGTGAACGCACCTTTTTTATATCCCCCCACTCAACTAAAACTTTAAAATGCACATCCCCCGATGCCATTTCTTTAGTTCAAAACAAATTCTACACTATTCCAATAGACTTACTCGTAAGCTTGTTAAACAAATATTGAGAAATATAAAACATCATTTCTAAATATTTTTATTTTTGATACTATATTTTATAAGAATATTCAAAAAGCGAGGGGATTTCATGAACGTTCAACTACAAGGTAATGAACAAATTACAAAATTATTTAATGACTGGTATTTAGCTATGTTAAAACAAGATGTGTCCCAAGCGGCAAACTTAAAGCATGAAATTGAGGAAAAGGAACTAAACTTTGAAGAAGATGAAAACTTAGCATTATACTATTCTCTACTAAATTTTCGTTTCAAAGTTTTAACTGATGGTTTAAGTATCACAAAAGACAGTTTTAATAAGATAGATTCTTACGCGATTTCACCTAATCACCAACTTTCTTACTACTATCATTTATTTAAAGCAATTCATGCTACTTTAACAACAAATTATAATTTAGCAAGTGAACATTATGAAAAAGCTGCGAGACTACTGGTAAATGCCATTGATGATCTAGAAAAAGGGGAATTTAATTATCGAATGGCTATTTTCTATTATCATTTTTACCAGCCAATTGAGGCTATTGAATATGCAACCAAAGCGAAAGAATTCTTCATAAAAGCTGTAGGGTATGAAAAGAATGTCGCCTCTTGTGAAAGCGTATTAGGCGCAGCATTTGTATATTTAAAACAATACGAGCAAGCAGAGGAAAAATATAATTCGGCAATCAACATTTTACAGAAACAGGATGAAGAATCATTACTGTTAAGAGTACGTAATAACTTAGGGTGGCTATATGCTAATCAAAACTTATCAACATTAGCTATTCGTCATTTATCTGAAGTGACAACAAAAATGCCTACACATTTTAAAGCAATTTTCTTACAAGCAAGAGAACATTCTAAACTCGGTGAAATAAATATCGCTTCAGAATTTATTAAAAAAGGATTAAAAATTTGTACAGAACTTAACAATGAAGAATATATGCTTCACTTTAAAATTTTAGAGTCCCTTAACAATAACGAGTCAACTGAAGACTTAGAAAAAATTATTCTTGAAGGAATTACGTATTTCGACAAAGAATCTTTATATAACTATACTCAAGAATATTCAGAAAAGTTAGCTATTAAACTTTACGATGAAAATAACCATATAAAAGCAAGTGAGTATTTTCATAAAGCGTTACAAGCAAAAGAAAAAACGTTTGAGAAAGGGGCATTAAAATGATAAAAAAAATTAGTTCTATCGTTTTAGGATTATCTGTACTAAGTATTGTATCTATTGGTCTAAATAGTTCATTTACATATCAAGCAGGTCATGCGGATTTCCCGGCACCCCAAAGACCTGACCTTGTTCAATCTATTGACGTAAGTAAAGACTACAACTCAACAACAACTGAAAAAGCACTTTAAAAAATGAAAGACCTTCAATTAAGAAGGTCTTTTTAAATACGCTTATTTAGAATATTTCCCTTTCATGTAGGCTTTATTTTCTCATCAACTCCGCAATCCTCTTACTCTCCTCACTACCAACTTTCTCAAGTTTCTCCACAACTAAATTCCGTCTCTCTACAGAATGATTTTGACTTAACTTCGCTTTTCCTTCTATTTTATTTATCTTTATTTTGAATCCAACTATTCCCTTACTTAATCCTCCCATATAATTTGGATCTACATCATTAAGTGAGTAGGTGCTCTCTGGATCTTCATATTTATTTACTAAATCTTGAAGAGAATCTACTAATGTCTTCTCATCTTCAACAATTTCTAATTCACCATATACATGCACTGCAACGTAATTCCATGTTGGTACTGCATTGTTTGTTTCATACCATGACGGAGAGATGTAACTATGTGGTCCTTGAAATATAGCTAGTACTTGCTGAGTCCCAATATCTTTCCACTGTTCATTCGGTCGTGCGAAGTGACCATGTAAAGTAAGGGTCTCCCTATTTAGCAACAACGGCAAGTGCGTTGCATATGGTTCTCCGTTATGTTGAGAAAATAATGTCGCAAAGCTATTTTGTTCCATTATTTCGTACTTCATCTCTTCATCTTGTATTGCGAAATATTTTGGTATGTACATAAGCTCCCTCTTTTCCGCTCTTTTCTATTTTATTTCCTATTATATTTAGTAACCGCATCAATCAACAGGGCCAGTTTGTATTTGTTTTATAATGGCAGCTTTCTATTTCAAAACAATAGGCAGCATGTATTCCATGCTGCCTTAGTTTATTTTTTCTAATATATTTGTAATAAATACGGTCTTACCTTCAATATAACTAGATCGATTTTTCGACTCTCTTGCTAACTCTTCCTTCAAGTTTCCATACTCATTAGCTACTTTAGTATGTTCACGAAGGTAATCTCGAAACGCTATATGCCTTCTCAACTCTTCACTATTTTTATCACACACATATAAATGATGCTCCATCCAAACTGTATTTCCCCCGTTCCATGGAACGAACGTATCCTTTCTTCCAAACGCCTCTCTTCCTTTAAAGCTCCATTCTAACTGATGATAGTACCCTATCTTCTCAAGTTTTTTTACTACCTCATGAAAAATTTCGTACTCTTCTATTACAATATCAATATCTAGTATTGGTTTTGATGCAAGCCCTTTAACAGATGTACTCCCAACATGTTCAATAGATACAATGCTGTCTTCCATTACATTGTTAATAAGAGTGTGTAGTTTATTAAATTCACTTTCCCATTTGATATTATATTCTTCGATAGCAATTCTCTGCTTCAACGTTCCCCTCTTCTCAAAACAAATTATAACCGTTGAATATGAGTATCCTTAAAATCCGTCTCATATTTCAATCCATATCCAAACATTCGATCCATTCCAATATGTGCTGTCCATATTAAGCCAATCATTATAACGGTATCTATCTTAAAATAGACACCTATTAGAACAATTAATATGGATATGATATATGTATGACATACGTTATATATTTTCGCACCAACGTGATTATTGATCCCATACGCTAACATGGATAAATCCGGCGCTAAAAGGAATACAAAAAATATAATCCAACTAAACTCATATATTGAATACATATAAATCGTGGCTAAAAATACAACCATTCCTTCAAAATGTACAATACGTTTTTGCATTATTTATCATTCCTATTTTTCTATATTTATTAATACATTTTCATCGCTGAAAGTATTCTTTGCATTTTTTGACCAGATGGTTGCTAATATTGGCCCTGCAATGTTATGCCATACTGCCGCTAATACACTTGGGAGTGCAGCAGCCGGCCCAAAATGCAAAATACTTTCCAGCTATATTACTTATCGCTTCTAGTACTTTCATCCACTCAGCCCCTATCTTTTAATTGAAACACCTTATTCGGATTCAAAATATTTTGCGGATCAAGAGCTTTCTTTATTTTCTCCATTACAAATAATGCCGCCCCATGCTCTTCTTCTTGATACTTTCGTTTTCCGATTCCAACGCCATGTTCTCCTGTACACGTTCCTCCTCGTTTAAGAGCATACTGAACGATACTTTCATTTATTTCGTCTGCCTTCTTCACTTCCTCTTTATCATTTGTATCAATCATTAAAAGTACATGGAAATTCCCATCCCCAACATGACCGAGAATACCGCCAATAAGCCCTACTTTATCTAATACCTCTTTCGCATGTTGAATCGCTCTAGCTAATTCCGAAATTGGCACACATACGTCTGTACTCATTAGCTTTTTACCAGGATAACTATGCACGTAAGAGTACGCTAAGTTATGTCTTGCATCCCACAGTTTATTTCTCGCTGCTGTTTCCATCTCAAACGCAATTTCTATACATTTATGATCAAGAACGATTTCTTTCGTAAATTCAATATCTTGCTTTAACCCTGCTTCATTGCCGTGAAACTCTAAAAACAGTGTCGGTTCTTCTCTGTAACTTGTTTCATTGTAATGATTTACTTGTTTCATAGATAATTCATCAACGAGTTCAATTCTCGCGATTGGAATACCTGCTTGTAATATGTTAATTACAGCTTCTACTGCATCATTTATAGTTGGAAACGATGCCCTCGCAGCCATAACATGTTCTGGTATACCGTATACTTTTAAAGTTAACTCCGTGAAACATCCAAGTGTTCCTTCTGAGCCTACGAAAATACCATTTAAATGATAACCTGATGATGACTTCGCCGCTAAATTCCCGGTATGTATTACTCCTCCATCAGCAAGAACAACTTCTAAATCTCGAACTTGATCACGCATTACCCCATACTTTACCGCTGTCGTTCCGCTCGCATTTGTAGCTGCCATTCCTCCTAACGTTGCATCAGCTCCTGGGTCTACACTAAAAAATAATCCATACTTTTTCAATTCTTTATTAAGCTGAGAGCGCGTCACCCCTGGCTGTACTCTCACAAGAAAATCCTTTTCTCTTATTTCAAGTATTTTATTCATAAGAGAAAAGTCCATTGTAATTCCTTTTTCGTAAGGAATTACATGTCCCTCTAAACTGGACCCTACTCCAAATGGAACGACAGCTGTCCCATACTGACTCGCTATTTTCATTATCGCGCTAACTTCTTCGGTCGTTTTTGGAAAAACAACTACATCAGGTAAACTACTACTATGGTAAGATTCATCTTTACTATGTAACTCTCTTACTGTCATATTTATTACTACTCGATCTTCAGGAAGTATGCCTTTTAATTCATTTACTACATGTTCAATTGTTATTTCCATAATCAACTCTCCTTTTTAAGTTTAAAATTAGTATACCATTTTTATACAAAATAATTAGAAAAATAAGATTATTTGACGTGAACATAAAAAAAAGAACCTGCAGCACACGCTACAAGTTCTTTTTCACTACATTTTAAACGATTTCTTTATTAACAACATAAACCAAATTAAAGTAACTGCCATCAACGAATGAGAAAACCCTACAATATAAGTTAACCCTTTAAAGTCAGCTCCATTTAACTGAAGAAGCCCTCTCGCTGCTAGCGAACCTAACATTAAAGTTAATGCAATGTTATGTAAAACAAACCACTTATTAAACCCTTTCACTTCATGAAACGCGAATACTTTTGCTAATCCTAAAGCAATTAAAAAGAAGAAAAAGCCAAGTACAAGTGTATGCGTATGCAAAAGATTTAACAAAGTAGATCCTAAAATCCCTTTATACTTACCATACTCCCTAGCAAAAATCCCTGATAATAAACCGATAATCAAATACGTAAACGATGCATTATATAATTTCTTCATTATGTACCTCCTTGAGTAGAATGTGTAGTGTGTCATATTTAGTAATAATGATAGTTATATAGTAAAAACTCCTAGTCACCTAGGAGTCATTGTATAAGCATCTCACTCTTTACAATCAATCCTAATTATAAAATATCTCTCTATACAAAACAAACGAACTTTATGTGAACAAACAAAGCCCCACTAAAATATGTTGCACTTTTGTTTTACACAATCCATACTAATTATTATAACTTTTTAAAGGTGGTGTAATAATTGATAGTTCTTAAAACTGAACGTCTTAATCTTCGTTGGTTTGATATAAAAGACGCTCCTTTTATTCTTGATTTAGTAAACGATCCTGCATGGATTCAGTTTATCGGTGACAAAGGAGTTAGAAACTTAGAAGATGCAAAAAATTATATTGTAAACGGTCCTATCGATATGTATAACAAACTCGGATTTGGCCTTTACTTAGTAGAACGCAAAGAAGATCTCACTCCACTTGGTATGTGTGGCCTTATTAAAAGAGATTCATTAGAAGACGTTGATATCGGATTTACCTTTTTAGAAACATTCCGTTCAAAAGGATATGGCTACGAGTCAGCTTCTGCGATAATCGAATACGGTGTACAAAAGCTCGGCATGAAACGAATTGTAGCAATTACTTCTATAGATAACATCGCCTCAGGAAAGCTTTTAGAAAAAGTAGGATTACGATTTGAGAAAATCATTTCAGATTCAGGAGAAGATTTAAAATTATTTGGATATAACGCATAGTAAAGAAGGTCGCCGTGAATGGTGACCTTCTTCTTTCCATACAAGAAATCCTCCCTTTAAATTCACTACTTCCTTTATACTAGCTCTTTGTAAAATACTAGCTGCTATAGGGGAACGCAATCCGGTTCGACATTGCAAAACTATTGGACAATTTTTCGGGATATAATCTAATTGTTCAAATAGATTGCCTAAAGTGATATATTGCATCATGAAGGTTTCCTTCCTCCCACTCTGTTGTACTACACACATCGATAACCTTAACACTTCCACTTTTTATATGCGGATATAATTCAATCGATGTTTTTTCTTTGTAACTTTCAAATCTATTAAGTTTCTGTATTACTTTTTAGGGTGCAAAAGCAATAATATTATCTAACCCAATAGATTCAAATTCTCTAATAACTGCCTCCACTTTAACCTTTTCCTCATCTAAAATTATTAAAGTTTCTGTTTTATAATCTAATAACCATCCACATCAAGTTGTGAAAGAATTTTTATAAGGTATGTTTATTGACTTCTCAATATGACCTGCAGCAAAACTCGATACATCTCTTATATCAACTATTTGGTGAACGCTGCTCAAAATTTCTTGAAATTCTTCTACTGTATTAATAGCAGTTCTCTTTCTTTTCTTGCGAATTTTGGGACCATACTTATTTAAATTCTTCATTTTTTGTATATAATGCGATAAAATTGTGAAATTTTATCGCATTATGCAAGACATTTAATATCAAATATATTACTTTTACTATGAACTAAATGTGTTTATAGGAAGTGTATAGATAAATAAAGTGCTAAATTGACTCTTATGCAGTAATTACTGTTTAATTTATCTAAAAATTGAAAAAATATGTGTAGATATATATCATTTAAAATACATATATAATTAATTTTAATTTTCTGACACGTTTTTCACATAGTTCTTAAACCAGTTTTTTGCGTGCATTATGAAAAAATTGTACCGTGTCAATCTTAAAAAATTATATATCATAACTTTAAGAGAGGAAGGAAAACTATGAAGATGAAACGAAAAATCATGATGACAACGGCACTTGCAGCTACGTTAGCTACAGGTGCACTACCTACTACCTCGGTGTTTGCTGCAGAAAAGGAGGTTCCTATTCAACAAAAAGAGGCACAATTAAGTATTCAACCTTTTGCACAAAACAATTTGGAAACAGCCGTTCAAGCTGCCTTAAATGGTCCAGAAGTCAAAAAAATCAAAGTATTTGAACATGAATTTAATGTAAAGGAAATAGAAGTAGTAAATCTAGGTGCAGGAAAAAAATATGTTAAGGGGCAAATCTCTCATCATTTAAGTTTTCGTCCAGATGATCAATTTTATTATGAGTTTACAGTACAAGATGGAAAGGTACTAGATAAACCTGTATTTAATATTGATAGAGGTGGTTGGACACCATTTGCTGCTCCACTTTTATCAATTCTTGCTGCGTATAATGGAATTCCAGTTAATCCAAATGATTTAAATGCACTTGGTCAGCAGATTGGTAAAGTTATAGATGGAAGCTGGGAACATGCAGCCCAATCAATTGCAACTGTAGTTAGTTTAAGTTTTAATGAGTAGAATTTTTCAATTTTTATTAGCAGTGTAGAGATCCGCTTTTTGTAATCAGCCTTGTTATAAGAGATTCTAAAACAGCTATTAATAAATTTTTACCACTCAATCACATTATCTTGATTTGTTTACCACCTTATCATTCATTATATGTCACAAAATAGAAGTCTTTTTTAGGACTTCTGTTTTGTTTGTATTCAATACGATAAACAGTTGTTTTTTGGAGGCTATACTTCGAGTTTTCAAGAATCCGCTTGGCTATTAGGGACAATTTATAATAAAAAATTATTAAAGTCTCAAATAACTTACTCCTCCTATTGTTAATTATTTTTAAATACAAAAATTTATTATCTTAAGAATGAAAAACAATAAATATAGTAAAAAATCATCTAATAATTGTTTAAAGGTCAGGAGAGAAAAAATGAACAAAATAAAAATGAGAAATTTCTTTAAAATTAGCATCCTTACTTGTATTACACTAGCAAGTTTAAGTACACCATCTACTATTTTAGCTGATAGTCATCCAGGTTACTCCTATGAATCCAATATAGGGTATCAAAATCCATCGTGGATGTCGAAAATAGAAGGTTCAACAAAAATAAGTGAAATATCTATTCCAGGGACTCACGGTACGATGGCTTTACATGGAGCGAGTTTTCTTGATGAAAATTTGACAAGAAATCAAACTATGAGTTTATCCCAACAATTAAATTCCGGAATTCGATATGTAGATATGCGTGTTAAACGTGTAAAAGATTCTTTTGCAATGTATCATGGCGTTGTAAATCAAAAAGCAGTGTTTGAAGATGTATTAAAAGAGACCATTCAATTTTTAAAAGATCATCCAACAGAAACAATATTAATGCGCTTAAAAGAAGAAACTAATCCTGAAAGTGGATCTCTATCATTTGAGGAGATATTTTTAAAATATAAAAACGTTAATGCTTCATATTTTTGGGATCCTAATTCCGTACCAACTTCAGATAGAAATAACCCTACTTTAGGAGATACCCGCGGAAAAATTGTAATCTTACAAAACTTTACATCCGCTCAATTGTACGGGATTGATTACGAAGGTTTAAATATACAAGATAAATTTGAAATTGGAAGCGGACCAGACGAAATATATACAAAATGGATTGCGATAAAAAACCATCTACAAAATACAAATATTAATTTTAATAATGGAAAAATTTATCTCAACCATTTTAGTGGTACGGGAGGCGCAGCCGCATTTTTAAATAATGTATATCCTTGGTTTGTTGCAAGCGGAAAAGAGAGTAGGAATACTGACAGTAGTCCTAAATTGCTTCAAACGAATTCCACTAATGCGTGGAGTGATTTCCCTCGTGATAGAAACGGACAAGTATACTATGGGGGGATGAATACACTTGGGACCGAACTCTTACAACAAGGCGCAATTAAACATTCTGGTATCATCGCGGCTGATTTTCCCGGTCCAGGTTTAATTGATAGTATCATTAAATTAAATGGTATACATTCAAATGAAAAAGAAATATTAATTTCACAAATATCATCTGAATCTAGTCCTTTATCAGGGCAACAAAATCGATCCAGCCAAAACTTTAAAATTGATAGTTTACCTGTAGGTACCAAAGAATTAAAATGGGTTATTGAGCCTTCAGAAAAAGATTATCCTTATACTATTTCTTTCAATGTAATGATTGATGTTTCCCTAGGAATAGATTCTACTCGTTGGAAAAATATTTCACATGAATCTAGGACTGAAGCTTACACAAATACTAAATATTATATTGCAAGTCCAATTGGTGCCACTAGCAAATTCACAGTGAAAATATACGCTATTACAAATTAGAAAAAAAGAATCCCATTGGGATTCTTTTTTGATTTCATTTCGTAAATATTAGGATGGCGATTAAATTTTCACTTTATTAACATATCATTTAATCCATTAGATAATTATATTTGGAACGGCCCTTAATTTTTAAAGAGAAATCCAAAATTGTTAGCTACCTTTTTCAGCTTATCATTTATTCAAAACTGGCTTCCAAAGCGATAAGGCAAAAATCCAATTTGAGTCGCCATTTCCTTGATGATCTTGAACCGCTTCATACACTTTTCCCTCATGTACTACCCTATCACCTTTAGTATATACTTTTCTTGCATCCCATTTTTCATATGTGGAATCCTCTAACTTAGTAGTTATATTCAAAACATCACTTCTACTAGATTCATTTCCAGCTAAATCAACCGCTGTCACTACATATTTATACGATGTATTAGCCTTCAAACCTTTATCTATAAAGGATGTATTAGCTGATGTCCCAATTTTATTCATAACCCCAGCGCTTTCTCTATATACAATATAATGGTCAACATCTACATTATCTTCTGACGGACTCCACATCAAATCAACAGTTGTCGCTGTTGTACCCATACTATGTAATCCTTTTGGTTGAGTCGGAGCCTCTTTATCTGGGATTGCATGTGTTGTCTTAACCTTTAGTTTTTCACTTTCTTTTGATATGTTTCCAGCAGAGTCTAATGCCTTTATTGTATAGGTATATTCCGTATCTGCTTTTAACTTTTTATCAATAAAAGTTGTACCTGGTACCGTATCAATTACTTCTCCATTACGTAACACTTGATATTCTTTTACACCTATATTATCAGTAGAAGCCTTCCATGTTATTTCAACACTATTGGCAGAAACTTTAGAGGCATTTAATTCAGTTGGTTGACTTGGAGCTACTGTATCAGGTGTTTCATTATTTACCAAATTTACATCAATTACATTATAAAAGGCATTTGACGTATCTGCTACATCCCATACAGCTAAAATAACATGATAACCATTACGATCAGTTGGTACATTAATTGTATGTGTTAAATTATTTGATGCAGCCGAACCGTCATGTTTCACAGTTCCAATTGGTTCTAATTCAGCACGTGTTAACGGTTTGTTAGGATCCCATCCCTTTTTTGTAATGTAATAATGCCATTTACTTGTAGAATGTGCTGCTGTATATTTCCATGTAAATGTATTTTCTCCCCCCTTAATTGTGTTTTTGAACCAACGATTTGTTGTTTGTTGGTCAAGAGTTCCTCCAAATAATCCTCCTGCCGAAGCGATTTTCCCATCAATCGGTCCACCATCTGGAAACCCTTTAGGTGCTTCTAGACTTTGAGGTTCATACATTACATTTCCACAATTTAAATTTAATGCCCCATAATTCTGACTACATAAAGCAGCACGACTACTCGGTTTTTCAACAAACCCATGTGCATACGCACTTTGAGGAATCATTGTAATTGCCGTCACCCCTGCAGCCAGAAGACAAGCACCAATTCCTTTTTTACTTTTTCTTAATCTTTCCAATTTAGATGTTAATTTCAAATTCATTCTTGTCCCCCCAATATATTGTTCTCGCTAATATAATAGCAATATAGGGATAAACGAACAAATCACCAATTAATATATTAATATCTCTCATAAATTGGTACATTTATTATTATTTTTAATCTCCTATAAAAATAAAGTAAATACAATTACGCTATTTTGTAACATTATGTATTTAAAGAAGACTAAAAACTCCATTTAATTTCACAAAAAATTCAAATATTAAAACAAAAAAATTCCTCATGTAGGAAAAATAAATTTTTTATATTACAAAAAGCAAAAAAGTCTGGAAGAAACCGATTATATCCGTTTCTTCCAGACTTCCGCTACTTTTATACCACTCACAAATTCTTTAACCTTAAACATATACACTTGAGGTTAAAACCCACATAACTAATATTATCTATATATTGACTAACTTCTAGATGTTAAAATTCATAAATTAATAGTAACAAATCAAATAAAACAAGCCTTTTAACAAACACATATAATACTCCTACTAATTCAAACTAACGCTTAATTACTTATAAAATAACTTAAGGTATCTAGCTTAACTGTATTTTCTTTATTAATAGCCATTATTTTCTATCCTGTATTTCCTTATTTTAAACAGATTATCAAGAAATTGTTAATGCTTAAGAAAAGAGAAAAGGTTTAAAAATATAAAAGATTTAAAAATGCAATTTTAACTATCACATTCTAATAATTTATTGTGTTATTTTTATCTAATAAGGCACAGAAACAAAGGATGAACTTCAGTGTGCTTGAGAAAAGTTCTTAGGATGAAACGTTTAAAGGGTATTTTAGTACTGAGTTTTTATTAAATGTTCCTGTACCTAATATTTAAATTAACGTATGTCAAAATATTTTACAATACGAGTGTTAAACGTTACATATTTCTATATAAAATGATACATTTCATCAGCACGCCTCCCTAATATTTATGCTAAATATAGAAAATTCAGCTCGTTAGGATTTAATTTTAGAATTCTCATAAAAGCATATGATAGATTAGGCACGTAATTGTCACAAATTAATAGTCTATCTACTTTTTAATTACCTATGAAAACTTTATTATCGCTTTATTATTTACTCCTAAACCAAAGAACATCTATACCTACAATTTCTTAAAACTCTTTTAGATAATCTTTCAAAAGATTTGATAGTTTTATATTTTATATTTTTTTATTGTACATTTTTGCATTTGATGTTAGGATTATGCCTATTAAAATTGAATCGTAACGATTCTTCTTTATAATTTCCATATTTTAATTGTTAAATAAAAATATAGATTCTGATATATATATATTCAAAATCAGACCTACAATATCTTTATTTTACAATGATTTCATGGCATACCTTTAGAATGGAAAGATATATGCAACAACGTGTTAAGGGGTTACAGGAGGAACAAAAATGAGAGACTTTTTTGATGATAAGTACAAAAATATTGAATTGAAAAGGAGGTTAATAAATTTAATAAGTGAAATTAGCGAATTCAAAGGAAAATTAGCTGCTTATCAGGAACAAAACCCGGACATATTTAATAGCTTAGAAAAAACTATACCACTACATTACATAAAAAATTTCACAACTATTTACGAGGATATAAAAGTTCCTAATAAAAGATTAAAAGAACTTATTTTAGATGATATCGTACCTCAAAATATTTCGGAAGATGCTATTTTTTGCTATTATCAAACACTTTCTTTTGTACATAAAAACTCCTGTACTTTATTAATCAATCCAGCAACTATACAGGAATTACATTTTCAACTAATACATTACATTACCTCTGACAGTGCCAAATGGCGTGAAAAACCTTTTATTATTCCAGGAATTCCAGAACATGGAATGCACTTGAATAGTTACCGCATTCTTCCGCATGAACTTATTCCACAGTTTATGGAGCAATTATGTGATCAATACAACTCATTAAATACTAGTAAGGGGCTTCATTCACTTTTATTAATAGCTCGTTTTATATTAAATTTTTATTGCATAGTCCCTTTCAATCAAGGTAATAACAGGTTGGCATTTATGTTAATGCAATTGCTGTTAATTAGGAGTGGACACACATTTGTAAAATATGTATGTTTGGATAAATATATTAAGAAACATGAATCTGATTATTACAATTCGATTTATAAATCTTCGGTGAATTGGTACTGCGAGGAACATAATAATAGCTTTTGGTTAAAAACGTTTTTAACAATTATATTAGAGGCTTATAAAGATCTTCATAACACAGTTCTAGATTCTATATGTAAACATACTAAAGTTGAGAGAATTCAGAATTTTATACTTAAACAAAAACAACCCTTTACTAAGGAAAGTATTCGTAACACTTATCCAGACATTGCAGAGAGCACAATCAGTAAGGCTTTAAATTCCTTGCAACTGTTTGGCCATATTAAGCTAGTTACAAAAGGAAGAAACGCAAAGTGGATTAAAATTTGACCATACTTTCAAGATACCTGAGGTTCACAAATTCAATAATAACTTTATCATTGAATTTCATTTTCCTTTTAAGCTATTATTACTTTTTTAGTTATTTCTAATTCCAACAAAACAGTTTATAGGAAAAGGTCCGCTTTCCTCCGCCTTTTCCTATAATAAAATTAAATATAAACATAGAATAATTGTCGAAAAAAGTCGCATTTTAATATTTTTTCTTTATTTTCTGGTTGTAAACGTTTCACTTTCATGTTACCATCTTAATCAAACAATAGATGGTAATAAAAATGAAAGTATTTCTTTCCCTTAGAAACATATAAACGTACGGTAATATCAAGAAAATAAGGCCAAAGAAATATTTGATACCTACCAAAATAATGAATAGGAATTTTGTTGCGCTGTTTTTTCTGATAATTAAGAAAATGCATTTTGTCCCTAAACAAAATTTGTTGGTGCGCAAAATTCAAATACACTAGAACATCCAAATAAATGAAATATCCTTTTTCATTGAGTATTAAGGTATGAAAAAAGAATTCTTCCTACAAAATTTAGCTGATTAACATAAAGACATCTAAATTACTACCTTTATCGCCATCTATTGTTGACAACATATTTACCAAATAAAAAGAACCTATCGAGGGTTCTTTTTATTATAATCATTCAAATTTCAATTCTATCTTAATACTTACATTTCCACACAAATTACATCTACTTTTTGCTCTCAATTATTGAATTAATAATATAGCACATCAAATTTATTAATTCTTATCTTCAATTAGTTTAAATTAGTGAATAAAATTCAATCATATAAAAATAATAAATACAACTAATCGTTATATATTAAAGAGGTGTCAATTTTGTCCTTAAATGAAGAGACCTTAGAAACTAAGACAGATAAAACCATTGAAAAGATCCAAACAAGTAACTTAAAACAACTTAAAAATACACTAGATAATATCTTTGATATTAGTGCAGATTTAATTGAACATCCTTTGCAATTAAAAACAAACACGAATATTTTACTATATTATTTTGAAGGCCTTACAGATGGTGTTGCATTAAAAACCAATGTTGTTACACCATTATTACAAGAAGTAAATGAAGACAGTCAAATATTTAATTCTAATATTATTGCTACTCATACCAAAATAGTATATACATGGAATGAAATTAAAGAAGGATTACTTGAGGGGCAATGTGTACTGTTTATGGAGAAAGAAAAGCGGTCACTTCTAATAAATACAAAAGGCTGGGCAGAGAGAGCAATTCAAGAGCCAATTTCAGAAGTTACTATTAAAGGATCCCATGATGGATTTATTGAAAATGCCACAAAAAATATAGGTCTTATCCGTCGATATATTCCTTCTACAGAGTTAAAAATCAAAAAGCTGACGATTGGAGAACGAGCCACTTCTTTAGTCTATTTAATTTACTTAGATGATGTAGCAAACGCAGATGTAGTCCAAGAAATTGAAACTAGAATCTGTAAAATCAAAACAGATGCGGTATTAAGTATTGGAGAGCTATCTAATTATACAAAAGATCAAAATTGGACTCCTTTTCCACAGGCGTATTTAAGCGAGCGCCCAGACGCCATTTCAAATCATATACTTGATGGGAAAGTAGCAGTATTAATGGATAGATCCCCTGGTGCAATGGTTGTTCCTATGAATTTGATTGGATTTTTTCAAACCCCAGATGACTATAATATTCATTGGCTCATCGCATCATTTTTTCGCTTATTACGATTTGCAGGATTTATTATAGCTATTTTTTTACCCGCATTTTATATTGCTATAGTCTCTTTTCACTTTGAAATTATTCCTATAGACTTATACACTTCTATTGCAACATCAAGAGTCAAAGTCCCTTTCTCCCCCTTATTGGAAGCTTTTATAATGGAAATTACACTAGAAATGCTACGTGAAGCTGGCATTCGCTTACCACAACCAATTGGACAAACTATTGGAATCGTTGGAGGGATTGTAATTGGACAGGCGGCTGTTCAAGCTGGTCTTGTTAGTAACGTTATGGTTATTATTGTATCTATTACAGCCATTGCTTCATTTATTGTTTCTAATTATGATTTATCAAGTTCTATACGCCTTATCCGTTTTCCAATGATGTTATTGGCTTACTTTTATGGGATTGTAGGTATTGTTAGTGGATTAATGCTCTTATTTGCTCATTTTGTTTCACTAACTTCCTATGGTTCACCATACGGAATGCCAATCGCACCATTTCGTCTCCAAGAGTTAAAAGATTCTTTTGTAAGATTTCCTATTTCGATGATTACCACCCGCTCGAGTACAGGACAGCCGAAACAAAGAAAGAAAAAAGAAGGTGGTTAACATGGGGAATCTTAAGTTCCAAAAAGTAACTTTATTCGAATTTATTATTTTCATTCATTCGCTGCAACTCGCATCTGGTATGTTAATTATGCCAAGCCCACTTGCTACTACTGCTGGTACAGATGGCTGGATTTCGATCATTCTCGGATGGATAGTTACTTCTATAATCGGTGTATTTATTATATTAATGTTACAAAAAAATCCTAACAAAAATTTCTCACAAATCTTAAAAACATACTTTGGTAAATGGATAGGGACAATTCTTTTTCTTGCATATGCCTTTTATCTATTTTTTGCTGGATTTAATACTTTATTAAAGGCAACTGATATTGTAAAAGTGTGGATATTCCCTTCCACTCCTGCTTATCAAATCACCATATTATTACTATTACCTTTTATTATTTTAGCCCTGAGTGGGTTAAGGGCTCTTACTAGTTATTCTATGCTTGTTTTCTTCTTCACTACTTGGATGCCGCTATTTCTTCTTTTTTCACTAAAGACTAACTACAATCCTTTACACCTACTACCTATATTTAAAGAAGGATTATACCCTATTGTAAAGGCAACAAAAGAAACTATTACTCCTTATGCTGGCCTAGAAATTGCATATTATATATACCCATTCTTACAAAAAAAACAAAAAGCCATAAAAGGACTACTAATAGCGAATACTGGAACCATGTTTTTCTATCTATATGTTACTATCCTTTCTTATATATACTTTAGTCCAGAAGGGATAAAAGATGTAATCTGGCCAGTATTTCATCTGTTAAAAGGGGTTCGTTTTTCTTTCATGGAACGATTAGAAATTATATATATCGCTTACTATTTAATTGTATTTTCCACTACAATATATCCGTATTTATTTTTCAGTTTTGAATCTGTGACCATTTCACTTCAAAAAAACGCCCGCAATTGGGCGCTACTTGCTTTTATGTTACTTATAGTTGGCCTATTTATTTTCCTAAATCCCGATGTGGATCAATATTTGTTTATATATTCTCTTATGGATATCTTAAATGTCGTTTTCTTTATTCTATTACCAATCTTATTTTTCGCTTACAGTATTCTTTTTACTTGGATTACTAGGAGGAAACAACTTTGATTCGAAAATGGATATGGATTGTAATTTGTTGTGTATATATAATTGGTTGTAGTCAGAGAATTCCTCTTGAGAAGGTTTCATTAATCCTGTTAATTGGCTTGGATAGAACCCCTAATGGAGACATAAAAGTTGGAACAAGCATACCACTCTTTCATCATAAACAACCAAAAAGTACTATAGAACATTGGACACAAGCATCAACTGTATATACTGGATTCAGTAAGATAGATACGAAGTTAACAGGCTTTATGACAGCTTCCAAAGCTGAAATCATTTTAATTGGGAAAAAATTAGCGCAAGAAGCAAATTGGTTGCAGGAGCTTGATTCTTCTTACCGTGATCCTTACGCTACCATTAATGCTAAAGTAGTACTTGTAGATGGACCTGCAGAAGAAGTTTTTAAAATTCATAAGCCTAGTAAACCATCACTTTCATCTTATATAAATGGTGTAATCGAATCGTCAATTCAAAATAACCAATCCGTCTCTTCTACAATTCAACAATTAATGAGAGAACAAAATGAAGAAGGAATGACGCAAACTGTTCCAATTATCAAAAAAACAAAGAATGAAATCGACACAGTTGGAATTGCATTTTTAAATCAAAAAGGGAAATATTTAACTCATATCCCTAAAAAAGATGTTAAATTTTTCAATCTTATAAATAAGCAAAAAAGTAGCGGGCGAATGATACTACACCTTGCGCTTCCTCCTAAAAAGTCCAACAAAAAAACAAACACTTCTATCTTCGTACAGAACGCGACAAGGAAGGTAGTTGTTAATTTTCAAAACGGAAAGTTTGTATTTAATCTCGATATATATGCTAATGTAGCTTTAATAGAAAAAACCAATGCGAATTCAATTAAGGGACACTATGATAATAAAAAAAATATAAATAATTTAAAAAGTGCTATTCAAAAAGAAATTAATAATAATTTACAAAATATGTTGTATGAAATACAGCAGAATAAAATTGATCCAATCGGATTATCCCTATATGCTAGAGCATTTCAATATAAAGAGTGGAAAAAAGTAAAGGGAGATTGGTTGCAAGCGTTAGCAGAGGCTAAAATAAATGTAAAGACACACGTCAAAATAAAAGATACTGGGACCATTAGAAATTAGACTGGGATTTAATAGCATTACTCAGTAGTATTTTTTCTCTTAAATAATTATTATGTAAAAAATGCTAACGTAAAAAAATCTTTCCGTTCTTTTAAAAGAGAAATAATTCAACTACGGTAATCAAATATCAGTTTCTAATTTAATGAGCTGAAGAAATTATAACTCTGTTGTAGTAGATATGCCCGATTCCATTCCGATTGTAATCCATGACATAGCGTCAAAGCCTAAATTCCTAAATTAAGGAATTTAGGCTTTTTGAGTTCGCAAGAATATCTTGGTTTTAGTTCTATGTACCTTACTACAATAATTACAGGGTCTTTGTTTATTTTATTTGCTTTTAGATAATACACACCCAATTTCAGTTAAAATTGTTTAAATGTTAATTAATTTTTAAAATGATATATCTATAAGCTCTTTTAGCAAATATAATATTATACGTATATAACCAACTTGGGGACTATTATTAGTTTTCTAAATACAGACTTAATTAACACTATACAAATAGTGTTAATTATCTTAATTGAATATTAGTAATAGTAAGTATAAACATTATCAATTTACTATATATTACATTTATGTAAAAATAGATGTATGTTAAGCTTATTCAAAATCTTTCCCCTAATAAAGATTTGAAGTAGCATTTCATGATTCTCCTTACTGTTAATATGCCTTGAAAAAGAACCCTATAGGGTTCTTTTTCTTTTCATTATAACCTCAGTAAGTCCTTATTTAACATGTAAAAAGGACTGCTAATTACTTGCAGCCCTTTTACACGTTAATATACACTTGTATTAAATACTTAATACTTTATTGTATTAAGGCGTTTATAAAAACTAAACATGCCATTATCATTTAAATATATAACACTTCAAAGTTTAGAAGTATACAATAACAAATCTTTCCCAGCTTCCAGCTACATAACTAGTAGCTGTTAATTCTCTACCACCATTTGCTGATATATATCTACCATTACTTAATGCTTGTAATACATATATCCTATTGTCTCCACCATTATATAAGATAAACTTTTCCCATGCCCCAATTGATGTACGATCTGCTACTACTCTACCATTTGGCTCAAACGAAACATACTTCCCATTACTTTTAGCTTTTAAAGCGTACGTATATAATTCCCCAGTCGGAATTAATTCGAATTTCTCCCATTCATTAACTGCATTACGATTTGCTATTACATTTCCAAAAGGCTCAGCGGAAACATATTGTAAATTTGCTGCCTGGATAGCAACTGTCCAACTTCCATTAAATAAATTCACGCCTTTTAGTGAACCTCCTTTTGATAGGTTGGCGGCCGATACATCATTCGATGGGGTAATCATCAATATCATTAAAACCATCGACAACACCATTAAAACTAACTTTTTTGAGATTGCATTACCACTTGCACGTGTTATGAACCTTTTCATTCCCATTCCTCCCTTAATATACAGAACTCATATACATCATACTAAATATGTAAAATATTGTAATATAAAAGTTGATTTATCAACAAATACCTTACTATTCTGTTTCTTTTTTCTCAAATCTATAGCACTTAAACATGTATCCATTCTCAAGCACATTTTTTAAATTATTTTCTCCTGATAAAAGAATGTAGCAGTTGATAGCAACGAGAGTATATACAAAAGAGAGAATATTTTCATTTCACTTCTCTTTAAATAAAAGCCAAATAGCCGTTCATAATGAACGACTATTTGCATCTAACTAATAATTAGAATGTTTTTCATGTTACTCTATTTTGTTTAATCCCGTTGAAGTAACTTGATAGGTTCTTTTTTTGCCCATATATTCTTGTTTATTATTCTCAAGATTAATAAGTATAGCGCGTGTTTTTTCTTTTACTGCTTCCCCTTCTATATGGGTAAACTCAATGTAATCTCCCACTTTTACGGGCACGGTTTGGCTTTCAGCAGTTTGCTGTCTATTTCCCACTATTCCCTTATTGTACAAAATACTACCGGTTGAATTCTTTACTGTAATACTTGCATACGTATTATTAAAGTAAGAATGTGGTACGCCCGCTTCTAAATTCACCTGCATTTTCTCTGTTGTCTTATTATAATCTACCTTTGCGATTTCTCTATCACTATATCCTTTGAATGACCACCCAAAATGATTTCCATCTAAAACCGTTGTTTCTGGCATTGTTTCTACTTTCTTCAAGCCTTCTTTTGTAACTTGATATCTTGCTGTTTTTCCAATGGTTTCATTTTTGTTATTTTCAAGGTTAATTAAAGTTGCTCGCGTTTTTTCCTTTGTTGCTTCTCCTTCTATATGGGTAAATTCAATGTAATCCCCTACCTTGACGGGCACAGTTTGGCTTTCAGCATTTTGTTGTTTATTTCCCACGATTTCCTTATTGTACAGAACGTTACCAGAAGAATTCTGGACCTTAATACTCGCATACGTACTAGCAAAATAGGAATGTGGTACACCTGCTTCTAGTTTTACCTTCATCTCTTCTACCGTTTTATCATAATCTACTTTTGCAATTTCTCTATCACTATATCCTTTTAATGACCATGCAAACTTGTTTCCTTCTAAAATTGTTGCTTCTGGCATTTTTTCTACTTTCTTCAGACCTTCCTTTGTAACTTCGTATATGGCTTTTTTTCCAAAGCTCTCTTGTTTACTATTATCTACATTTGTAAGAGTAGCTCTATGTACACCTTCTAGATGTGTTAACTCTATATAATCGCCTACTTTGACTGGAACTTTTTGCGATTCAGCATTTTGCTGTTTGTTTCCATAAATCTCTTTGTTATAGACCACTTTACCTGATGTGTTTTGCACTTTAATACTTGCATATGTACTATCAAAGTAGTCATGTGGTACACCTGCTTTTAGATTAATTTGCATTTCTTCTGTTGATTTATTTAAATTTACTTTCGCAAATTCGAAATCTCCAATCCCTTTCAGCGACCATGCAAATTCATTACCTTCAAAAATGTTTGGAGATTCATTTTTGATTTGTACCTTTTTCTCAACAGTTTGATCAAATATATCCGTTAATACAATCTTTGCATAAGCATTTGTTGGTAATGATATAGATTGACTGATTCCATTTTGATAGGATTTAATATCATTAATTACGTTAATAGGTTGGCCCGTCATATTTTCATTGTTATAAATTTCAATTTTCCCCTTAAATTGCGGTGTACTATTTTCTTTTAGTTTCCAAGATACATTTAATTTTTCATTTTCATAATATATAGATTGGATATCAAAATCTAGTTTTCCTATTTCAGGTTGAGTAGGTTGATTTAGCGTGAATATTTTTCCTGCCCCAATAGTAGACTGCGTATTACCTCCTGCTTTGACCCATACATATTCTGAAGTAGAGCCTCCATCATATTGATAAGTATTATCATGCGTTCCAGAAATACTTTGATTATTCCAAGAACTCCATTGTTTATCAACTAATTTTCGGCTATAACCATTTTTTAGGCGCGCTTCTCGAACATTCTGTCCACTATCAGCCCAGTCTTCTTGAAACATTCCTAATCCATGATTAAATGCAACATTAGCAACCGGAAAGTCCATAATTGCAATTTGATGCCATTTATTCTTTGTTACATCTTTCATCCATTGTCCAAATTTAGTATGACCATTTTCTTGCCATGAACGCATTGTCATTGTGTACCAATTGTAGTCTTTCCAACCATAAGTTGTTTGAACCTTCATTCCTGTTCCTTCTCCTCCAAAGGGTCCAGCTTGCGAATTCGGAGATAAGTATTCGGCCTTTATTGCTTCTTTAGAGGAAATTGGATCCCATAAGGCAAAATGTAAAGTACGTTTTCCATTTTCATCAAACCCACTTTGTTGTTGAAAACCAGCATATCCTCCAGCTTCACCACCTGCATTCCAGTTGTGTACAGCCCAGTACGTATAAGGTGGAGTCTGAACTGGTGACCAGTCTATACTAATAATATCTGAGGCAGGTATATTTTGGGGACTCACATAAACTGCTGGAGCAGCTGAATGTGTTGCAGCTTTAGTGTGCCAAATAGACGTTCCAAACATAGAAAACATGCTACATGCTGCGGTCATTATAATAACTTTATTAAATCTTTTCTTCGTTTTCTGACTAATCACTAATCTACATCCTTTTCTAATTTTTATTATTGAATAATAACTTAGTAGAGAAATCTATCAAAATTCAAACAACATCCAGTAAATCTTTAAAATACTGCCCCAATTTTATGTTGTTCTATCTTCACATCTGATTCTTACATGTTATTTGATTGTAAGTGGTTTCCATAAAGATAACGCAAATATCCAATTCGGGTCACCATTTCCTTGATGATTTTGAACCGCTTCATACACCGTCCCTTGATGTTCTACTTTATCGCCCTTTGTATATGCCTTCTTTGGATCCCATTTTTCATAAGATACATTTTGATCTTTGGTTTTTACCGGAAGAATTTCACTTTGAATTGATGTATTTCCAGCTGCATCTACAGCCTTCACTGCATATTTATATTCCTTATTAGCTGTTAAGTTTTGATCAATAAATGTCGTTCCTTGTACGGTTTGAATCAATTGTCCATCACGTAATACCTGATATTCTTTTACACCTATATTATCTGTAGAAGGATTCCATTTTAGCTCTACACTGTTAGAAGTAAGATTGTTTGCATATAATCCTTGTGGCTGTGTGGGAGCTTCTGTATCTGGTTTCGGATTAACAATTTGATTTACTTTTTTCAGGCCATCCTTTGTAACTTCATACATTACTTTTTTATCAAGACTTTCACGTTTATTATTATCTAAATTTATTAATGTTGCCCTCTCTCCGCCTTCTAAATGTGTAAGCTCAATAAAATCGCCGGTCTTTACTGAAACTTTTTGTGTTCCAGCATTTTGCTGTTTATTCCCATAAAACTCCTTGTTATATACTACTTTACCTGATGTGTTTTGCACTTTAATACTTGCATATGTACTATTAAAGTAGTTATGTGGTACACCTGCTTTTAGATCAATTTGCATTTCTTCTGTTGATTTATTTAAATTTACTTTTGCGAATTCAAAATCTCCAATTCCTTTCAGCGACCATGCAAACTGGTTTCCTTCTAATATATTATTTACATTAGGCATATCTGGTTTAATTGGATTAGCATCCGTACCCTTCCAAATCTCTGCTGTTAAAATTGGATATCCTAATGCAGCTACTTTTTGAATGGTATCGTTATTTGGACGTAATCCCCACTTCTCAAAGAAAGGAATCAAATTTTGTTTGGCTACTTTTGATGCTGAAATCATAAATAATTGTTTTTTATTTTCATCAGTTTGTGGAAGTTCACTTGAAGGCATGTCTCTATACAATTGATGCAATTTAGGATAGAAATCCTCTCCATACGCTAACTGTAGTTGCCAAAGCATAACAAGCTTTACAAAAACATCGCTAATTTCATCATAATTTTTATTCACTTGCTCTAGATATTGAAATGCTTTTGGATAAATTCCACTTTTCTCTAAGTTGGATGGTTGATTAAATGCTTTTTCTACAGAAAGGCTGTATATATTATTTTGTACTTCTGTCATATTATAAAACTTCCAGGGCGATTGTTGTCTCAAATGTCCTGCCTCATGCCAAGGGCCCCAGCCATCTGTTATAAATTTATTAATATCTAACACGTATTGGATTGCATCTCCTACATATGCTGTTCGATAAGAAGTTGCATACATATAATAATCAGGAGAATGATTTTCTTCTACGTAATGAACATAATGTTTATCTACTTGTTCTTCAGATAATCCAGCTACTTTGTCTTGAATTCGAGTAGCTTCATCCATCTTTTTTAAGAGTTGTACAGGATCTGTATTAGAACCCAACAAATATTTCTTAACACGTTCAGGGCTGGCCGTAATTAATACACGTTCGCCTTTTAACTCCACTGCATGTGCATTAGGATATTGGTCCAGCATGTTTATTAAATCTTGTTTCGTATGCTTTCCTAGTTCAAAGAAAGGCGTAGTCGTTCCACCTGTTGTGATTGTTGTTCGAATGGTACCACCTTGCTGTTTATTATAAAAATAAATCAGCCCCCCATTTGGAGATTGGATTGTGTTTATACCAGGTTTTAATGTAAATGATTTTATCTTAGAATCTTCTCTCCAAGAAGCATCATACGAATACGTTCCAATATATACCTGAATATCTTGATTACCTTCTACATTAATCGTTATTTGTTCATTTGGCTTTGCATATAAACCAGTTGGTTCATACGGACTAAATGCCATACTTTTTCTTTCCTGTTGTTTTAATACCTCAACATCCCCTTTTCCTGGGACTGTAAATGTTCTATTTTCTGATTTAACTGACTTTTCACTTTGCAGTGATGTCGATAATTTTTTTTGCTGCTCCTTTTGCTCTGCAAAGACATCTGATGAAGACATCATTCCAGTCGCAAGCATAGTTACTGTAGCAGTAGCTGCAAGTATTTTTCTAGTTTTATGTTTTGAATTATTCCCCATATTATCTCCTCATTTTTCCTTAATACTTTTAAGGATTTTTTTATTTTCTTCTTCATGTTTTTACACTCTAAACTATTCATACTATTTAAGTTGTGTCTATTACTCTATATTTTTTCATAAATATCTCCTTTTCTTTATTTATTATTGTATATAAATGTTATTTGATGACACATTAAATAACAACTTTACGATAAACTCATCGATAACAGCTTATTATGTTTTGATTCTGTATTCTAAACTTCCATCCGATTGGAGAAATATACCCAATTGGAGAAATAAGTAAATAATTTTCAGCATATAAGGATTGAAATCTCACGAAAAATTCATAAAACTTTTTTACTTTAAAGGTTAATACAATTGCAACCACATTTGTTTAAGTCTCCACCTTTTTTGAAAAAAAAGCATCTAATTCCATTTGAATTAGATGCTTACTTTTAGTCCTTAGGACAAATATTCTAAACTATTTATGTGCTTGTAAATCGTTTTTTATTACTTCCCAGAGTGAATTATCTTGAGGCATCGGTTTACCCTCTTCATCCCATTTTATTTTTCCGGTTCCCAATTCATAATTCATCCCTGTCCATGTGTCTTCACGGAATGCATAGAATGATTTATGCCAACCTTTTTGGTTGAAGATAGAAATAAGATCTTGCATGTATTGGGTAGCTCCTGGAACAGTACGGTTAATTCCAAACTCCTCTGCAATAATTCGATTAGATGATACATGATTTTTCTTAGACCATTGTTGGATTGGCTTCAAAAATTTCTCTAATCCCTGCTTATTCCACATTACAGGTTTCTCTAAATCTCCTACTTTTACTAATCCTGGATATTGATACTCCTTGTTTTGTTTTTCACCTTGACTCGTTAATTCATATGGTTCATACATATGAAATGCATATAGTGTTTTTTTATCATTTACTGGTTTTAAATATTTAAAGGCCCATGGAGTAGCATATAAACCTGAATCTAAAATAATCGGCGTTTCCTGGTCTACTTCACGAATGGAATTGATCACTTTTTGATACAATCTGTTTAAATCGGCTGTCGTTCCCTTCACTTTTGAATACCATTTCTCATAATCTTCCGTCCAAAAATCATTATATCTATTATTTTTAGCTGTTTCTGGATGTGGTTCATTTATAATATTATAACCAACCACCGCAGGGTGATCTTTTAATTCCAGAGCAAGATCCTTCCAAAATTGACTTGCTTGTTCTTGATACTTCTCTTCTTCCCATATTCTGTCGTCATTCTTGTTATTATTAAATTGGCGCCATCGATCACCAGGTAAGGATAACATTGTAAGAACAACTTTCATTCCTTGTGATTGTGCGGCATCTAAATCCGCCTTTAATTTTTCTAAATCCTCCTTTACTAATCCCTGATAGTTATCTGCATTACCTATCAGAAAATCCTTTCCATAAGTATCTGGTTTATCCTCAAATAGAAAACCTTTATCTTTTGCCCATTTATCAGGTGCTAAACGTACATATTCAATATTAGCTTCTTTTGCACTTTTATAGTTTTCAGGTAATGACGTACTATTCATGAAATTAGTACCCTTTCTTTTCGAATCCCAAAAACTAATTTTTGAATCGCCCTTGTGGTATGTATCAGCTCTTACATTCATTTCCTGTACTCCAAAACTCATCATGCCTAATAACGCAACAATTGGCAAAATTTTTTTCACAACTTTTCCTTCTTTCTCTTTATATTTAACACACATAACATACCTTTGTTTTGTTACAGGAATATGGCAATTTCCCAAAAATTCCTTTTTAGTTTATAAGATCACAGCGCATTCATAAAAATGAAAGAGATAATTAGAACATTGCTTCATTTTCAAAGAAACAAAAAAGGAATCCTTTACGGATCCCTTTTTGCAATGCACTCTTTTTCAAATGGTACATTTTGCACCTATTTTTAGTATACCTTATAATTCCTATAAAATAAATAAGATTAAATGAAATTCACTTCAAATTGTGATAGAAAACATAATTAAGAAGCGCAGATAACTAAATATTATCCCTTTTATTAAATAAAAAAGATTAAATAATTCTCCCTCCAAACTAGGGCCCCTTTACACTTTTTACAAATATTGTTATAATTAGATAAACCAGAGCATTACCCCATTAACAAAGGGACTCCATAATTGGAGTCCCTTTGTTAATTAGCTATTAAAAATGATAGCATGTGATTATTGTATAATTTCTTCCTTTTTTAGATCTGCATATTCTTCTACGAAATCCCCTAAACCTTGCTTTTCGAAGCAAGAAATACTTTTTTCACTTCTTCTAAGAGTTTAATTGCTTCATCTTCATTAAGAGAACGTAAAATATTGAAATGATATACATACTCTTCATTTCCTAATCCCATACAAACTGCTAATCCTTTTTCAAATTGCTTTAAGAATATACAAGCTGTCCCTAATGCGTTTTCACAAGAAGCAATTTTCATCTCATATCCCATTAGCCCAAAATACCAGGAATATAGATACTTATTTTACTTTCAAAGGCTGAAACCTTGCTGCATAACTACTGAAAATAAACATAAGAAAGACGTTCAAATCCATATGGATAGAACGTCTTTTCACTTTACTTTATACAGATACTGATTTTTCACTTATTCATTTTGCATTGTACTTAAAAAATCGATAAATTCATCTTCATTTACAGGTTTACTGTAGTAATAGCCTTGAATTAGATAACATGCATTACGTTGCAACACTGTTAATTGTTCTTTCGTTTCTACCCCTTCTGCTATCACTTTCATGTTTAAAGTATGAGCAAGTGAAATAATGGTTTGTATAATTTCATCTCCATCAGTAAAAGTTCCGATCCTATTAACAAATTCTTTTGGAATTTTCAAAGTATCAATTGGATAAAGAGGCAAATACGCTAGTGAAGAATAACCTGTACCAAAATCGTCAATTGATAAATGTACACCATATGATTTTAATACTTTTAACTTCGATAAGGTTTCTTTTTCATCTACCATTGCTATTCGCTCTGTTAATTCCAAATCAATTGAATTAGCAGGTACTCCTATCTCTTCTATGGTAGATATCATTGTTTGAACAAAATCTTTCTGTTCAAACTCTATAGCTGATAAATTTATCCCCATCTTTAGATTTGAATAGCCCGCAGAATACCATTCTTTCAGTTGTCGACACGCTTTCTGTAACGTCCACTTCCCAATTGAAATAATCTGCGCCGTTTCTTCTGCGATAGGTATAAACTCAAAAGGAGAAATCAGCCCAAGCTCTGGATGTTGCCAGCGTATTAAAGCCTCTGCACCAATAACCTTACCTGCCTTACTATCAATTTGTGGTTGATACAATAAAAACAACTCATTATTTTCAATTGCATTTGGTAAATCCTGTTCTAATCGTAATCGACGAGTTACTTTTTGTGATAATGTCTCGTCATACATACAAACAGCATTGTTACCTTTTTCCTTTGCGCTATACATAGCGATATCAGCGTGTTGTAAAAGTGTAGTAGTATTTATTCCTCCAAATGGATACACTGCTATTCCTATACTAAGAGATAAGTAAAAACTATGCTGATTTACTACAAATGGTTCTTCAGTTATACGAAATAGAGTTTTACACAAATCCAATAGCTGTTGCTCCGTTTGGTTATGGACAATGATTGCAAACTCATCTCCACCTATTCTTGCTAGAGGAATAGTCGGTGACAGACATGTCCTAAAACGTTTGGCAACTTCTTTTAAAACTCTGTCACCAATCGAATGACCCAATGTATCATTAATGGTCTTAAAGCGATTTAAATCAATATACAGGAGCCCGAACTTATCCTGTGTTTTTTGTGCACGCTTAATGGATCTATCTAATTCTTGTTGGAAGAATATACGATTTCCAATCTCCGTCACCGTATCATGGAATGCAAGATAATTTATCTCATCCTGTTGTTGTTTCATCCTCGTTATGTCTTTTACCATTACATAACTCCCAAAGGTTTGTCCTTCTATCATAATAGGAACTATAGTGACATACCAAAAGAGGATATCCTTCTCATTGTTATTTTTCACACGTAACTGTAACGAAGATGAACTACATCGTTTCCCTTTCTTTATAGCCGATTCCAATTCAGATTTATCTTCATCTAAAAAAATAGAGAAGCACTCTTTCCCTATTAATGCAGCACTTTCTTTTCCTAATAACATACTTCCAGCCTGGTTTATATTTAATACGATACCATTTGAATCAATCGTTAAAATAGGATCTGGATGATACTCATATAAAGACTTAAATCTCTCTTGATTTTTTACCAAATCATTAGATTTGTTTATTAAATCCCGTGTTCTTTGAATTACTGTTCGTTCTAATTGATTATTAAACACTTTTAAGGCCTCGGTTAAATCCTTGTTTTGCATTCGTACAATTGTATGACGAATCAGTACAAATACAAAAGCAATACAATTTCCCGTAATCAATGTAGCTGAAGAAGTTTGTTCTTTCAAAGTAAAGCCAATTAAGACTGCAACTGCAAGATAAGGAAATATGACAAGAAGTTTCTCTCCAAATGTTGGATTGACAATAAAATAATTTCTTTTAGAAGAAGTATTCTTTGGAATTGTAGCAGCAATAGCGATAAATAATAGGAAAACTCTATACAAACACCTTAATAATATAACTGAACGATCTGACAAATCATCTTGTAAGTAAAAATATAAGTAGTCCGTAATAGCCAATCCAGTTAATACTAGGATAAAAATAAACAATTTACTTTTTGCATTGAAAATAGCAGGTCGAAAGATTAGTGTAACTCCAAGTAATAGAAGCAATAAATCTATAATCGGAAAAATAAATGAAAGAAAAACATCTCCAATTGAAAAGAATAAGATATTTGCAGAAGGTTTATTAAATAGGTACCACTCTAATGTAAAAATAGCAGTAACAACAATGCATAAATCACAAAGTAAATACGCTTTCTCCCATTTGTTACATTCCATCATAATTTTATAAAAAAACGCAAAGAGAAAGAAAAATAAGAAAAACAACAAAAATACATCAGAGATACTAAAATTTTGGATTGGTAATTCTACATTAAGTACTTGAAAAGCAGATATGAAATTTCCTATCAGGAAACACCCTATCGCAATAATTATGCAAATCCAGAATACTCCTAACTTAATTTTTCTGGATAATATAGAATACAGTAATGAAATAAATACAGTAGTTTCAACAACTAAAGATGATAGCCGGATATTAAAATCTGATACGAAATAATGATTCGGAAGAACAAATAAAAATATACAGCAAAAGCTTATATAAGCTATTAAAGCCAATATCAATACATAAAATTGCACATATGCATGTTTACGCAATGGACTCACCTTCTTGAGTTTTTTCTATACTTTTATTAAGAAATGTCTTGATAGTGGCACAACTCCTACTAATTAAAATGTGTGCTACCTATTATCCATATTATGACCTTTTTAAAAGATTTTTTTCTACATACAACAGTCTTATTAACTTTTTGTAGATTTTTACAATTTCCAATACTGAGGATTCCAAAAAGGATCAGTTAAAAAATGTAGTTTTTCAATTATTTGTGCATCGTAAATTTGGATTGTACAACTTATCTACTCTTTAAATATGAGATAAAATCTAATCCTCTATTGAATTATAGTTAGTTGCTAACTGTCACACTTAAAAAGGAATGAAAATATACTATCTTTAACATAGAAATTCGAATTAGTTTTCGAAACTAACTGTAACAATTATAGTTACAACTTAGATTGATGTCAATTTCATCTTTCCTCCTTACTCAAAGAATTATAAATAATCTAGGATTAGGTGAAGCTGAAGCTGATATTGCATCTCTCTAAAAAGAATGTTACTCTAAAAATAGAATTATGAAAGGAATGATGGATGAATAATGATTAACTAATTTATATTTTAAGTTGAATTTTATAACTTCAAACTACAAAATATAGGGTTAGTCTATCCATTTTTAAAATTCAGTTCATACTTTATTTGTCATGATTCAAATGATTAATAAGTACTTATTAAGTATAGACGAAAGACTAATCCTTCCGATTACAATTGGGGGATTTTTTTATTCCCGTTTATGTTAGTTGGAACTTATTAATTGTTAAATGTACCTAACAAATAAAGGAGCGAGAAAAATGAGTACTTCAGACACTATTGTTACACATGTAATGCTCTATATAAGTCGTTAATATCCATCAAACTTATATAGAGCAATTAAAAAATGGATGGATGTTCCGACTTTATACGAAACGTTTCGATATATAAAGGAGGAATTATTATGTCAATGATAAAAGTCCAAGATTTAACTTTTTCATACCCAGGTAGCTTTGATAATATTTTTGAAAGTGTAAACTTCCAAATAGATACGGATTGGAAGCTAGGATTTATCGGTAGAAACGGACGAGGTAAAACGACATTCTTTAATTTATTGTTAGGGAATTATGAGTATGGTGGGAAAATCCTTGCTTCGGTAGAATTCAATTACTTCCCCTACTCTGTTGCAGATAAGAACAAATTCACTCATGAAATCCTTGAAGAAATTTGTCCCCAAGCAGAAGATTGGGAATTTCTGCGTGAGATATCCTATTTAAATGTTGATGCTGAGGTCATATACAGACCATTTAAAACATTATCAAATGGGGAACAAACAAAGGTGTTGCTTGCTGCACTGTTTTTAAATGAGGGCCAATTCCTATTAATTGATGAACCAACAAATCATTTAGATACTGATGCACGAAAGATAGTCTCTGATTATCTAAGGAAGAAAAAAGGATTTATTTTAATTTCACATGACAGAATCTTTTTAGATGGGTGCGTTGACCATATCCTATCTATAAATAGAGCAAATATTGAAGTTCAGAGTGGTAACTATTCTTCTTGGAAGTTAAATTTTGATAGACAGCAAGAGCACGAAGAGGCTACAAATGAGCGTCTACAAAAAGACATAGGGAGATTAAAACAGTCTTCCAAGCGTTCAGCAAGTTGGTCTCATGATGTGGAAGCTTCAAAAAATGGAACGAGGAATTCAGGCTCTAAGTTGGATAAGGGGTTTGTAGGTCATAAAGCAGCCAAGATGATGAAAAGAGCAAAAAACCTTGAATCAAGACAACAAAAAGCTATTGAAGAAAAGTCAAAATTACTAAAAAATGTGGAGAAAACTGAGTCCTTAAAATTGGAACAATTACAATTTAAATCAAATGAATTGATTACTTTGGTTGATGTGTCCGTTAAGTACGATGACCAAATTGTGAATGATTCGATTAGCTTCATAGTTGAACAAGGTGACCGAATTGTACTTGATGGAACGAATGGGAGCGGAAAAAGTAGTATCCTAAAACTAATTCTAGGACATCCGATACAGCATACAGGCTTAGTTATTTTAAGTACAGGACTCATCATTTCCTATGTCCAACAAGATACTTCTCATTTAAGGGGATCGCTATCAGACTTTATTGAACAGCACAAGATTGATGAGACCTTATTTAAATCCATCCTACGTAAGATGGACTTTGACCGAATTCAATTTGAGAAAGATATATCTCATTATTCTGGTGGACAAAAGAAAAAACTGCTTATCGCTAAAAGCTTATGTGAAAAAGCTCATATATATATATGGGATGAACCACTAAATTTTATAGATATCTATTCCCGTATGCAAATCGAAGAGCTTATTCAACAATTTAATCCCACAATGGTTATTGTTGAGCATGATAAAGCATTTCAACAAACAGTTGCAACAAAAACTATATCTATGTAGCTCAAAACGAATACTTGAAAATATAATCAGCAAATTGAGTCATTGAATTATAAATACTTTAATGACGTGTTGAAAAAAGCCTAATTTCTCTACAATACATTGAGAAATTAGGCTTTAAATAGTAATAATAGAATTCATATACACTGAATAATTTACACGTTAGGTTTATCTGTTAATGCAGTAACAATTCTGTCCACTAAGTCTTCTGGCATCCATTCATGATTTGTATCATTCGTTTCATTTGGCCCTAAAGAATCAATAAACTTTTTAAACTTTGGAAATAAAACAATAGAAGTGATCCAATGTATCGTATGATTTATGGAGAAGAAATGAAAAACTTCTTGCTTTTCACCCTCCTGTAATATTTCTTTTAACTGTTCAAAATTACCTATGAAATACGGTTTAATCTTTTCTAATCGTGCACTTTCCTTAATAATCTCCTCATATGCCAACGATCCAATTTCAGGGTTCTCTTTTATATGTATAGTAAAAACCGTTAAATATTCTCTAAGGGCATCGATAGGATCAAATTGATTCTTCTCAAGAAAATTGGGTAGCTCATTAGCAAGGCCATATTTCTTAAATACCTCATAATATAGGTTTTCTTTCCCATTAAAATAGTAAGAAGCCATAGCAACATTCACTTTCGCTTCTTTTGCAATTTCTTGTATGCTCGTACCTTCGTAGCCACGCTCTCCAAATTTTTTCTTAGCAGCCTTTAAGATATTTTCCATCGTCTGCTCTCGAGATTTCCCCATTTCACACACCTCAAATAGTATATATTTCACTTCAAAAACCCAATAAGGACTTTGAATAGAGTATCTTTTTAATGAAATTTAATTATATATTTAAAGTGATAACTTAACAACCGATGAGGTTCTGATTACTTTAAACAATATCCCCTTGCGTAGCATCAATAGCTTTCAACTACTTTACGCTCTTTTCTAATTGAGTAAAAGAATAGACAAAAAACATCTAATTTCATCTTAATTTCGTGCGCGAATAAAAACATAATAAGGACCAAAGTTTATTTATTTTATAGATAAACTTTGGTCCTTTCGTTACATTATACAGATTTAAAATAAAGTGAAACTTTAATCAGTGGGGGTTTTGTTCATCCACCACTGATTATTAGGTGAACCAATCGGGCTGCCCGTTAATGCGGGATAAACTAGTATACTCGTATCTTGATGAGATAATTATCCATCAATCGTCCATCATTTTCTGACTAAATCTGTTTAATCTCGATATAAGGTCCTTTAATGTTTAATTTGTTAATATCATTAGATATATTGCCTACAGTTGATTTTTCATTAAAAGTATAGACCTTTTCACCATTTACAAAGATACCCCAATTTTTATCTTCGTAACTGATACCATAACCAGCATTGCTAGACGTAGCTTTGAGTTGATTTCCATTTATTGAAAGAGATAATTTCCCTTTTCCTTTGTTAAGTTTATCATTCACGCTGTTGATACTATTCATTTGTTCTTCAAGGGCTTTTTGGTTATCAAGAGTAACTTGATGGTTTTTCCAGTCTAATTTATAGTGGTTCGTAAAGAATTCATTATATGTATCTTTATTATTTGTTCCCCACCATTTTGAACTTACCCATTCGATATTGTACTGATCTGAAACTCTACGATTTGTTATTTTTAAATCTGATGTAGTTTCTGTTTTATCAGCAGTAATAACCGCTACTACGTTTGGAGAAAAACCATAGCCTGTTAAAGCTGGTACTGTATCTTTTGAAACAAAATTATTCGTTCCTTCATTATAACTACGTGATTTCATAAATAGTTGATTACCATAGAAAGTATTGAATGAATCACGATTATAAATTCCCCATTCTGGGAAATTAAATGATTGGAATCCTACTTTCCAATTTAATTTTTTATCTGTGTGAGTCTCTAATACCGTTTTATAATCTACTTGATCATAAGATACACTTTCTTTCCAAGCAAAGCTACCTGTGATACTTGCATCGGCATTTGGCCCTTTATCATTTACTCCTACTTTAACACTTCCACCAAGTGTATACCCTACCTCAGAAGTGACCTTTGCTGAAGTCATTGTATTAACTGGGGCAGCTTTATGGAATTGAGCACTATCACCACTTGTTATTTCTGCTTCAGTATGATAGGCTGATGGCCATTTTAAACCTGCGTTATAGTATCCGCTATTAATTGTATATTTAGCATCTATATTACTACCATCAGTGGTAACAATTGCAATCTTTTTATCTGCGTAAGGATCCTCAATAAAAGAAACTTTTACTGAATTTTTGATATTCTGCTTCATGTCATAAGTAGTTTTAAAACTATTATAGACCTTCCCACCATTTTGAAGATTTTCTACAGTTCCTTTAGAATCTGCAAATGCAGATGTTGCTTGTAAACCAAATGATCCAGACATAATAACGGACGCTACCGCAACGCATTTAGCTATTTCTTTTGCTTTTTTCATACAGACAGCCACTCCTTCTTAAACATTTAAAAGATATAAATATATTATTTCTAGTTCACAAAAATAGAGATAGATTCATAGCCATACAATATAGAAATTCATTAACTTTTATGACACTAACTAAAAACACATGTTTCACTAATCTTCCTCTCACTATTATTGATAACTATTATCAACATTATTAAAACATAAAATAACGATTTAAACAACAATTTTAAATACAAATTTAAAATTGTTGTTTAAAAAACTGCAAAAAAATTATAGAATTCTTCATTTCGAGAATTACTATATTTTCAATTACTTATTACAGCCTATATTCAGATACATTATTTCCTTTCCATTCATAATAATCTAAAATTCCTTCATAAATGGCTTCTGCTGCAATTTGTCTGCCATTTTCCGTAGATAATTTACTGTAATCAATACCATTATCTATAAACGCCAGTTCCGTCAACACAGCTGGCATGTCATTTTCTCTTATAACATGAAGGTCTCCATGTTTAACTCCTCTATCTCGTGTTTGAAGTGCCTCTACTAAACGTGTTTGAATTTTTTCCGCTAAAACACGACTTTCTTCCACATGAGGATTTGTTTTTTCGGATTTAGAAGATTTATAGTAATATGTTTCTGTCCCTTTTGCATTACCATTAAAAGCATTTGCATGTACGCTTATAAAGATATCACCCTGATTTTTCTTAGCAAATTTAACACGTTCCTGTAAAGAACTTTTTTGATCATGTCCTGGTCTATTATCAGATTGACGAGTTAATAAAACTGTAAATGGTGTATGCTTTTCAAGTAATTGTTGTAGACGTAAAGAAGTGTCTAGTACAATCTTACTTTCAGGTAATCCCTTTGTGGATTTCCCAGGATCTTCGCCACCATGTCCAGGATCAATAATGATTATTTTGCTTTCTAATGGGTTTTTTGGACGATGTTGCATCATATCTGTTTTTGCAGTAAGTTGAGCAGCTTCAGCACGTGTTATAAATCTATTTGGTTGCCAACCGTTCTCAGTACCATTAGAAATTTTCAAACCGATTAAAATATTGGCATATTTTTCTCCCCAATGGCCTTTTAAATCTTCAAATTTAACCTGCTCGTTATGATTTGGTGTGCTTTGTAGTTTATATGCATTTACTAGCATCGTAGCCATAGCAGCGCGAGTTACTTTTCCGGATGGATTGAAGATTCCATTACCCTCACCTTTAACAATACCAGCTTTTTCAGCAGCAGCAATATACGGAGTAGCCCAGTGGTTTTGTGAATCTGTAAATGATGGTTTTGCATTAGAGTCAATTTGTATATCTAAAACTTTTGTCATAATTTTTGTAGCTGAAGCTCTGTCTAATGAGTCATTTGAACCGAAAGTTCCGTCTGGATAGCCATTCAATACCTGTTTATCAACTAAATAATTAACGGATTTGTCCGCCCATGCAGGAACATCTGGGAACTTATGAGTATTTGCAAATGTATTAGATGAGTAGGATAATAAACTTCCAGCAAGAATTCCTGTAGCAATTAATTTGTATTTCAAAATGAACACCTCTATCAAGTTATTACAATTTGGTAAATATATCATTTATAATTAATCTTTAAATAATACGACCTTGAATAAAGAATAGATTAATTCGTTTATATTACTATATAACGGATAATGAATTTTAAATCGAACTATTACTCTAAAAATAATCCTCGGACATACACTTATAGATAGAGATTATTAAATATACTCACCAACATCGTGTAACCAGTATAGTTACTTATACATACGAGTGTCAATTAAAATAACCTTACAATTTTGTAAGATAACCACCTTAATAGTAAACCAAGTAATTATTAAATATTATAAATAGTTACTAGATATAATAAAATAACAATCTTAAATTTTGAACAAAGACTAATTATTTTAATAGGAAAATAACTTATAACCACCGCATTTTCAACAATGCTTTTGAATCCTACTTTACTCTATAATTCTCTGTTATATCCCAACGTGAATGCTCCTATAATATAGGCGATTGCTGCAATGAATACTAGTATTTCCTCAAAAAAAATCTCTAGAAGCCACCTAAAGTAGCCTTTATTAATACACTCACACAATCCATCTTTTCACTCCCTTAAGACATCCTCAAATTTTACAAGGACTGAAAAAAGAAGAGGGATACCTTCCCTCTTCACCAAAAAAATTAAAAAACACCTTAATTTATATCCCCTGCCTTTTACAATCTCACGTCTATTGATAGCCAGTTTAATTCTTCAATTCTATTTTCATAGATTCATGTATTCTTCTAAAGTCTGCTTTTGTTTATATATATTTTCAGCAATATCTCCTACATAGCGAATATGCCAAGGTTCATATGCATAACCTGTAATACTTTCCTTTCCCTTAGGATAACGAATGATAAACCCTGCGCGATGCGCGTTTTCTTTCAGCCATTTTCCTTCCTTCGTATTAGCAAAGGATAACTCTAGTTCATTGTTCGCACTTTTAGAAGAAACGTCCATTGTTAACCCTGTTTGATGTTCGCTATGTCCTGGTTTTGCCGAGAAGCGATCCGTATGCTCTTGTCCTTTTCTTTTCACATTGTTTGTATACAATCGTTGTTGATAGTCATAGGAACGAAATCCCGAAACAGCATTTAACTGAATCCCCTCCTGCTTTGCTAAATCAAATAACTTTTCCAGTGCTTCTGCCGCCTCTTTACGGAGGTGGCTCTTTTCTACCGTTCCACTAAATGAGAATGGTACATTTGGTACAACTAAATCCTCTGGTTTATAGTCTTCTGGTAATCCATATTCCTTATTAACTACAGCCTGTATACTAGCAAAAGAACTTTCATTGTATTTTGATTGCCCTTTTCCTCTACTATCTTTCTCTTTATTTATGGAGTTTTCACGAGATTCATAGTTCGTCTTATCTGGTTCTTTACCAATAGATTGATTGGTGTAAATTATAAAGATACCTAACATCATAATTACACAAATGAAAATTCCTACTAATTTAAGTCTCATTATTCATTTCCTTCCTGCAACTCTTACTATTTCTCGTTCATAATATCTCAACCATATCAAATTCATATTAATTTGAAGTGAACTTTTGTTCTTACCATATTTCTTAATAGAAAGACTGTATATCCTTCTATTTGTTTGACATCATTAAGATGCTCACAAATATAAATAAATTCTATTCCTACATATAGATAAAAAATCTAAAAATTTATATAATAAGATTAGAAGTGTAGCGTATTATTATTGAAGGGTCTTGGTATAATGCTAGGCATTAATGTAAAAAAAACAAATGAAGAGTTAATTATTTCATGGCAATTGGCGGAGATTACAATTCCATTACGTGATGTGATTGAGATTACCGAAGATGCTACCTATGCTGGTGTTGAAGAAGTAGATGTCATACGTATTGGAACAGCTTATGGGACAACAGACCGTATTTTAATTAAAACAGTAAAACAAAATTATGTATTATTTACTACAAATAAATTTGCTATTTTAAATGCCATTCACGCTTGAATATAGGAGTCTTCTTGGCTAAAATGATAAAAATAAGCACATCTTGTTATAAAAACAGATGTGCTTATTTTTTAATTTCTATGCATTTTTACGTTTTAAGAAAATCACTCCACCAACAATTAACAGTAATGCGCCTGCAGCCATAGAGATCCAACTTGTAAGATTAGTACCTGTTTGCGGTAACCATCCAATTTTAGATTGAATTTCTTGCTTAGGTTGTGGTTGTTCTTTTACTTGCTCGTTAGGCTGCTCTGGTGTTGGAGTATTTTTATCTGAATTTGGCTGTTCTGGTTTAGGTTGTTCCGGCTTTACCTCTTTAAATTTCACTGTTTGTCCCTTATCTTCAATTTCAGCGTGAATAGCTACTAATATATTATCTTGATACAGTTCTTCAAACACGACTACTTCTTTACCTTGTAATGCAGAAGCATTAAATGTGAAATCTAGTGTGATAGAACCATTCTTCTCTTTAGCAATAAACTTAGATTCTACTGTTACTTCTTTACCATCAACTAATAATGGCTTGTTTGTTGCTTTATCCATCAGTTTACCTTTTACAACATACTCTTTACCCACGATTAAGTCTTTGTATTCCACTGTATCTTGGATTGTTACAGATTTAGAAGCGTCTAACTCTTTAGAACCATCAGCTTTGTTTGTTGCTGTCGTTTTAATAGAAGGTTCTACAAATCGAACTGTTTGACCTATATCGTTAATGTCAGCATGTGTTGTAATTACTTGCCCTTCATGTAATAAGTCTTCAAACACGACTACTTCTCTTCCTTGCTGTTCAGCACCAACAAAAGTAAAGTCTAATGTTACAAAACCGTTCTTTTCTTTTGCAGTAAACTTCGTTTCAGCTGTTACTTCTTTTCCATCAATTAATAATGGTTTGTTAATAGCTTTGTTCATTAGTTTACCTTTTACAGTGTACTCTTTACCTACAACTAAGTTAGTATACTCCACTTTGTCTTGGATAGTGATAGAATCCTTTGAATGAATCTCTTTTCCACCATCAGCTTTGTTTGTTGCTGTCGTTTTTACTGATGGCTTAACGAACTTAACTGTTTGACCTTTATCATTGATATCAGCATGTGTTGTAACAGTTTTTCCTTCTTTCAATAACTCTTCGAATACTACTACCTCTTTTTCTTCTAAACCAGTTGCATCAAATGTGAAGTCTAATGTAATAGAGCCATTTGCTTCTTTTGGTGTAAACTTCGTTTCAGCTGTTACTTCTTTACCATTTACAACTAATGGTTTATTAGTCTCTTTATTCATTAATTTACCTTTTAAAGTGTATTCTTTACCTACTTGTAGGTCTTTGTATTCCACTTTATCTTGGATTGTTACAGACTTAGACGTGTGCATTTCTTTTGTACCATCTGTTTTATCAGTAGCTGTTGTTTTTATTGAAGGAATCTTTTCATCTTTGACAATGTGTTTAATGATTTGACCATTCTCTTTAATTTCAAAAGAGAACGTTTCTTCATTTAATACATAACCTTTTGGCGCAACAGTTTCTTTATATGTGTATTTTCCAAATGGTAATTTTTCAAATTTAGCGATTCCTTTATCGTCTGTTTTTCCTTTTACTACTTCTTTTCCTGCTTCGTTATAAATCGTAAATTCTGCATTTGGAAGCTTGTTATTTCCATCAGCTACATCTACCTTTGTAATTTCTAGATCACCTTTGATATGATGATTAACTGCCAATAACTCAATAATCTTCCCATGTTCCTTTATTTCGAACATAATTGGTTCTTTAACAAGAACGTAACCATGTGGAGAAGTCTTTTCTACAAATGAATATTTACCATACGCTAAATCTTTGACGTTAATCTCGCCATTTTTATCTGTCTTATATTCCCCAACTACTTTTCCACTTTCATCTTTCAATTCAAATACTGCACCTTCTAATTTTTTGCTAATATCTTCATTATCTACTTTTAGTAATTTTACACTACCTTTCACTTCGGTATTTTCCACTGTAAAAGTAAGTGTTTTATTGTGCTCTTTAATTTCAAAAGGATACTTTGTTTTATTTCCAATATATCCATTAGGTGTTTTTGTCTCTAAGAAATAATACTTACCATACGTAAGACCTTCAACGTTTGCAATTCCATTTTCTTTTGTTACTACTTTTTGCACTTCTTTTCCATCTTCAGTAAAGACTGTGAATTCAACATTTGGTAAAACCTTTCCTGAATCACTGAGCTTTTTAATTTCGATGTTACCTTTTACTTTGTTATTTACTATTTGGACAGCTCCTGTTTCTCCTGTCTTAACTTCAATAGTTTGTGGTTTATCATCTGAAACATAGCCTGTTGGTGCTTTAATTTCTTTTAATGTGTAAGTACCAATTGGTAAGTTGTTTAATTCTGCCATACCATCAGCACCAGTCGTGATTTTTCCAACTGATTCATTATTTGCATTAAAGACCTCAAATACTGCACCAGCTAAAACTTCTCCATTTTCTCCAACCTTTTTAATTTTTAAAGAACCAGCTGCTTCCCAATTTACTGCAAGATCACTACTAAGCTTTTCTTCATTTCTTTCTAATAGTACTGTAGCATTCTGAACAGTATCCGTACCACGGTAAGCAATTGCTTGAACTTTAGTTAAATTAGCAGCAACACTTAAATTAAATTCACCCGTTTTTGTATTCTTAGGAATTTGGATACGAAATTTTTCTCCAACTGAAAGCTGATCTTTCACTTCTCCATTTTCACTTACAATTCTAACTCCATTAGGTGCATTTTTCGCTACTACCTTATAAGAACCACTCTTAGCATTTGTTTGTACTGAATATAGATTTGTTTCGAAGAATTCACCCTTTAATTCTGCTTTTTGCTTTTCAGCAGGAATGACATTCATAAAAACATCTTGAGTCTCTTCACTATTATTAGCATTACTAATAATAGCCTTAGCTGCTTTTTCAACATTTTTATTCTCATGTTTTAATTCATTTACATCGAGTTGACCTAATGCATTCCAAACCGCAAGTTGCGTTGCATAATGCGCTTCATTCTTATTAGCTACTCCCAGCTGTTCAGCACTTTTTTGCGGGAAACCATTTAATAAGACTCTATATACTACATTATCTGTTTTCCCCATTTCAGGAAGATCTTCACCATTTGGTGATTTTAATCCAAGGGTTAAGCAATAAGCAATTTGACCACTTGAATTTTTAATCATTTCAGTGCGAATGTACTTACCTAGACTATTACTATAACTCCAGTCCATTGAATATTTCTCATGCGTCATAACCTCTGCACTAGCCCTAGGTAAAAATACATTAAGGAATAATGCCAGTACTGATAATAATGTAAAAACTCTTATAATGACTCTCTTACCCAATTTTGTAACCTCCCTAGAATAAATTAATCCGAGTATATATCGCAATATCTAAAACATTCACGATCGACCCGATTATCATTATAAAACAATAAATTACAAATATTAAATAATTTTAATTAAATAGTCAAAAAATTTACACATTTTATTATTTATCAAGTTTTTTAACGAATTTACTATATACAAATTCTAAAACACGCCTACAATTTAAAAAACAAATATGTATGTTAAATATATAAATAGCAATTCCTTTACTCCAGTTATTAAGCTTTCCCCCTATTAAAAATATCCTCTTCATTTTCTTGTTAACCTGAGTAACTTATACACCTCTTTTAATCTATTACACTCCTCCATTTAAATATAAAGGTGACTTCTCGTCCAAAGAATAAAGTGAAACTTTAATCCTCCCGATTCCCATCTAACTTCTTTGCTTTCATTGAATTTTTGGGCGGGAGTCTTACTGCCCCAAAATAGCGGGATACATTATGCAATATTGCATTTGATAATCATTTTCATTGTAACTATAATGATTACAGGATTACTATTAATCCAATATTCTACATGGAGGTTTTATTATGTTTAAAAAAATTATTGTATCTTCTATGGCGCTTACTATGTTCGGTGGAGCTGCAACTATACTAGAGGCACCTACTGCTCAAGCAGCTTCTTATAACTCAACGTCATCCTCTTACTTTGATGTCACTCCTGAAGAGGCCGTGGCTTTCTATCAATCTCAAGACTATAAAAAATTAAAAGTATTTTTGGATGACTTTGAAGCAAGAAACCCTTATACTCCAGGTGGAGGCTACGCTCAAGGGAGTGTACGTATGCAAAAATTCAACGATGCTCTTAGAGATGCTAAATTAACAAATGTCTACCAAGAATTTATTAGAATCTCATACTACAATCATTATCCAGAACCAAAATAATAACAACGGATTAAATGTTTATTATTTCTATAACTTAGCCTAATTTTAAATGTATAACCTAAAAATAATTACTAAAAACCACTCATATAAGAGTGGTTTTTCTATTTCCCCATATAATTTAGCGGAATGTTACATCATCTTTATTTTGATATCTTTTATAGTAGACATTCTCTCGTTGACACAATCTAGTAGGTTAGCAATGGAAATATCAAAATGTATTTATAATTGTTTTCTGTTTAATAGCAAAAAACGAACAGCCTCTCACAATTAGATAAGGTGCTCGTTTTCATTTTTATCGGTAATTCTCAATTCAATTTAGCTTCTTTCCAATAAGTAAAGATTAAATTAACTTAAAAGCAAAGCGTTTTAAATTTAATTCATAGATCTTACTGAAACTTGGAATTGCCCCTTAGAACCATCATCATTTGAAACGTAAATTTTATATGTTCCATTCGGTAATGGAGATAAAGCATTCCGTACATTTGTAACATTAATTCGTTGTTCTCCAGGTTTTATATAACCACCAACAATTAGCTCTGTATTTGGACCTTTTACACTATATCCCATTGTATTTTGACCATTATTTTTCATAGAGAAGCTTAAGTCAGTACTCCCATCATATACGAAAGAAGTTTCAGCCTCGCCACTATAATCCATTGTTTGGGTTAATAATAAGTCTGCAGAAACATGTTCAACTACATGAATTGGATCATTCGTTTTGTGTACTTCTTCAGCATAAGTATTATTCCCTAACACACCAAGTGTTAATGCTGAAACTACTCCACAACTAAGCACTAGTTTATTTAACTTCATTTTAAGTTCCCCCTTGATGTTTGTATTCTATTACCATCATACATCCTTTTCCAAGTGCGTTTTTATGTAATAATTCATATCTATAAACCTATATATCTTAACTCTTCACCTTAATAGTTATTGAGAAACCCACATAGATAAAGTTACAATATTACGCTTCATAAAAAACATGTAAATTTTAAATTCTTTTTCTAACAAAGTTTTATACGAGTAAGTACTAAAATACTCACATAAATAGCATTTCTATTTCAGATAAAATGTACTAATAAAATTTTTCTAAAATTTCACTTTGTAATTTGATATATTCCATGTTAATATAACGAAGGCTACAAACAGGAGTCACCACGCATATCATTTTCACAGAATATTCATACTTAAAAACCTTATTTTATCAGTAACTCAATCTAAATTTTACCTATACAAAAGTTAGTTTATAATTTCATATGTACATAAATTTAAATAGATTTTTTCTATTATCCTTATCAATTTTAATACGAGTAATATAACAGCATGTTTTTCAAGTACCCTTCCTTTTTTAGATAAAAAGTCTACTAATACTAAACATCTATGTCCAACTCATACATAATTCTACTTACAAACTATCGGAGATGCAAAACTATGGGAATTTCTACTCTTTTATTAAATACCTTTATTATAATAATTTGTATCCTTAGCTATCACGTATTTTGGCTAGAGTTTAAAGAAAAAACAATATGTAATAATATATTATTTTCTACCCTTTCCTCCATTGCTATTATTTTTTGTATGACTTTTCCTTTTCATTTACATGTGGGATTTATTTATGATTTACGTTTTATTCCTATAATATTAGTTTTTCTATATGGAAATACAAAAAACATTGTTTTTATAGGAATTTTATATCTTTCTTATCGGTTTTACTTAGGCGGAAATGGCGTTCTTCCATCATTTATTATCTTCACTATTATTTTTGGTATAACAATGCTCTTTCGTTACTTATTACCTATGTATGTTAAAGAAAAAAAAGTATTATTAAGCTTACTCCTTATTTTAGTATGTACAACTTCACTTTCTATTTGCGGTATTGTAACTCAAATACATACAGGAGGGAAAATAGACTCTACTCTCATAGAATTTTTATTAAATTACATAATCATTAATATTTTCACAGTATTATTATCAGTTTATTTAATAGAGGGAATGATTGAGAAATATAAAATGAAAGAAAAGCTACAACGAGCTGAAAAATTTTATATAGCTAGCGAACTAGCAGCGTCAATTGCACACGAAATCCACAATCCACTAACCACGGTACATGGATTCACTCAATTATTAAATGAAAAACATGCCTCTAAGCTATCTCAGGATCAATACTTAGAAATCATGTTAATTGAAATGCAGCAAATACAATCTACTATTAATAACTATTTATCTTTAACCAAACCACAGAACACCCTAAAAGAGAAAATAGATATTAATCACATTTTAAATCAAGTGAAAGATACTATTTCACCACTCGCTCTATCATACAAAGTTGAAATCAAACAAAATAGTACAGATTCCTTTTATATAAATGGGGACCCCGAAAAATTCAAACTCTGTCTAAACAACATCATCCAAAACGGAATTGAGGCTATGAAAAATGGTGGATTATTACAAATAAATATACAAAAAGTAAAAGGAAATATCATAATTGATATTATTGATTCAGGAATTGGGATGTCATCTCAACAAATAAAACGAATTGCTTTGCCATTCTATTCAACAACAGAAAAAGGAACTGGGCTTGGTACTATGATTGCTTATAGTATTATTAGAGAATTAAACGGAGATATAGAGATAGAGAGTGAATTGGGTAAAGGGACACGCTTTTCTATTAGTATCCCTTGCTAATGCGACAAAAATTTTCTGTTTAGTTAATTACATAAGCACATTTTAAGAATCCTGCTAGCTAACTTACTTATTAATTATCTTAAATTTATGTGCGTTAATTAAAAACAATAAGGATCAGAGCTTATCTATTGTTACAGATACACTCTAATCCTTTAGTTTAATTACATTAAACGCACTTAATATTTATAACTATTCTTACATCGTGATGAAAGAATAGTTCATCGACTTTATCTCATTTACTGATTAGATTTGTTTAATGTAAATATAACATCTCTCGGCACTTAATTTGTTATTATCATTATAGACATTTCCTACAATTGTTTTTTTATTAAAGTACAGACCTTATGCCATTCATTGAAAAAGACAACTCCCTTTTTACTACTTTACTTCCACCGTATAATTCCCTGTCCCCCCGCTATACTGATACACATGTAAATAATACTTCCCTGGATACGTGTAGTAACTACCTACTAGTTTATTCCCTTGTTGCTGAGCATACGTAACATAATTATTTAAATCTGCTTCAGAATAAAGTACCCAGTTCATTCCGATATTATTTTCATTCGTTACGTTAATTTGAAGGTTTTTAGCAGTCTCCACATTAATTTCAAAGAAATCACTTGTATCGCCATTTCCTAAACTAGCACGTAAAACTTGATTTAACTGCAGTTTGTTTGCTGTTTGGAATGAGTTATTCGGTTCTTTTTCTACACTGTTATCTTCTTTCTTTTGAACAGTTACAGTCGCTGTAGCAGTATTAGTTGCTCCTTTATCGTCTGTTACTGTTAATTTCGCCGTATACGTTCCTTCTTTTATATATACGTGAGTTGGATTTTGCTCATTACTTACAGTACCGTCTCCAAACTCCCATTTATATGAAATAATTTTCCCGTCTTCATCTTTTGATCCGTCGCTTTTAAATGAAATTGCTTCATTTACATTTCCACTATACGGACCGTTTATAACCGCAACTGGCGCTTTATTCTCTGCACCTTCTTCTGTATTAATACCGTGGAACACAACATCATATTCAAATTGTCCTGATGCATTCACGCGATAATTTACGAAGTATGCTGTTACTGTTTTATAACCTGTCCATTCTTTTGCACTTAAACGTTTTAACGTATCATTAACGTTTTGTGTAATTGTTTTCCAGTCTTCATATTCTCCTTTTGCTGCAGTTCCTGTATATGTTCCTTGTAGTGTGAATGTATTAAAGAACTGTGATTTATTTTTCTTCACTGATACATTTTTCAATTTTGCTTCCGCCGTTATTTCTGCCGCAATATCTGAAACTGGTTTCGGTGCATGATTTGCTAAATAATCGTCTGATACTAATGGCACGTTATATTTCTCACAATTATCAACTAGCATTTGCATATAGTCTTGATATTCTTTATTTAAATTCGCATCTTTACTTAATGTAGAGCGATATGCATCATATGCTGTTACATCATTTTTCCTAATAAGATCATGTATTTTATCAAACATATCATATCTCTTATTGTACATATAAGATTGTAAAGCAAAGGAATAATTATAGAAATCCCACGTTCCATACTTTGCATTTAACGTTCGCTCTGCCGTATAACGCTCCGCTGGGTTTGAAGATAATCCTCCTATAATACTCTTTCTCGGTACAACATTATCCGTTCTCGTTGCCCCTGCAAAAAATTCAGCATTCCCTTCTTCAAACCAAGATAATCTTTCATTTTCATATATTTTCCCTTGTCCCCATAACCCTGGTACTTCATATCTACCTTGTAAATAATGCGTGAACTCGTGTCTGAATAATTCTTCTAAACTATAAATACTTTCTTCTGGCGTACGCTCATAAGTAAAGAACGTACCTGTTCCTTCTATATAAAGACCACCGTTATTCGTTTCATAACCGTACAATTGACGATTAAATTGATATTCTGCTGGGCTATTATAAATAACCATCGTTAGTACATCATCAGGATTTCCTTTTTCTAAAGGTTGATCACTTTCAACCGTACGATGGAATTGTGCCTTGACTTCTTTTGCCGCCCAATATAAACGTTTTACTTTTTCTTCTGTCACTTTATCTCCAGCTTTTAAAACAATTGCCCCATCATCAAACGTATACGTTTTTGGCAAATATTTTTTCTTTCCATCTTCTCTTATTTGATCTAAATTCACCACTTTACCATTTGCATCTTTTCCGCCATAATTCGTTGCGATTTGCTCAGCAGCTACGAAATATTGCTCCCCTAAATACGGATAAATTTTCATCGCATCTGTTACAACTTGTAACCCTTTCGTTCCTGTACTATGGAACGTACCGAGTCTACCTGTATAATAAATGCCATTATTAATAAGCCAACCGTTTTTTGCTGTAATCGTTCCCATTAATGCAAAACGACTTAGTTCATTAATATAACTATCTATTTTCTGATACCATACTGTATCTTTCGGTGCTTTCCTCGTATCGTACAAATACGATTGAATGTCGTAATCAACACCTTGCATAATATCGTAAATAGCATTTCCAGCTGAAAGATTATCTACTAATGTAGAAAAATTATCATTATATTGTTTAAAAATTTTTGCAGCTGATGTTATCGTTTCCACATCACTCGAAGCGTTTCCTATTAACTTTCCGTATGATGATACCACTCTATTTTGCTCTAATGTACCCAGCTTGAAATTTGAATTGTTAGCTATCGTTTTTAATGCAGGTAAGCATTTATCATGATAACTCCGTTCATTTAATTTACTAAGTTCCGAATTATAAAATCCTAAATAAAATCCTGAACGTAATACCTCTACTAATGTCTCAATCCCTTTTGAATCATCCTTCGTATAGGCTTGTCCTTGCTGCTTCAATTTATCAATAATCGCCTGCATCCTACTATCATTTTGATAGAATGCTAGACTGTCTGTATTAAACTGAAATAGCCCCGTAATTTGCTCCCAATCAATTGTTACAAGTAAATCTACTAACTGCTGATTGCTTAATTGATTTAATTCAGCAATTGTATAAGTTTTCGCTACAGCTAATTGCTTATTTTCTTTTTTCACCTCAGGTGGTCTTTGTGATAAATCGGCAAATTGTAGCCTTTTCTCAAAAGACTTACTTTCGAGCACTTTCGATGAATGAGCTAATTCTTGTACTGGTAGTTGTACACCGACTGGCTCCATTTTGAGCACATTTCGATAAGAAACTTGCTCTCCCTTAGTATCTTCTGCCAAACTGCCCCCTTGAAAACTCCCTAACATTAAACTAGCAAAACTTACCCCTACTAACATTTTCTTTGAATAGCCTTTCATACTCTCCCCTACCTTACATTTTTAGTGCCCCGCTCCATTATTTTACTATTTTTACTTTTTGTCCTGTATTGAGAAAAAATAAGGTAACGTTCACACATATATTCATTTCATGTAAAGTTAACGCTTGACTTTCCGTGCATTTTATATCAAAAAAGATAGATAATAGCAAAATTCCTGCTACATCTATCCTCGTTTTCAACACTATGATTTTAACTTTATAAACGTAACTTCCGGTAATGTTTGCATATGCTGAATAAACTCATTCTTTTCTTCTGACGATATATTTTTCAGTTGCATCCCTACCTTATAAACAGTTTCTGTACCTTGCTGTGAAGCTTCCACCTCATATGAGAGTATTGGGATGCCTTTCACTTGTAGTGTTTCTAATATTTGTTGTATCGCTTCATGTTTATTTACAAACATTTGCACTGTTATATTTTGTGGAAATAAAAATTGCACCTTAAAAATACGACTTACAATTTCTAAACCAATTAAAACGAGAATCGTCGCTCCAATGCCTACTACATACATTCCCGCTCCAATTGCTAATCCTATGCCGGCAGTAGCCCATAAACCAGCCGCGGTCGTTAATCCTTTCACCGCCTGTTTTTGAATAATAATTGTGCCTGCACCTAAAAAGCCAACTCCACTAACGACTTGTGCTGCAATCCGACTTGGGTCTAGAGACATATGCTCTTCATACACAATATCTGAAAAGGCATATTTCGAAACAACCATTATTAACGCACTTCCTACCGCTACGAGGAAATGAGTCTTTAATCCAGCTTCTTTCGATCGAATTTCTCTTTCAATACCAATCATTGCTCCTAACAAGCCAGCAACACCGATTCGTATAATAAAATCAAAATCTACACTCACGGGCACTTCCCCCTTTCATTCATTATAGATAGATAAAACAAAAATTATCACAAACATCCATTTATCAACATGAAAGAATACCACTAAAATAAACTTAATACTCCGACCGTTTTATGTTAATATTTTAAATATTAACATAAAATAAATAACTTCTAATTTTAAACCTCCACTAATTTTCTAAAAAAACAAAGGTGGATTGCATGAAATTAGGTTGAGAAATTTTAGAAAACGCTTTCACTTTGTTTCATAATTTTTTATAAAAACTACATAACTAAAGGAGCTTACTAACAATGAACCTCTCATTACTTACACCTACTACTGATTTACAAGAAGAATACTTAGATTTCTATAACGAATGGAAAGATAGCGGTGAAACAATGATCCCGTGGGTTATCACAAAAAATCCTGCCAACTTCCCAGCTATGGTTCAAGAACTTCTCGATGCGCATAACGGAATAAATATCCCTGAAACTTGGGTACCAGATTCTACATATTGGCTTGTTACAGATGAAAATAAAATTGTGGGAGCTGTTAATATACGTCATAGTTTAACCGAACATTTATTTAACGCTGGCGGTCATATTGGTTATGGCATTCGCCCTTCTGAAAGAAGAAAAGGTTATGCTACAAAGTTATTAAAATTATCGCTAGAAAAAACGAAGGAATTAAACATCGAGAAAGTACTTGTCGTTTGCGACGCAGTGAATACCGCTTCTGAAAAAACGATTTTACATAACGGTGGACTTCGTGATGATGATTTCACTGAGGAAGATGGAAATGTAGTAAGAAGATTTTGGATTGAGCTATGAAGAAGCCATCTAATGAAAATAATCTTATTATAGAGAAATATAGTAGAAGTAACGAGCTAAAAGTAAAACAACTTATTGATTTATATAATGAAGACTCTTATCTATTTAACTTATTACGAGATAGTAAAACAAAATGTGCGTATGTTGCCTGCTATAAAAAAGATGTAGTAGGCATCTTTCTCACCTGGAACAGTAGCTTCCATCCATACTGCACATACTTTCGAATATACACGAACCCTTTCTATTCAGAGCTACATATTGAACAATTCTTATTTACTGAGATTCAAAAACGAGAACAATTTAATTTACCATTCCAAACTTCTATATGGGAAACGTCAGCTCATTTAAAAGCTTATTATGAACAAAATAATTTTATTGAAATCCGAAGAACATATATGCCAATATTAGACTTACAAAAAATAGTTCCTATCGATATAGTTCCTAATTCAAATTATCATTTACAAACTTTATCAAACATCGTATCTAATAGTAACTTACTAGAAAAATTAGCCTACTTAGTAAAAGGCATTTACGAGCAAACCCACTTAGCAAATCCCGTTGCCTTATATCCTCTCGAAACTTGGAAAAAAAAGATCTTAGCTGATGACGTGTTATTAGATGGGAGCTTTCTAATTATAAGTGAAGAGAACGAAATTATTGGGTACTCTTTCCTCCATACATCGGAAAAGGATAATACGTTAGAACTAGGATGGTGCGGAACTCACACTACAGACAATTTACCATTACTAAAAATTCTCGTTTTCGAACAAATTATGTATGCAAATAAACACGGCTATTCTTTCATTCAAGGTGAATTCGATTCAACTAGTATATATGCAATGGAAATATTAAAATCCTTCCCTTTTAACCCTTGTGCTACTTGGATTACGTATCAAAAAGAAGCTAGAAAGTGATTAAACACTTTCTAGCTTCTTTTATACTGCTTCTATTTCAAACTGCACTGTAATACCACTTGGATCTACCACCGCAAACCCATTTGTAGTTTCATTTATTTCATGTTGTTTTTCTATTAATCTTTCTTTCACTTCATCTAACGCTTCTTTATGCGGTAGTACAATCGCATATACCTTTAGTCCAGTTGCATGTACTGGTGGGTGTGGATTGTTTACTCCGTTCCACGTATTTGCACCAATATGGTGATGATATCCCCCTGCTGAAATAAATAAGCAATCCTCTTCACGCTGTTGTACTTCAAAACCTACTGTTTCCACATAAAATTCATGTGATTTCTCTACATCAGCTATTCGTAAATGTACGTGCCCAACGACAGTATTAGCAGGCAAACCAGCAAACTCATAATCAACGAGTGTTGCCAATTCTTTTAAATCAAGTGGTGTACTTCCTCCTGGCCCTTCTCCCCATTGATCGCGCGGACGGTCTGCATAAATTTCAATACCATTCCCCTCTAAATCTTGCAAATAAAAAGCTTCGCTATATGTATGATCACTTGCACTATTAAACCTTGAAATTGGTAAAATTTCATTTGAATATGTATAACGCCCTTCTTGCTCAGCCGGGCTGTCAATTACATTCTTATTACGAAGAACCCCAAATAGCGCAGAAGCAAAAGCTTCACGAGTCGGAACTAAAAAGGCTACATGATATATACCAGTCGTACGCGGTTCTTGCAGTACCCCGTCCTCTAACTTTTCAAGAACAAGTAACGCGTTCTTTCCACCTTTTCCAGATAAATATGCTTTATTTCCCTCTTGCTTAATTACCTCTAAGCCTACAACATTTTCATAAAAAGCAATTTGACGCTCTAAATCTTTCACTTTAAATTCAACATGACCAATACGTGTTTTCGGATGAATTTGTACCATGAATAACTTCCTCTCTAGTTTCCTTTAATTTTTTATATCAGTTGATAGGCGATAACTCCATTCAACGAATACACCTTAATTTTGTTTTTTCGTAGCATCAACTTTTAGCCATTTTTTCGATATATCACTTAATGTGCCATCTTTTTCTAATTCTTTCAACGCTTTATTTATATCTTCTAACTTTTCACTCTTTTTTGCAAATGGAAATGCAATCTCTCCCCATTCAAGTGGACCAAATCCTATTTTGACGTTGTCCAATTTCGCCTTTGTTATAGTTGTTTCTACTTGAACTTTATCATTATAATAGGCATCGACGCGTCCAAGTCCTACTTCATTCAATTCCGCTGTCGGTTCCTCTGAGAACGTTTTAATTGTAAAAGCATTATTTTTATTTAATGCTTTTAATTCTTGCTCTCCAGCTGTACCAAGCCCGACACCTACAGTCTTACCTTTTAAATCTTCTAGCGATTTAATGGTATGATTATCTTTCTTCACCGCGAATACAGAACCAGAATACACGTACGGAATTGAAAAATCATATTTCTTTTTTCTTTCCGGAGAAACTGATAGTTCATTTGCAATTGTATCAATTCGTCCTGAATCTAATAAGCCAAATAATCCCTCAAAATCAGAAACATTCCATTCTACTTTATACCCAGCCTTTTTAGCAGCCGCTTCAATAATTTCAGCATCAAAACCTTTTACTTTCTCACCCTCTTTAAAAATAAATGGACTACGACCTGCAGATGTCCCAACTTTTACTACTTTTTCATTTGTTGTTTCGCTTGCTGTATTTGAACCACAAGCTGATAAAACTCCAACTGATACTGTTAATACTAATGTTAGTAATAATGATGATTTCCTCACAATTCTTCCTCCTAAATAACGAAATGATTGCCTTCTTCTGAAGCATTCAATTGTCGTAAAAACTTTTTCGTACGTTCATTTTGTGGGTTTCGGAAAATTTCTTCTGGTGTTCCCTGCTCTACAATAATGCCATCAGCCATAAATATAACGCGATCCGCCACCTCTTTTGCAAAATTCATTTCATGTGTAACAACAACCATCGTTATGTGCTGTCTTGCCAAGTCTTTAATAACTTGCAATACCTCATTCACCAATTCTGGATCAAGTGCGGAAGTCGGTTCATCAAACAATAATACTGTGGGATTTAAAGCCATTGCCCTAGCAATCCCTATCCTTTGCTGTTGCCCTCCTGATAACATTGTTGGATAAAAATCTTCTTTATCAGCTAAGCCTACTTGTTTTAATATTTTTCTCGATATTCCCTTTGCCTCTTCTTCACTTTTTTTCTGTACAACCGTTAATGCCGTTGTAATATTTTGCAATGTTGTTTTATTTTTAAATAAATTATAATTTTGAAAAACCATTGCCGTTTTTTGACGCAATTGTATTATTTCTTTTTTATAAAGTCTCTTCGCATGAATCTCTAAATCTTCAATTCTAATACTGCCATCATTCGGTTGTTCTAATAAGTTTAAACACCTTAATAATGTCGATTTACCCGAACCAGAAGGTCCAATAATGACTACTACTTCTCCCTTATTTACAGTAAGTGAAATCCCTTTTAGTACTTCATTATGTTTGTAAGACTTATACAAACCTCTTATCTCAATCATATATATCACCTCATTTCTGTTACAAATATGGTGCATCAAGTTTCTTTTCTAACTTTTTCTGTCCCCAGCTAATTACGATTGTAATAATCCAATATACTATCGCTACCGCTAAATAACTTTCCATATAACGATATGATTGTGCCGCTAGCATTTTCGCTTGTGCTAAAATTTCAGCCACCCCAAGTGCAAAAGATAACGAAGATTCTTTTAACAATCCAACAAAATTATTTCCAAGTGACGGTACTGCGACACGAATAGCTTGCGGAAAAATAATTTGTCGCATCGCTTGCGCCTTTGTCATTCCAACTGATAAACAGGCATCCATTTGCCCTGATTCCACAGCATTTAATGAACCTCGAATAATCTCTGATAAATAAGCAGCATTATTTAAACTTAGGCCAATTAAAGTTGCTTGCATAGCTGTAAGCACTGTAAATGTCGGAAAGATTTGTGGTAATCCGAAATATAAAACAAACAATTGAACTAATAACGGGGTTCCTCTAAAGAAAGAGATATACACTCTTGCAATTGAATATAAATATTTCGTTTTATTTTTCGTTATGATCGCCAAGCCGATCCCTATAACGAAGGAAATAATCATTGAAACTACAGTAATCCCTAAAGTTATGTATACATATTTAAATAATTGCGGAAAACTTTCTAAAAAATACGTTACATCAAACTTCACTCTATCCCCCCTCTCTAAACAAAAAACTCTTCTTATGCATATAAGAAGAGTTAAATGTGAATCCATTTCTCCTCATCTTTCAAACGCCTATTGCGTTCGCTGGAGTTAGCACAGTACTTTGATACAGCCTGTTGCTGAGATTTCATCGGGCCAGTCCCTCCATCTCTCTTGATAAGAAAACCAATAAATTTTTCCATTTATTTAGTTGTTATTATGAAGAATACACCCCATTACTAATAATGTCAATAAGAAAACTACGAATTAAATTTAATGCTTTTTTTAGACTGTCTTACTCCTATTAAATTTCCTCCTGTTCATTATATCTTGAGGTGTAATATTGATTGCACAAAAAAGCCATTAATTCTATCAAACTTAGAAATAATGGCTTTTTTATAAAGGTATTATACTTATCTCATTTTATGTACTTCAGCAACTAGCTTTCCACCCTGAATGCCCATATAAAGCTTCACAGGTGCATCATTCGTATTTTCAAATACTAAATCTAAATATGGATATGCAATTGTAGCATCTCTTCCTTGTGGAACATAACCTACCGTTTTAGAATGTGTAGTTCTCTCCACCATTTTCAGGCCAGCTTGATCTGCTGCATTGTATAAAGTTGAAGATGTTTGACAAACACCACCGCCATATCCATCTACTAATTTACCATCAACTATTTCTTTCCCTAATTGATATCCTTTATCTGGTGTCGTATCACCGATTAATGAATTAAAAGAGAAACGATCTCCTTTTGCTAACACAACTCCATTTATGCTCGCTGCTGACAAACGAATATTCTCAATACGGCCACCTGTTGAACCACCTAAGTTCGTTTCATATCTACCAATTACCGTACCATTTCCTTGCGCATCACTTAATGTTGCGACTGGTTTTTTCTCCACAATCGGCAACTGATACGTAGCATCCCACATACCAACGTTTAACAATTTATCTACTAATTCTTTTTCCATTAATTCATAAGAAGGTTTTCCTTCTTGCCAACTTCCATCAGGTGCTATACGTGAAGGAACCATTTTTTTGTCGACGCTTTTTCCAACCTCACCAACAACCTTTGTTACAGACTTTTTAAATTTCGCTTCATCTTCAAAATAGCCTAAACCAGATAAATCTAATTTTTTCACTTCAGTACCAGTTCGACCATCAACTAAACTAATAGTATCTTGCACTTCTGCTTTAGCCTCTACAGTGTGCCCACCAATATCACTTACCAATGCAACATCACTTACTTTTGCACCACAGCCACTCACTACAGCTACACATAACACCCCAACTAATATACCCTTTACTTTACGGAACAATATACTCTCTCCCTTTCCCCAACATCACTATTATGTATTTATTTCATTTTTATGTATGTTTTGTTACAATCATTTTACAATATGTTTATAAAATGTTACAAGTTATTTTTCACTCTATATAAATTACTCTTTTCTTTTATAAATGTCTATACATATTTACATAAAAGTTTGAGTTTGATAGAATTGTAACTTTTATGTAAACTCTTTCTTTTATCCAGTATATACCATCAAGCAAAAGAAATACAAATCAAAAACCCTCAAGCTATTTTTTATAAAGTGAAACTTTAATCAGTGTGGTCTTACTGCCCGTTAATGCGGGATAAAGAGAAATCCCGTCAACATAAATAGGTATTTGCCGTGCCACCGCTCCGCTTTTGCACATACATTATGGTGAATTCAACCTATTTTAAAGAAATGGAGGATTTTATTATGTATCCCTACAATCCATATGATCCATATAATCAATATGCGTACCAACAACCACAGTATGACTTACAAGCACAATATCAATCTTATATAGATCAAGCAGAGCAAACGAATCCATATGACCAAAATAGACAATTCCAACTTCCAATCTCTTTTCCTGGCACTGGAAATCGTCAATTAGAGAGACGCGTAAATGAGCTTGAACAAAGAGTACGTCAACTAGAAAATACAGTTGAGCGCCATACACGTAGACTAAACCGCTTAAACCAACGTTTACGTACGGTAGAAAACAGACTAAACATTCCATTCGCAGCATTAGAAGACGGATTTTAATCGGAAAAATAAAATTTATATAAGGAAGGGGCTCCCCCTTCCTTATATAAATTGACGAAAGTTTTTTCCATCTCTATACTGATAAGAGTTAATGAAATGAAACAAGGTGATAAATATGGATTTTGAAATAAATTATCTTTCCTTTTATGTTGTACAAGTAGAAGGAAAAGGTGAAGCAGTTGATAAACGCTACAAACATTTTCAAACTTTAGACGCTGAAGAATATGAAGATAGCTCCTTAAAAGAATTTTTGAATGGTGAGTTATTAAAAATATCGAAGCGAAAAGTAGAACGTCATGCAAAAACAGAACAAGCCCCAACAAAAATTGGTCGCTTTATTGTAGAGGAGGGGCACGAACTTGATTCAAACCCTCATTACAACCTTTTTAATCGTATTCGCTTTGCAGAAACAAAGGACAACTTTAAAGATATGAGCGAACCTCTCGTTTATACATATCTTGACACAAGCGCTGTACGCGGTGGTGTATTTTTAATTGCTCAGGCAAAACTACGCAAATACTTTGATGACCCATTCGTATTCGTAATGAAATGCGACTTCGAACCAAAGGTTGCTTCTATTTCTGATGAATCCACACTGATTCGTAACGTTGAAATGGCCATCACAACAAAGAATATGAAATCTATCCAATACCCATACATGCCTGAAGAAGGTATGGTTGAAGTAGGCGAACTAAAAATACACCAAGCATCACATGCCCGCTACTTTGAAGACTTCTTAAAATTCGTCGAATATGAACGCTCTATGCCTGAAATTATGAAAACACAAGTAATGGACATGGTATACGACCAAATTGAAGATGTATTTAAAGAAGGTACGGAAGAACGCGAACAATTCGACCAAGCGATGGAAGTATGGGCTGCCAGTCCGAAACGCGAAATTATGGAACAATTTTCAACCGAAGAAGTAATGGAAGCAACTGCCCAAATCGTCGAGCACGCTCCTGAAGTGGAATTAAAACTAAAAGCAGATCATATCTCTGTGAAGGCGTTGCTTGCGGATTTCGGGGATCAAATACATATTGCGAAGGTAAATGATCGATACGTATTAATGATTGAGGCTGATACACTTACATTTGAGAAGGGCTTCTCTCCGATTGAGTTTCTGAAGCCAGATGAGCTGCAAGATGTGATTGAGCGGATTGAGAATAAGCAACAGTATTCGTATGATCCGAACGGGATTGAATAAATCCTTCCATATATCTGTTTTTACTGGGCGCTTTTAATAAGCGCTCTTTTATTTTGAGCTTAGTTGATGTTTATATTAAAAAACGATTCTTAATAGAATCGTTTTTCCTGATTTATAACAAAAATATGCTTATTTTTAAAAATTATTATTGATCCAAGATATCAATTGTCGCAGAATCAAGTAAATTCCTTCCTTGTTGTACAAGCGTATTTCCATTAGAGTAGTCACTATATATGTTGGTAAAATGAAAACTTCACTTCACTACCTCAAATTTATTATACTCGTAAAAAGATAATTGAAAACGATATTCCGGATGCTCTCTCACCCAATCGTAGGCTTCTTCTAAAATTTCCATTTTGTTTTGTAGGTCATTAAGTTCACTACATTTGTCCTTTTTCTGTTTGCACAGAGGGCAGAATCCATTTACTATGTCGGCACTTGTCGCCCTAATAGTTTTACTTTTTAAGTCAACTACTAAACGAAGAAGAAGAGAATGCTCAGCTTTTGTAGTCACCGTCATTTCAGCAACCCCATCCTCATTCCAAAAGACACCGTTTAATTCCATCTGTACGGTGACGTCTTTAATATCCAAGTCTATCACTATCACACCTCCCTTGTATAAAACTCATATTTTACTCTTCGATTTTAATCTTTAATACACCACGCTTTAAAGATATATTAAGCTTTTTCCAATTCTTCTTCTTTGCTATGAAAGGAAGTATAATTACTGCTGATAGCGTGGTAAATATTATCCCCAAAACTACAACTGTTACAATGTTAAAGATTGCTTCCATTTAACTCTATCCTCTTTCATTTCTATGGGCTCTAATTTTATGAATGTATTTAAAAATTCTTACCACCCCTTAATTTTCAAAGCAATTATAATGGCCCAATCACAACAAATCAATTCCTATTTAATATGAATACTTTATTCATCCATCAGTATAATGATGTTAAATTTATGTAGCTAGAAATAAAGGAGAATGTCATTTAACCTCTACATTCTCCTCCATCTCAGCCAAATACCTAATCTGCCGTTCCGCTTTTCTCACTGCTGTACGAAAATGTTTTTTCAGGAGTTCTACTGTATTTTCACTTATATAATATCTTTCCGTTATACTTTCCCACGTGTCACTACTTTCAAATGTACTCCATTCAAAAGGGCGTTCTGTATTTTTCTTTAGTTCTTTAAACACCCATTTTCGCATCTTTTTTTTCGCTTTTTCCGTTAGTTTCCCGTTCTTTACAAGTTCAAGTTCACCATGTCTTTTGTATCGCTTATTAATATCTCTCTCGCTATACACTTTAAGAAGTATATTTGCTGTATTTTCGGCATCTGCTAAAGCACGGTGCTGTTTCCCTTCCCACGTTAAAGCGAGCTGTTCTACCGCAAATTGTAAACTTGGCGGATGTTCAAACAATTCCTCATATGCTTGGAAAACAAATTTTTGCAAATCAATTCTACTTTCTTTTTCTATACTGGGGCATTCAACATCATGTAATGTACAATCATGAGATAGAAAGCGATAATCTTCTTTTCCCCATGAAACAAATATAGAATCTTCTCCGATGAACTGAATAAATTTCTCTATAATTTGAGGGAATTTTTCTACATCCATTAAATCCTTCTTTGTAATACCGGTTAATTTTGTTGTATGACGAGTTAATCGTGCACTTGGTTTTACTAACTCTGAAAATTCTTCAATTATCTTCATTGTACCTATTTCTATTTTTACAGCTCCGATATCAACTATTTCTGACGGATCTTCTGATTTATACGGTCTGAAATTCCTCTCAATATCAAACACAATAAAATGTGTAGCGTTTTTCAATTTATTTACCTCTTTCTAAATTCCTTTTCACACAAACACTTTATTTTCAGTATTTATTTATTCATGTACTTTATACAAAAATACTCCGGATAAATAAATGAAAATTCAGTCTTGTTATGATATGTAAGTAGGAGGACATCTATAAAAATGCAAAAAAAAAGAAGGGCGAGCCCTTCTTTTTTCAAAAATTACTTCTTGTTTACGTTAGTAGCTTGAGGTCCACGGTTACCTTGTTCTACTTCGAAAGTAACTTCTTGGCCTTCTTCTAAAGTTTTGAAGCCTTCGCCTTGGATAGCTGAGAAATGAACGAATACGTCTTCTCCGCCTTCAACTTCGATGAAACCGAAACCTTTTTCTGAGTTAAACCATTTTACTTTACCGTTTTGCATGAAAAAAATCCTCCTACAATGTACCTATATGTACATATTCATTTTCAACCACCTTACAATAATAAGCCAGATATTAAAAAACTGCAACCCCTGAGGAGATTTAACATTGCTATCCTCCTCGGAAGTTACAGCTCATTTAAATCTCTATATTATTAAAAGTAAAATGGTTTAAACATACTATATCATATCAATATAATAAAAGTAAAGTTTTTTCTTAAATTATTTTTTGTTCCCACTGCATTGCTTTTAATTCACCTGATCCAGCTACTACATAACCATCTTTTTGATTAACAATGCGCCATCCGTGCCCTTTAACTGAATCACATACTGTAACAATACCTTCGTCAAGAAGTACACGGCACACACTACTAATACCCGCCTTATTTTGCGTTGAAGTTGTATATAAGACATGTTGGTCTACACTTAAGTCTAAATAACTACTTGCTTTCTGCTCACTTTGACATGTATGCCAATATATTTTTTCACTCGCAATACTGTCATCTATTTTACAATAAGAAATATTCCCGCTAACTCCCTTGCACGATCCACTTGCCGCTACTAAATAAGAATTGTGTAAAGTCAACGCAGAGATCATTTGATTCATCGTAATTTTAATCCTCTTTAATTTACGTGTCTTCAAATCAAAGAGCCAAACACCACCATACTTAGCATGTATTTTCGTACCAATAAATAAGTAATGTTTATATAAAAATAATGATCGAATAGACGGCGCCGCACTGCCATACTCAAGAAACGGATGAATAGTCTCCCATGTCGAACCGAAATTATTAGAAAGATACAGCGTTTTTTCTCCATGAGCAACAACAGTTCCTTGTACATTGCTACATACATTCCAACTTGTTGCTTTTGTTGGAAAACGCTGAATTGTCCAGTTCTCTCCACCATTCATACTACGAATAAAAATCCCTTCGTCACCTACACCATAAACTACATTATCTTCGCTATGTAAATCCCTAATTCGTTTTTGAAAACCATTTAAAATTCGTTTCCATTCTCCGTCTTGTTCAACAAATAAGCCATTATATGTAGTAGCTAACAACAGTTTTCCATCTCTTAACTTTGTAATAGCAGTTGCACTTAACATCGTCTCCACGTTGACACTCCCATTCTTAGAACTTCTCAGCAAATGCAATTGCAAAATTACTGCATTTTTCAACATCCTCTTGATCTTCTGGAGCTAATTCAATTTTCAGCCCTTCTTGTACAAGCTCTGCACCTCGTTCTACAAGGCGTTCTTCAAATATCGTTACCGCTTCACAAAACAGTTCATACGCCGTATCACCTGATCCGAATACCGCTACCTTTTTCCCAGCTAAATCTATATTTTCTAAGTCCTCATGAAAATCTTCCGCTTCAAATGGTAATTCACCATCGCCCCACGTATAAGATCCTAAAATGATTCCATCATAAGCTAATAATTCTTCAGCATCCATGCCTTCCATCTCTTGCAATACTACTTCATGATCAAAAGCATCTAAACTAACTTTAATTAAATCAGCAATACTCTCTGTATTTCCTGACATACTTGCATAAGCTATTAAAATTTTTGCCACTTTGGCATCCCCCTCTAACAATAAATGATTCTCATTCTCATTATATTAATAATGAGAATCAATTTCAATTGATTTTTTCTACTTTTCTTTACATTTCACATTACTTATTTCAAATAAAGTGAAACTTTAATGAGTCCTCATCAATCAGGATTTTTCAGACAGCTCACAAATAGAGGAATAAATAAAAAAAAAGCACAGATGACTATACAATCATCTGTGCTTTTTTTTACTTTTTAAAAATACCAAAAGGCTTCCCTACTGGTAAAACAACTTTTCCGAAGTGTGTGTTTAACACTGCTGCTGCTGAACCATAGAAAGATAATAATGAAATAAGAAGTTCAGAATATGCTGCTAAATTATGCATTGCGTGCGGCATAACACCTAAAGTACTTAATGAAAGACCAATAAATAAGAAATCAATAAGGACGAAGATCATAAATAATACTTTATGTGTTTCCATTGCACCAATCGTCATAAAGATTGTGAAAATCAAATATCCGATAAAGGCTACACCAAGCTGTTTTGAATCTGCAGCTTGTGCTAATTTTTCGCCAAATACTCCAAGTTGAATTAACCAAGTCATTCCAACACCTAACCAAAATAGGCCGTACGCACCAAATGCTGTCGTACCGAATGTATTGTTATGCTTTGCATCGTGAATGCAAGCAAAGATTTGTGCAAATCCTCCTAAAAAGATTGCCCATGGTAATACAAGTGAAACGCCATCTGTTAAGCCTAACTTTTGAGATGATGCTACAAGTGTTACCATCGCTAATCCAAATAGACCAATTCCAGATGGATCCGCTGTTGTCATTTTCACATGATGTGTAGTAGTTTGATTGCTCATATAAACCTCCTGATTATAAACATACTCGAATACAATACTTAAATCAGAAGCCTATGTCAATGGTTTTTTTTGTATGTTGTCAGACGTTATATTTTATAATAATTAAATATATTTCCGACCACTTCATAAGGTTTTATATTCACTTTTTCCAACTCGTTTATCGGTAGCCATAACGGAATATAACTTCCTCTACCTTCCCGCTGAAATTCCTCACCTGTTCCGCTTCCGAACACTCCGCCTGTAATATAGGCGCCATAATAATATTCATTTCCTTTATATTTTAACTTTGCAATAAGGTGCTCCACTTGTATATATACCCCTAATTCTTCGTATACCTCTCTTTTCGTTGCTTCTTCAGGCGTTTCACCTTCCTCAATCCCTCCGCCAGGAAAAACATAATATGTTTCCTCTTCTCGAATACGTTTTATAAGAGCGATTTTTCCTTCCTGTACAATGATGGCCGCCCCGCGATTTCTTATCATTTTATTACCTCAATACGAATCGCAACTGTTCCCCACTCTTTTTCTTGTTCTTTCGTATATATTTTGTATGTACTTTCTAACATTTCCTCTAAACTATCATTTTCACAATCCAATAATTTTTTATCAATTTGTTCATACATAGATTTAAAGCTCTCGTATCGCTTTATTTCCGTTACTTTTACCGTCATCATTTCTGTTGTCGTAAGATTCGTAAATACGATTTCATCGTCTTTGTTTATTAGTTGACGTTTTTTATCGTATAGGCGTACTTCATATACTTTTTTCCCTGATTGAATTGACTGAAACGGTTTATTATATAAACCCATTTCGTATCGCATACATCCCACTCCCTTTTGTTCATTTCACCTATTAATACAGTTCACATTACTACATCTTGCATATAATATTCCATACGTATCGCTTAATTGAGAAAGGAGGCTGAAGAAGCATGTTATATTTAAATCAAAAACCTGAATATAATAAATATGATATTGGTGATTATACTTATAGTAAAGTAGGGCCAACCATTTTTTCTTGGAACGATGAAACAAAATTAAAAATAGGTAAGTTTTGTTCATTAGCAGAAGAAGTCGTTTTCATACTTGGCGGTGAACATCGCGCAGACTGGATAACGACTTATCCATTTAATGCACTTTTTGATGAAGGAGCACATATTACTGGTCACCCTTCTTCAAAAGGTGATATCGTAGTCGGCAATGATGTATGGATTGGTTATCAATCCTGTATTTTATCTGGTGTTACAATTGGTAACGGGGCCATTATCGGCGCCAGGAGCGTTGTTACAAAAGACGTACCCCCGTATGCAATTGTAGCTGGTAATCCTGCAAAATTTGTTCGATATCGTTTCCCACAAGAAACGATTGACAAACTAGAGAATCTCGCATGGTGGGACTGGGACATTTCTGTTATAAAAGGAGCCATTCCATTACTACTCTCCGACAAAATCGACGAATTTTTCACCTCGCCCGAAAATGAATCTATATGATTAAAACAAAAAGAGCATCCAATTATTTTTCAGGATGCTCTTTCTGTTTTTATTTTTTATGTCCATGCAAATGATTACACGGAGAACATTGAAATGGAATCTTATCTAAGCAATTAAAGTTTGTTTCGCAAATTTGTTCAATCGTTGGAACAAATGGAATGACAACTATGTTACTTTCTACTATTTGTGTAACAGGTGGCAATACTGTGCCTACTTGATGTTCAAAACGAATACTCGCTTGATTTATATAATTTCCTGAACCATTTGGCGCGCTCTGTACTGCTACTTGGAACGAAACTGTCCTTGCTTCACCAGGATTTAAACTTCCGATAAGAAACCCTACTGCCGGGCTTACATTCGGCACTGGCGTATTATCAACTGTTACACTTCCAGGAACAAATCGAACACTACTATCTAACATATCTTGAAAACGAATATTTTGCATTACAGTATCACCCGTATTTGTGATGACTGTCGTAAACGTAATGACATCTCCAATTGTTGCTACCTGTAAATCTGCCGTTTTTACGACTGTCGTTGAGACATTTTGAGGAATAAACGGGATAACAACTGTATTACTATCACCTTCAACTACTACTGGCGGCTCATTCGGATTTACAGTTGCAAGCCCATTCGCTGTAGCAGTATTTGTAACTAAATTATTTACTTGCCCTCCTATTATTACAACTTGGAAATTAATAATTGCTGCATCATTTGGCTGAAAATCACCTAACGGAATACCAGTATTCGGATTAGCAAATGGAAGAGCTACATCATTTACCGTTACCGTACCATTTATAAATAGCGTATTCGGATCAATGATATCTGTTAACACAATATTGGTCACAGGAACTGTACTATCATTTATAACAGCGATTCCGTAAGTGACAACATCCCCTATCATTGCTACTTCAAAGTTTGCTCCTTTTGCAACAAATAAGATTGCAGTATTTACCGTCACTATAACTGTATTGCTTGTATCCATCACTGTAACTGGCGGATCCCCTGGTACTAAAATATATTCTGCTAACGCCCCAGCAACGTTCACTACTGTACCACCATCCGGAAAACTTGTAATCGTAGCTTCATATGTTACAAGTGCCGTCTCACCAACTGGTATATCAGGTATCGTAAATCCAATCTGCGGATTTAACCCCGGTTGCGGAATCCCATTTATCGTTACACTATTTGGAACGAAATCAGCTTCCTGAGATAGCACATCGATAAATTGAACATTCATTGCATCAGCAGTACCAGTATTTAATATACGAACAGTATACGTTACCGTTTCTCCTACACCAACAACTGAATGGTCTACTTCTTTTAGCATATCTAAGCTGCCTCTATTTACCGGCGTAACCGTCGTATTACTTGAATTTGTAATTGTAGACGGAGGTTCTCCTGGAATCAATTCGAAATCACCCGTTACTCTTGCTGTATTCATAATGCTACTAGAAGGCGGAACTGCGATTACATTTACTTCAAATGTAATTAATACACTATCCCCTACTGCAAGATCAGGCAATGCAAAGCCTACAAATGGATCTAAACCTACTTGCGGAATCCCATTTATTTGTACACTTCCAGGAACGAATTCTAAACTAGGTGATGGAACATCGATAAACTGAACATTCGTTGCTGTTACCGTTCCCGTATTTGTAACTTGCACACTATACGTTAACGTATCTCCTAATCGTGTCGCTTCTTTATTTACAGATTTTATAACGCTGAATCGTCCTCTATTCACTCTAGTTATCGTCGTATTACTCGGCTCTGTTACTACAACTGGTGGTTCTCCTGGCACTAAAGTAAAGCTTCCTGTTATATTTGCAACGTTCGTAATTGTTCCTGATGACGGGATGTTTGTAACTGTCGCTTGAAACGTCACTATAACTATTTCACCAACTGGGATATCTCCAACTCCAAATCCAGTAATCGGATTTAAGTTTGGTTGCGGGGCTCCATTTATCGTTACACTATTTGGTACAAATGACGCTCCTGCTGAAATGGTATCAACAAACTGAACAGCATTAGCTGTTACTGTTCCTGTATTTGTTATTTGAACCGTATACGTTAATATATCTCCAACGAGAGTAGCAACCCTATTTACTTGTTTAATAACATTAAATTGCCCTCTATTTACAGTTGTAAGTGTTGTATTGCTCGGCTCTGTTACTATAACTGGTGGTTCTCCTGGTACTAATACAAAACTTCCAGTTACATTTGCCGTATTGGCAATTGTTCCGTTTGATGGCGCACTAACAACGGTTACTTGGAAGATGACTTCTACACTTTCACCTGGATTTATATCTGGAAGCGGGAATCCGTTATTCGGATTGAATCCAGGTTGTAACACACCATCTATCGTTACACTGTTCGGCACGAATGCTATAGAGGAAGGTAATACATCACTATATTGAACATTCGTCGCTGGCACTGTCCCTGTATTTTGAATTACTGTTGTATATGTGATTGTATCGCCTACTGCAACAACCGGCTGACTTACTGATTTTAAAACATTCAAACCAGGCTCATTGATTTCTGTTAATGTCGTATTACTTGTCGTTGTTTCCGTAATAGGCGGTTCTGTTTCACTTACAGCAAATGTAGCTGTAACGTCTACAAAATTAACAATCGTTCCACCTTCTGGTATGCTTGTAACCACTTCCTGATATGTGACAAGTACAAAATCATCGACAGGTATATCTGGAACTGTAAAACCAATGAAAGGATCTAATCCTGGTGCTGGTACCCCGTTTATGCTCACACTTCCTGGTACAAATGCTACACCCGCGGAAGTAGTATCGATAAATTGAACATTCGTCGCTGGCACTGTTCCGAAATTAAAAATCAATACATCATACGTTAATATTTCTCCTACCGTCGCTACTTCTTTATCTACTAGTTTCAATGGAAAAATAAACGCTATATTAATTGTCGTAACGACTAAATTTGTTAATATCGTTTCCGTAATCGGTGGTTCCTGCGGATTTGGTTGTGAAGTAAATGTAACATCTGCATCATTTAATATGACTTCATTATCTGGAATTTCTGTAATCGTCACTTGGAATGTGACCTCAATACTTCCACCAGCGATTAATAATGGAGTAACTGTAAATCCTATTTCTGGATTTAAACCAAGTTGCTGCACTCCACCTATCGTTACACTATTGTCAACAAACGTCGTTCCTTCTGGTATGACATCTTGGAAGAACACATCTGTAACAGGGATAATTCCTACGTTTGAAATGAGCACAGTATACGTTAATACATCCCCAACGGCCCCAGTTGCAACATCAACTGTTTTTGTTGCAGTTACTTCACCAGGAGGAGGTAACGGTATTGTAACTACCGTTGTATTACTTGAATTCGTTGTTGTTACAGGTGGCTGTAAAGGATTTAATAAGAAAGTGGCTGTAGCAGATGCTGTATTTAATACTGCTCCACGTGTAGACGGTGCAACTACCGTAACTTGGAACGTTACTGTCAATGATGTTCCAGCTGCAATATTAGGAAGCGGGAAACCAACATTTGGGTCAAATCCAGGTTGTGGCGTTCCATTTATCGTTACACTATTTGCTACAAAAGTTGTTTCTAAAGCAATTGGATCAAGGAAAGAGACATTCGTTGCTGTTACTGTACCGTTATTTCGAATGACAACAGAATACGTGTAAGTTTCTCCAAGTGCTGCTTGTTGTACAGATGAAGATTTTTGTATATTTAACTGTGCTGTGTTTACTTGCGTCACTACAAAATTACTATTTGTAACAGTCGTTATTGGAGGGTTTGCTGGATTTATAAGAAAACTTGCAGTAACGTTCGATTGGTTTCTTATATTTCCACCGCTCGGAACACTCGTCACTGTAACTTGAAACGTAATCGTAGCCGTTTGCCCGACCGGAATATTTGGTACTGGGAAACCTAGCATAGGATCCGCGCCTTGCTGTACGACTCCATTTATCGTCACACTATTTGCTACAAAGGCAGTACCAGACGGAATTGGATCTTGAAAAACAATATTCGTTGCAGGAACAGTTCCTGTATTTTGAATAAGAATCGTATACGTTAACGTATCTCCTACACCGGCTTGTGGTGTATTTACACTCTTCATTACATTAAGTGATCCTACATTCACTCGCGTCACAACAATATTACTAATCGTTACAATTGTAATTGGTGGCTGAAGAGGACTTACTTGGAAATCAGCAGTGACATTCGCATTATTCGGAAGAACTCTATTTGGTGGTACACTCGTGATTGTCACTTGGAAAGTAACTGTTACCATCCCTCCTACTGGAATATTAGCAAGTGGAAATCCAGTTGTCGGGTTTAAACCTGGTTGAGGTGTCCCGTTTATTGTTACACTATTCGCTACAAAAGTGGTTCCAACTGGAATCGGATCAAGGAATGATACATTTGTCGCTGTCACCGTTCCACTATTTTGTATACGAACTGTATACGTTAACGTATCTCCTACACCGGCTTCAGTAGCACTTACACTTTTCATTACATTTAACCCTGAAGAATTCACGATCGTCATAACAGTATTACTTGGTACTGTTACAGTAATCGGCGGCTCTGTTGGATTTACAAGGAAATCTCCAGTTACATTCGCATTATTTACAACATTATTTCCTTGGGGAATTTCATCAATTAATACTTCAAATGTAACAATAACACTGGCGCCAGTAGGCAAATTATTTAATGGGAATCCAAGTTCTGGATCTGCCCCTTCTTGTAAAACACCATTCACAACTACACTATTTTCAATAAATAATGTCCCTTGGGGAATTGAATCTTGGAAAAATACATTCGTAGCTGGTACACTACCTGCATTTATGACTTCTATTGTATATACTAAAATATCCCCTACTGTTGCAACATCCGTATTGACTGCTTTCACAACTTCAAAGTTTCCTGATTGTACTGTCGTATTCACAACATTACTCGGTACATTGATTGTTACTGGTGGTTCATTCGGATTCACTTGAAAGCTTGCTGTTACATTTGCTTGATTTAAAATATCTTCATTTTCTGGATTCTGTACAATTACTACGTCAAATGTGACTACAACCGTTTGAGCCGCAGGAATATTCGGAAGAGAGAATCCTGTATTCGGATTTAGTCCACTTTGCTGTACTCCATTAATTGTTACAGAATTTGCAACAAATGAAACAGCAGAAGAAATAGGGTCTTGGAAAAATACATTTGTTAACGGAACATTCCCTGTATTTTGGACGGCAATTGTGTACGTTAAAGTATCCCCTACCGCCGCTTGCGTTGTATTTACTTCTTTTATTACATTTAAACCGCCTGTATTAACTTGTGTCACAACTGTATTCGTTTGTCTATTAATTGTTATCGGTGGCTGATTCGGAATAACGACGAAATTAGCAGATACATTTCCGCGATTCGCAATCGTACCTCCCGATGGTGTAGATGTTACTCGTACTTGAAATGTAACAGTCCTACTTCCGCCAGGAGATATATTAGCTACTGTAAACCCAGTCGCTGGATTTACCCCAGGTTGTGAAACCCCATCCACAGTCACACTATTTGCGATAAATGTCGTTCCAATTGGGATCGGATCTTGAAAAATAACGTTCGTTGCAAGTACATTTCCTGTATTTTGAATTGTTACCGTGTACGTAAGAACGTCGTTAACCGTTGCAAAAGCTTTATCCACTGTTTTTCTCGTTGTTATATCAGCTATATTAATTGTTGTAACTACAGTATTACTTGTCGCTTGCCCTGAAACTGGTTGTTGACCAGGCACTGGAGTAAAGTTAAATGTTACACTCGCACGGTTTGGAATTGGATTGACAAGAGGGTTCGATGTTACTCGAACTTGAAAGCGCACTACAGTCGTTTGCGATGCATTAATACTTCCAAGATTAATACTACTTGCTGGATTCGCTCCTGGACGCGCTACTCCATTTACCGTAACGCTATTTGCGACAAATGTTGTTCCAGCAGGGATACTATCAACAAAAATAACATTGTTCGCAGTGACGTTTCCATTATTTGTGACATTAACTGTGTACGTTAATACATCATTAAGTGTTGCCGTCTGTAAATCTACAGATTTTTGCATACTAATAGTTGCTTGGTTCACTGTCGTTTGTACTGTGTTTGAAGAAGACGTACTTGTAATAGGAGGACTACCAACGAAGGGACGGAATTGATATGACACCATTGCACGATTTAAAATAGGATTGGGATTCGGGAATGATGTTATTCGAACTTGAAATGTAACAATTCTTTGCGTGTTATTTGGGATTGTACCTAAATTAATTCCATTAGCAGGGTTTGCATTCGGCTGTGTTACTCCCCCTACCGTAACACTACCTGCAACAAACGTCGTTCCGTTCGGAATACTATCACGTAATACAACGTTTTCTGCACTTCCTGTTCCTGTATTTGGGACCGTAATTGTATAAGTGAGAGTATCCCCTACCCCCGCGACTGTTCTATTAACTGATTTAACAGGATTAATAATTGGACCTGTTGCATCAATTTGAACACCAAAACCAGCTGCTGCGTATCCATCTCCATTTGTAACAAATCGAACCGTTGCTGATGTTTGACTGTTTACTAAAGATGAGGAGGCATCTACATTCGTAATATCCCACCCTTGTCTTCGGACGGCCAAAGCTACCCCTAACGGCTGATTCAAATCTCCAAACGTGCCGCTCGTATCTAAATTTCCACTATCATTACAAATTTGTGACTGAAAGAAATTATTCGCAGGATTTCTCGGTCCGAATAATGCAACTGTAGCATTTGCATTCGGCCCAAAGCGAAGTTGATCTCCAACAATGTTAGAATCACCTTCTTGAGCAGTTACGAGCACTCTTCCTGTAACAGCTCCTGTTGCCGGCGTAGCAAAACCTGAAATTGTAGCATCAACTGGCGGGGATGAAGCATCGATAATTTCTTGACCTGCATATACTGACAAATTTCGAAGTGGTAAACTTGCATTTTGATACACAACCTCAAGCGTCCATCCAGCTGAACGACTGATTGTTGGGTCGGCTGAAGTTCTTGCAGCTGGCACAGCACCCGTTGTATATGTGCCTGCTCCACCTGCACTAACAAGATTTGTTACATTGGCAGAGCGAGCATAATAAAACTGATTTCCTACTGAACCTTGCTGCGCGGTAGCAGGATCTGGCGTAACAGAAAACGTCCCTGCTGGCGTTGTAAATGTAATGTTATCATTTAAAAATGGTAACACATCTTCCGTATCAGTCCGGAAAGTACCAGCCCAAACTAATTCTGCATATAATACACTGCTTCCCGCTGGAAGATTTAAAATTGCACTTGAAGAATTCAATTGCCATTCATCTGTTGTCCCTGCTGGGAACCCTGGTACTTGCAATGCTGTATTTACTGTCGTAAACACAGCAAGTGTACCAAAAATATTACCTGGTGCAGGTGATGTAGGGCTAAGTCCCAGCGTATTCCCAGTAAACGTGACGGCACCAGGTACTGTTGTCGTAAACCTATTTATAAAAGGCACACAATCATCTCATTTCAATTATAGTAAAAAGTGCTCTATACTATAAAATGTAGACAAACTATACAATGTACGTTGTCCAACAAAATTCCGCACATATGGGAGGGGTTTATAAAACTATGCGCTACGTTATCATAACAGGAACTTCACAAGGTTTAGGTGAGGCAATCGCTACGCAATTATTAGAAAAAAATACAACTGTCATCTCTATTTCTAGAAGAGAAAATAAAGAGCTTACAAAACTTGCAGAGCAATATAACAGCAATTTCATTTTTCTTTCCCTAGATCTTCAAGATGTACATAACTTAGAAACTAACTTTAAAGAGATCATTTCATCTATTAAAAAAGACAATGTATCCTCTATTCATTTAATTAATAATGCGGGTACAGTTGCACCTATGAAGCCAATTGAAAAAGCTGAAAGTGAACAATTCATTACGAACGTTCACATTAATTTACTTGCACCTATGATTCTTACATCTACATTTATGAAACATACGAAAGACTGGAAAGTAGATAAACGCGTTATTAACATTTCATCTGGTGCAGGAAAAAACCCTTACTTTGGCTGGGGCGCTTATTGTACAACGAAAGCTGGTGTAAATATGTTTACACAGTGCGTAGCAACTGAAGAAGTAGAAAAAGAATATCCAGTAAAAATCGTCGCTTTTGCACCTGGTGTTGTTGATACTAATATGCAATCACAAATTCGTGAAACAAATAAAGAAGATTTCATAAATTTGGACCGCTTCATTGCATTAAAAGAAGAAGGAAAACTATTATCACCTGAATATGTTGCGAAAGCTATTCGTAACTTACTAGAAACTGAGGACTTCCCTCAAGGCGAGATTATTAGAATTGATGAATAACAAAAAGGTGTGCTAAAATTGCACACCTTTTTGTTTTACTTCTCTAAAAATATAAGCACAGACTCCGCAATTTGCTCATAACCAATTTCTTGATAAATTTTATTCGATATCGGATTCGCTAAATCAGTATATAACGTAGTCGTCTTGTATCCTTCATCTAACATACGTTGACTAAGTGCCGCTACACAATTAGATGCGTATCCCTTTTTCCTTGCTTCTTTCGGCGTGTATACGAAATTAACTGTTATATTATTTTTAGTTGGTCTCGTTTTTGCAGCTACAGAAACAAGTTTCCTATCTACTTCCAAACCAAACAGTCGATTTGTAGTTATTAATGTATGCGCAGTTTGTTTTGCTTCTTCTTTCGTAGTAGGAAGCTTTACGTCTTCACAAAATTGATATATCCACTGTTCTATTAATGGTAATTCATCATTATTTACCGCCCGGAAAAGTCCGTTCGCATTACACTTCTTCTTTACTCTGTTCAGCTCATACACACCTTGCTCCATTGCAACATTCATTTTCTTATTTTCTAATACCGCAATCTCTTCCGCTAATTTCTGTACAATTTTCTTATTACCGATCAATCCAGGAATATCTGGATATACTTTCGTTAACTCTTTTGCAAGTTCCTCAATAGCTACTCCCGAAATTTCAGAAGTTGCAACAATGATTTGTTTCTTCTCTTCTGTTTGCAGAAATACAACCGCAATGTCTTCTCCTTGTTTCGCTATCCCCATAAATATCGGTTCTTGAACCATTTGTAATACACCTAATATGAGATTGTTTTCCTGCTCATTCTTTTCTAGAAATGGTGTAACATCTTCTTTAAAATGAAAAATCTCTTCATATACATGTAATTGAATCATCGACAATCTCTTCTCTCTATTTATATTTTAATTAAGTATTGGCGATTAATTCATTAAATCCCTCTTTTACGATTCAATAATATTCAAAGCTAATGTATTCAAGGCATTTTCAGCTTGTAAAATTCTCTGTTTTTCCTTTTCAAATACATCTTCTTCTTTTCGAAAGGACTCTTTTCGATTTTTAATCATACGCTTCATTTCTTTTTTACTCGGTCCACCGTATACATTTCTTTTTTGAATAAAAGCTTCTGGCGATATAATTTCTTTCCACTCTTTTTCTAATAAATTTATTTTAAAATGTTCTTGCAAATACATATTTACATCTTTGAAGTGTAATTCATGTAGTTCTTTTTTCTGCTCCAATGACATATTTGCAATAGCACTTGCTGCATGATGAGCATGCCGAAATGGAATTTCATAATTTTTCGTTAAAACATCAGCGAAATCCGTTATCGTTATTGCATGTTTATAGGAACGACTTTTTAACGTTTCTTCTTCTACTTTCATCGTTAGGATCACTGCATTCATCATACAAAAAACACGAATCGCCTTTTCAATCCCTTTATATAAATATGGCTGCAAGTCATCTTCCGTATCGACAATATCACCAAATGGTGTATTATGAATCATTTGAAATACTGTAAATGCTTCTCCTAAAGCACTACTCGTAATTGCACGAGCGTGTTCAATTGAAACCGGATTTCGTTTTTGCGGCATAATACTACTAATTTGTACATATGGCTTTGCAACAGTAATACCGTCATATTCTTTCGTTGCTAACAACAAAAAGTCATGAATCCATCTACTCGTATTCGTCATCATTACCATAAGTAGCGAGCTAACTTCTAATATATAATCCGCTCCGGCAACAGCATCATATGAGTTCTCAATTACAGTTGTAAATCCAAGTAGATGAGCAACTCGTTCTCGTTTAATCGGGAAACTTGTTGTAGAGAGTGCAGCCGCCCCCATTGGAGACTGATTTAAAAGCTGGTACGTTTTTTTCATTCGTTCTAAATCTCTTTGCATCGTATCATAAATTGCTAAAGTATAATGACCAAATGTTGTTGGCTGTGCCGGTTGTGTATGTGTATAAGCTGGCATGATCGTTTCCTTATGATCATCAGCAAGTTGCAGTACACTTTCTTGCAATAGCAAATAATGTTCCATTAATCGTAATATATACCGCCTTAAGCTCATGCGATACATCGTTACACCCATATCATTTCTACTTCTACCAATATGCATATTACTTACAAAATCGCATTTCGCTTCTTGAGAAATTAAATGTTCGATTAAAAAAAAGAGGTCTTCATGCTGCTCTGTATATACCAATTTATCTTTTGGTATTCGCTCTACTTTTCTAAGTGCGTTTAATATAACTTTAGCTTCTTCTATTTTCATTAAACTTTCTTCAGTCAGCATCGTAATATGTGCTTTATGCACTTGAAACATATCTTTCAATAAGTAATTTCGTTGAAAATCAAATACATGTTGTAATACACAATCCACATATGTTTTTCCAGGGAAATCAGCGCCTTCACTCTTTATAAACTCTTCCTTACTCTGTTTCATCACCTTTTCCCCTCTCACCTAAGTATTACTACCCATCATACCCATTGATAGAAAAAAAGTGCCTGTACATAAAAATAAACTCGGTGCTCTCTGCACCGAGTTTATTTAATAAAAGTCGCATCATACTTATCACTTTGCAACACTTGGAAATGTAAGTTTGCTAAATGTTTCCGTATTTCTGCACTATCGTCTTCATTTAAATTGTTCGCCAAAAACACAATTTCTGTACAGTTTCCACGTTTATCCATAGCGTAAACCGCTTTTGTAACCGTCCATGGTGTGTAACCATTCTTTTGTCCAGCATGTCTAAATGTTTTACGGTATTTCTTAGCACTCATGTCTGTTTCAACGATATTTGCCCACACTTTTTCTTCAGCTTCTGTCAAGCCACCTTTATGGTTTGCCTTTTGAAGTAATACCATATAATCATTTGCAGAAGCTGCTGGTAATCTATCTGACCAAATTTTGTCGTAACGTTCCTCTAAATAAAGCGGAATTTCCTTCTGTAATAATGGTCCCTTCTTCTTTAAGCGTTCATGAATAATCATCGAATATTCACGATATTGCTCTTGAGACATTTCTTTTAACTTTTTCTCTATTTTATATTTTGGAACATGTAATTCTTTATGCAAATATCCCGGGATATACAAAGATGAAACGATTGGAAATAGTGGTTGATGTGCAGGAAGTGATAAACTTTGTAAATTTCGATTGATGTTGTCTAATCCTAACAATTCCATTAAGTATTCAGCATTTGCATTCGAACTAAACTTAACCATTCCTTTTGCCACTTCTTCTAAAGAAACCGCTCCTTCAGTTATCTTGCCTGTCTTCTCCAAATACTTTTGCCATCTATCTTGTGCACCACCATCTGTATTCGGCACATAATAGCGATTCACATCGTTAATCGACACAAAACTAGACGAATCAATTTTCCCTTCAGTAACTTGTTTCGTATATTCAAGCGCCACAATTAATTTCATCGTACTTGCAACTGGCAATACAACATTTGGGTTTACAGAATAAACAACTTTATCATTTCTCTTTACTAGAAGCGCACTATTTTTTTCATCTTTATGTTCTTCAATAAAAGATGCAATATACTGTGCATCATCATTATTTGAACTCCACACTTTTTTCACTAAAAAGTTACCCGATATTAGCAAAACAAAAATACCCACAATTACTGCGCATACTATAGTTTTTTTCAAGTAAAATTCCTCTCCTATTGTGTAACTCTTCTCTATTTATCATTTAAAAAACAAAATAATGGAGATGGTCATTTAAATAACCATCTCCATTATTTTAACTTGTATGCTCCTATTATGTCTACGTCATAAATTTCACAAAATCCTCAAGAAACTTTTTATAATGTAACGACCAACCAATTCGCACCCAATTTTTTAATGCTTTTGCATCAGGTTGAGGCCGAAAATCAGCAATACTCTCTCCTTTTGCAATTCCAGCTGTATCTACATCGACACGACGATATACATAGTCTAAAAGAGATGGATTTGCCGCAACCATCATTGTAACGACGTCATGTACTGGGCTTCCTTTTATTTTCGGATTTAACTTTCTATAAGCTTTATAATAATACGTAAATATCGGCTCGATTAACTTATTAAAACTCGTTTTAGAGTGTTTCGTAATATATTTTACCATTTCCGGCGTAATAATTGCTTCAGATGTAACGTTAAGTGGTACTAATGTCACATTTTTAGCATTTTGCATAACTAATTGCGACGCAATCGGATCACCATGAAAATTCGCCTCTGCGACTGGTGTTACATTGCCAGGCATTAAGAAAGCACCGCCCATTATATAATATTCTTTCACATACTTCATCATCGGCTTTTCTAAAATAAATGCCGTCGCTAGTGTTGTTGATCTACCAGCATCGACTATTATTAATTCCCCTTTATATTTTTCAAGAAGATCAAAAAATGCACAAAAAGGCTTTATATTTGGCGAAAAAGTTTTTGGAGGTTTAATTGGCCCTAAACCGTCTGCCCCATGAATTTCTGGATAATACGTTGTAACATCTCCGGATAAAGGAATTTTCGCACCATTAATAACAGGTATATCTTCCCGTCCTGCCATTTGCAATAAATATGCGGCATTACTTGTCGCCTTTTCTTGTGTTACATTTCCATATCCCGTTACTACTCCAACAATATCAATATCAGGATGCAACAATCCATACATAATTGCTAAAGAGTCATCAATGCCTGGGTCTCCTAAAAATAACACTTTTTTCATCGACCTCAACTCCATCCCCTCAGTTGTTATTAATTTATGAATAAACGTGGATATACAGAATAAAAAAGAACAAATTCATACGAAAAAACGCAGTCTTATAAGGACTACGTTCTTCAGCTAACCTATACTGTTTTTTTTACAGCACTCATACTTCCAATAACATAAGCGATAAACGCAAAACAAATTGGGAAGACAACTGTATGTATACCGAACGGATTTGGATAGAAAAGATGAATACACATATATGAACCTACTCCAACGAAAATGGAAGCAAGCGCTCCTGTAGCATTTCCTTTTCTCCAATATAACCCTAATACGATTGGCCAAATGAATGCTGCTTCTAATCCACCGAAAGAAAATAAATTTAGCCATATTAAAAAATCTGGTGGTTTAATCGCCGCTGCATAAACGAGTAGCCCTACAATACCAGTAATCCACAAACTTCCTTTTTTTATCGTACTGTCTGCTGCATCTTTATTTATGTAATTTACGTATATATCTTTAATAATTGACGAGCTTACAAGTAATAATAAAGAGTTTACTGTAGACATAATCGCCGCCATTGGTGCAGCTAAGAAAACTCCAGCTAACCAAGGTGGCAACACTTCCATCGCGAGTAGCGGCATTACTTTATCTGGTACCGTTATACCTGGAAGTACTACTCTTGCAAATACACCTGTTAAATGCATACCAATCATAATTGTACCAACGACAACTGTTCCAATTATTAAAGCTTGGTGCATAGCTTTTGAATTTTTATAAGACATGGCACGCACACTAATTTGCGGTAAACCTACAACGCCAATTCCAATTAAAATCCAAAATGATGTAACATATGATTTCGTTAAACTGCCATCTGCTCCGAATGGTGTAATTAAATTTGGATTAATTTGAACAAGTTCCTGCATAATCTTTTCAATTCCACCACCAGCAATGACAGTAGCAATTAAAATGATTGTCGTTCCAACTAACATAATGATTCCTAATAATGTATCTGATAGCGCGACTGCACGAAATCCACCAATTAATACGTACACAAGTACAGAAAAAGTAAATAAAAATAGTGCTGTTGTATACGATAGACCCGTTAGTGACTCGATTAATCGTCCACCGCCGACCCACTGGGCTACTGTCGCTGAAAATAAAAAGATAATAATACATAACGCAGAGAGTATAACAACTGCTTTATTATTGTATCTCCCTTTTAAATAATCGATAAGAGTAATTGCTTCCATCTTCCTAGCAATAATTGCAAACTTTTTACCGATAACCGTTAAAACGATATATCCTGTTACAACTTGAATCGCAGATAATAGTACCCATCCAAGCCCCATATTGTAAGCAATACCGGGACCACCAATAAAGCTACTTGCACTACCATACGTAGCAATCATTGTCATCGCTAATAATAAACCGCCTAACTCACGCCCACCAAGAAAATATTCTTGTAAAAATTTATTATGTGCTGTTGCTTGCACGCGTCTTGAAGCATATACACCAATTAAAAATACAACGATAAACGAAATTATCATTGGAATGATTACATACCAATTCATCTATTATTCCTCACTTTTTTCTTCCTCATCGAGTGAAATATCTTGAAATACAAAACGAACAACTAAACTAAGTAAAATAACCATAACGATAAATCCAACGATACAGCTATAAAAAAACCATGCGGGAAAACCTAATACATATGTATATTCACTCGGATCTTTACTACCAAGCCCATAAGCAAATCCGTACCATATTATAAAATTAATAATAGCAAGTCCAAGACCAATTAACGCTTCTCTATGGGCTATTCGAAAGCGTGGATCATCATGATAATCTTTCATTTTTCCCCCTCCTCTCACGATGTATTATTGTACCATTGTTCTTCTAGTTTTTCCTACTAGAAAGCAAAAACAAGCAGGATTTTTTATAATCATATAGAAGCTTCTCTTACATTACATATTTTTTACAATTGTAACACAAATGAAATTTGAATTTTCAGTATTTATTAATTATGATTTTAATTAGAGGCTTTCCATCTAGTTTCCACATCCTTGATTTCGGAATAAGCGCCGTCTCGTACTGCGTTTACATTATATTTTCAAGGGGGTTATACAATGAGTCAACTAGCTGTAAATCTTCATGAAAAGGTAGAAAAGTTTCTTCAAGGTACAAAAAAGTTATATGTGAATGGATCTTTCATTGAAAGCGCTTCCGGCAAAACATTTAAAACACCTAACCCAGCAACTGGTGAAACACTTGCCGTCGTTTCTGAAGCTGGTCGCGAAGATATTCATAAAGCTGTAGTCGCAGCTCGTATGGCTTTTGACGAAGGTCCTTGGTCTCGTATGAGCACTGCTGAGCGAAGCCGTCTCATGTACAAGTTAGCTGATCTAATGGAAGAACATAAAGAAGAGCTTGCACAGCTCGAAACATTAGATAACGGAAAACCAATCCGTGAAACAATGGCAGCAGACATACCACTTGCAATTGAGCATATGCGCTATTACGCTGGATGGGCTACGAAAATCGTTGGTCAAACAATTCCTGTTTCCGGTGATTACTTTAACTATACACGCCATGAAGCTGTTGGTGTCGTTGGTCAAATTATCCCTTGGAACTTCCCGCTTCTTATGGCAATGTGGAAAATGGGAGCAGCGCTTGCTACAGGATGTACAATCGTTTTAAAACCTGCAGAACAAACTCCACTATCTGCTCTATACTTAGCTGAATTAATTGAAGAAGCTGGATTCCCGAAAGGTGTTATTAATATCGTACCTGGATTCGGTGAATCAGCTGGACAAGCTCTCGTTAATCATCCACTCGTTGATAAAATTGCATTTACCGGTTCTACTCCTGTCGGTAAACAAATTATGCGACAAGCATCCGAATCATTAAAACGCGTTACACTTGAATTAGGCGGTAAATCACCAAATATCATCTTGCCAGATGCTGATTTATCTCGCGCGATTCCTGGTGCACTTTCTGGTGTTATGTTTAACCAAGGACAAGTATGCTCTGCTGGGTCACGCTTATTTGTTCCGAAGAAAATGTATGATAATGTCATGGCTGATCTCGTCCTCTATTCTAAAAAACTAAATCAAGGTGTCGGTCTTAACCCTGAAACAACAATTGGTCCTCTCGTTTCTGAAGAACAACAAAAACGTGTAATGGGCTACATCGAAAAAGGGATTGAAGAAGGCGCTGAAGTACTTTGCGGAGGTAGTAATCCATTCGATCAAGGCTACTTCGTTTCTCCTACAGTATTCGCTGACGTAAATGATGAAATGACGATCGCAAAAGAAGAAATTTTCGGTCCAGTTATTTCTGCAATACCATTTAACGATATTGATGAAGTAATTGAACGTGCAAATAAATCACAATTCGGCTTAGCAGCTGGTGTGTGGACAGAAAGTGTTAAAACAGCACACTATGTTGCAAGTAAAGTACGTGCTGGTACAGTATGGGTAAACTGTTATAACGTCTTTGATGCAGCATCTCCATTTGGAGGATTTAAACAATCCGGTCTTGGTCGTGAAATGGGATCTTATGCATTAAATAACTATACAGAAGTGAAGAGCGTTTGGCTTAACTTAAATTAATGAGAAAGAACCTGACCTATCCGGTCAGGTTCTTTTCATTATGTATTCCTTTAAACTTGCAGTCCTCCGCTCACATTTAATACTTCTCCTGTAATATAGGATGCGTATTCTGATGCTAAAAAAGCTGCTGCGTTTGCAATATCTTCTGGCGTTCCAATTCTACCAACTGGAATCGCGCCAACCATCTTTTCTTTCACTTTATCTGGTATCGTTTTTGTCATATCTGTATCCATAAACCCTGGACAAATCGCATTACACGTAATACCGAAACTTCCAACTTCTTTCGCTGCCGTTTTCGTTAAACCTACAACGCCTGCCTTCGTAGCCGCATAATTTGCTTGACCTATGTTTCCTTCTCTACTAATTGAAGATATATTAATAATGCGTCCATACCCTTGTTGTCTCATGTAAAGAAGCGCTGGTTGCATACAATAAAAAACACCAGTTAAGTTCACTTGTAATACTTGTTCCCAAGCAGACTTCTCCATTTTATGTAACATTGCATCTCTTGTAATCCCGGCGTTATTCACCAAAATATGTAATGTACCGAATTTTTGAACCGCATATTCAATTAACGACTTCGCTTCATTTTGATTACTCACATCACATCGATATGAGCATACTTCATATCCTTCGTCCGATAATTCACGTGTCGTTTTTTGTAGCTTCTCTTCATTTACATCGCTAATTAATACTTTCGCCCCCAGCTTTGCATAAACCCTTGCAATCTCTTTTCCAATTCCCTGTGCAGCTCCTGTTACAACAGCTGTTTTCCCATATAAAAACTCCATTCCTATCCCCCATTTCTATTACTTATACTGTATATTTCGGCTTTTTACTTTCCAATTCCTCTTTGTATAAAAAAGTCTATTTGTGTCAAACTAACTTTGCAACGTCGCATAAAGTGCAAGGAGATTATGTCGAATGAACAAAAAGAATTTCAAACAAAGCAAAGCAACTGATGGCATTGATGTTGAGTTCTCTCGCGAACTCGCTGACCACAATGACTTAGAAGCAAACGCACGTGCAAATGCCGCTGATGCACGTCAAAAACGCCAATCAACCGAAAAATAAGGTACATCACAACCTTATTCTTTTCAAAAGGGACCTACTACCCAACAAAATAAACCGAGAGACATCTCTCGGTTTATTTTCTATATTTTTTTGCATAATGAGCCAAAGTAAGCAACGGATATATATGAGCATAACTATGATAACAAATATAAAACCCACCTGGTAAACCTGTTCCAGTAGGATATTTTTCATTTATATAAGGGTTGGAGAGCAAATATGAAATACCTTTTCGAATGACTGGCGTTTCTTTATCATAGTAAGAAATGAGGGCATCTAACGCCCATGCTGTTTGGGATGGTGTACTAAATGGTAAAGTAACGAACCTTTTCTCCACACTACTGTGGCAAGATTCTCCCCAGCCACCATCTTCATGCTGTATATGTTCAAGCCATAAAGCTGCTCGTTTCAATGATGGATCGCTAGATGGTATTCCGAGTGACCGTAAACCCGTCAACACTGCCCACGTACCATATATATAACAAATCCCCCATTTCCCATACCATGATCCATTTTCCTCTTGTGCATTCGTTAACCAATTTATCGCACTTTGTTTTTGTTTCTCAGGCAATTCGTTTTGTCCATACGTCCCGAAAAACTCTAGCACTCTTCCTGTAATATCTGGTGTAGAAGGATCTGTAATCATATCACTCGCATTTTCGATTGGTAAATTTGCTAATATACGGCTCGTTACCCCTTTTTCAAAAGCTCCCCAACCACCATCATTATTTTGCAATCCTTTAACCCAATTAACCGCTCGCTTCCATGCATTGTCTACATTTTCGTTCCCTCTACTTCGCGCCAATGCTCTTAACACAGCAGTTGTATCATCAATATCTGGAATCGTCGTATTCACATCCGAAAAGCCCCAACCACCTGGGAAGAGATCCGGTGCATGTACACTCCAATCTACTTTCTTTGTTTGCTGTTTTCTTAGTAAATACGCTGATGCATTTTGAATCACTTTACTTGCTTTCGGAACTTGAGCTTCTTGCAAAGCATAACTGAGTAAAGCTGTATCCCATATAGTTGACGGAGAGTTTTGCAAATGGCTCCCTCTTTCCATCTTCCATATATAAGATGTAATTCCCATTATAGCCTTCTCAATAATTGGTGATTGAATAGAATGTCCTAATGCAAGTAAAGCATAAATCATATAAAACGAAGCAGTTGCGTAACTATATAATGTTCCATTTTCATCAATACGCTCTTTCATAAAACGTTCTACTTCCTCATATCCTTTATGATGCAAAGAAAGTGGATACGTTATAATTTTCTTCACGTCACTTGCTAACGTTTGAAAAACTGGAGACCGATCCTCTCGAAACCATTCTCCGCCCCCGCCTGCAATGTGATTTAAATTTGGCAATAACTTTTTCCCTACTCGAAACCTTTTATTTAAGCACAACATCATCGGAATTAAATGAATACGTGCTGAGCTACTCAATTCAAATATACTGAGGGGGGAATCATTCTGTAGAAACATGATTGGTGTTGGTAAATGGAAGAGTGAAGGATATTCATATTCTCCATGAATCGCTAATAAAAACTTCGTCATAAAATGAGCACGCGCCACGCCTCCGCGTTCCTTAATAAAATTTTCCGCTCGCTTCATATTCGCATCTTCTTTTGTATATTTTTCCGATGCAAGTAAGGCAGCATAAGATTGAATTGTAGCAGATAAATTACCACCCATTTCATCTTCATACAATTTCCATGTTCCTTCATTTGTTTGAAGTGATGCTAATCTTTTTACAAAAGGTTCTATCTCTTTATCTCTACCTAATAATTTTAATAAAAAAATCATATGACAATCTGTTAGTGGCGCTCCTTCAAAACAAAACTGCCACGTACCATCTTGCCGTTGCATTGTTTGAAGTGCAGTTGTTCTTCTCGCTATTTCTTCATGCACTTTTTCATATAATAACAAGTTACTCACCCACCCTTTCGAAATCCGTATAACGATATTCAAAAAGGTAGCTGAATATGTATAAAAACAAAGAAAAGCAGAACATATAAAATGTTCCGCTCATAAACAATATCCTACTCCGACAATAATCCCTAATAAAGCACCAACTACTACTTCATACGGTGTATGCCCAACAAGTTCATTTAACTTCTTATATTCTGTTTGTCTACCGTGAAAAAACTCATTCAATATTTTTGCTTGTTTACTTACTGCAAGCCTTACTCCTGAAGCATCATACATAACAATAATGGCAAAAATAGTAGCAACCGCAAACATCGAGCTTTCCACACCTTCTACTACCCCAACTCCTGTAGCAAGCGCTGTCACTGTTGAAGCATGAGAACTTGGCATCCCACCTGAAGCAAAAAACTTTGCAAAATCAAATTCACCCGTTTTGATTAATTTAAAGACTACTTTCGTTAATTGTGCTAAAAACCATGAAATTACAGCGGCCATAAGCGGATCATTATGTAAAATTGTTTCCACGTTCTCAGCTCCCTACTAGCTATGATGGAAATCCTATATAGTATCAGTATAAAGAAAAATGCGTAGAAAATACTACGCATTATGATACTTTTGCTGATTTATTTTTTATAAATTTCGGTTGTTTCTGCACTAAGAACTTTGTCTTCGCTACCGAGAATACAAATAAAGCAACCCATATACAGAAAAATGCAATCATATGTGTGGATGTGAAATGTTCACCAAATACAAATACACCTAAAATTAAGCTAATTGTTGGCGCAATATATTGTAAAAATCCCACCATATAAAGCGGAATAAGTTGTGCTCCTTTTGCAAAATAAAATAGTGGTAATGCCGTTACAATACCTGCTCCTATTAAAAGTAACGTTGATAACATTGAAATAGATCCAAATGAGCCGAAACCATGGGCGCCTGTCATAACAAGATAAATGATTGCAAACGGTGTCACTAACATCGTTTCCATCGTAAGTCCAATTGTAGCATCATAATTTAATAGTTTTTTCGTTAATCCGTATAATCCAAATGAAAAAGCAAGTGAAAGAGAAACCCACGGAATAGATCCGAAACGTACTGTTAAAATGACAACCCCTACTCCTGCTAAACCAACTGCAACATATTGCCAAAAGTTTAACTTTTCCTTTAAAACGACTGTACCAAGTAAAATACTAATAAGCGGATTAATATAATAGCCAAGACTCGCTTCAATAACATGATTATGATTAACGGCCCATATGTAAACAAACCAGTTTCCGCTAATCAAGACTGAAGCTATTGTTAATGACATTAATAATTTAGGTCGTTTAAAAAGATTCACAAATTCCCCAATAAACTGGCGAAACCTCTTCGTAACACCTAATACAAGTAACATAAAAACAAACGCCCAAACGATGCGGTGTGCTAATATTTCATCTGCTGGAACTTCCTCAACCCATTTCCAATAAATCGGTAGAATTCCCCACATCGTATAAGCACCAGCCGCATATAGTATCCCTTTTTTTTGCTCTGCTGATTGACTCCCCATCTTCCTTTTTCTCCTCTTCTCATTTTTTCTCCATTATACGGTCTCACATGCTCACTTTACCAATAATCAATCTGCATTTCTTTCGACATTTCTCATACAACGAATAATAAACATACCGTTATTACAACAAGTAACGGTATGCCGAAAACAAATTTCTTTTTATGAGTTTTATGATGAAACATATACATACCAATCCAAGCTCCAACTGCTCCCCCAGCTGCCGCTGATAAAAACAGCGTACTTTCTGGCGTTCTCCACTGTTTCTTCTTTGCTTTTCGTTTATCAAGCCCCATAAGGCTAAAAGCTATAACGTTAATAATAAGAAAATAAATCCATTTCATCGCTTTCTCTCCTTATGAAAAATTCGCTTAATGGTAACACGAAAAAACGCCGGAAACAACTGAAGAACTCTTTTTATCAAACTAGTTTCATTCCTTTTTCTTAATTAGTTACCTTCATATTTACAAAACCAACTAAAATCGCAATTAAAGCATTTAAATAGAAAAATGTTATGAGCAGAATCTTATATTTCATTACATTCACCCACTACCATATCATCAAAAAAACTGCTCTCAATCACTTTCTCCTCAAAATGAAGAACTACAATTAGCCCTACATATAAAGAAACCAAATTTAGAAACCATTCCCCATTCTCATCTTTCTTAGCTAAGCATTTAAATATCTCTTGAAATTGCATACGCTCGTCTGCAGCAACAATCGGACGCACACCAAAATATTTCAATACGAGATTCAGCTTCAACTGCACGGATAATGATAAAATATATTTTAATAGCTTCGTATACTCTGTACTATCTTTTTGACTATACAACTTCACAAGCTTTGGATGTAAATTCGAAATCGATAATTCCTCGTCAGTCACTCTAGTTACTTCTATCGTTTCAATCATCTTTTTCATATCCATCACATTCACCCCTTCTGAAAAAATTCTAAAGCCAAAAAGTACTTAATTCAAAATGTGCAATAATTGTGCGTTTCTCGTCTCTCGTTCTTCCTCACTGACTAAATCATACTTTTTTAGAAGGTGAAAAATATCATTTAATAATTTCTGCGAATGATTACCTTGTAAAAAACTCTTTAACTCTTTAAAGATCCCTTCAGGTAAAGAATTCTTTTGACTTTCGAGCTTATTCATTACATCTTCAATAGAATGATCTATATTACACGCCATACTAAACTTCCCCCTCTATCCTTTATAAATAATATCCTCCGCTAACGATGTAAACACTTCTCCTACAAGAGAGTCTTCATCATATACAGATGAACCGTTATTTTCTTCTCGTTTTGCAAAAGGTATTTGCGCAATCACTTCTGTTTGCAATTGTTCTGCTAACATTTCGCCGCCGCCTTTTCCGAACAGATAATTTTTCGATCCATCTTGTTCTTCATAATAAGCCATGTTTTCCACAATACCTAAAATCTCGTGTTTCGTATGTTTTGCCATTACACCGACTCTTGAAGCAACGAATGAAGCTACATTGTGCGGAGTTGTAACAATTATTTCTTTCGCTTGCGGAATCATCGCTGCAACATCAATCGCAACATCTCCTGTACCTGGTGGTAAATCAAGTAATAAATAATCTAATTCTCCCCAGTGCGTATTCGCAAGGAAATTTTGAATCCATTTATTTAGCATCGGACCGCGCCACATAACTGGGTTATTTCCTTCTGTAAAAAATCCCATCGACATGATTTTAACACCGTGACTAATGACTGGAATTGCCGTTTGATCAATCATCGTTGGTTTCGTATTCGTTTCCATCATAGCTGGAATACTAAAACCATATATATCCGCATCTAATATCCCCACTTTTTTCCCCATACGAGCTAGTGCAGTTGCAAGATTAATTGTCACCGTTGATTTTCCAACTCCGCCTTTTCCGCTCGTTACAGTAATAAAACGTACTCCTGACTCCGGGCGAAGCATACTCGGCATACCAGTTTCTGTTCTAGTATTTTTCTTTAACTTCTCTGTTAAAGCTGCACGTTCTTCTTGTGTCATAGAACCAAATGTTATCTCCACTTTAGAAGCACCAATTGCGTAAAGTGATTCTTCAATATCTTGTTGAATTTTTGCTTTTAACGGACAACCTTGGATTGTTAGTACTACTTCAAGTTTAACCTCTGTTCCGTTCATTTGTATATTTCTAACCATATTTAATTCTACAACACTTTTGTGTAACTCTGGATCCTCTACATGTTTTAATGCATTCATTATTTGTTCTTGAGTAAGCATGGAACTCATCCCTTCTCTTATTCTAATTTATATACAACATCTTCTTGGCGCTTCATCTGGTGAAAAAGCTTATTACCCGCCGCTAACGGGCGGGATTAATGCGACTATATCTCCAGCCTTTATCATCTCTTCATTCATTACAAACTCCTCATTAACAGCCACCATCACTTTATCCAGCGATTGTAAACAATAGCTGACTTTGAGCCATTCTTTTAATTGCTGCACTGTCATTTCTTGCTTTTCTGAAATTACTAATCGATCCGATCCAACTTCCTCACGCAAATTTGCAAATAATAAAATTGTAATCATTTTCTCATTCTTCCTCCTTTGGTTTTCCTTCTGGATATGGTGTGTTTTCAAGTTGATCTCCAATCCACATCGTTCCATCTTCCCAAAATTCTTTTTTCCAAATTGGAACAATTTGTTTTATACGTTCAATCGCGTACTCATTCGCTTCATAAGCTACTTTACGATGCGGTGATGAAACTGCTATGACTACCGCAATATCCATTATTTCTAGCCGCCCTACACGGTGCGTAATTGCTACTTTTGCATCCGGCCATCTTTCACTAATCTCTTCACCAATTCTCATAAGTTGTTTTACTGCCATCGGTTTATATGCTTCATACTCTAAATGTAGCGTTCGTTTTCCTTTTGTTAATTCTCTCACCGTACCAATAAATGTTGTAATCGCACCTGCTTCCCTTCTTGCGACTTTATTCGTTACTTCTTCAACTAAAATCGGATTATCTACAATTTCAAATAGCGCTTGTCTCATTAGAACCACCTCTCACTTTATGAAATGTCCAAGGCCATTCACTACCTTCGTTATCTTCTAATAAAAGAACATCAACAAACATATCTTTTTTATATCCTCTTGTCCCGCCCGGCAATACGATAAACGCATTTGATTCTGCCAATGAAGAAACTGAGCTAGATTTATCAAACCCTGATGGATAAGCGATTAATTTCCCCTCATCATATTGCAATTTTGCTCGTACAAATCTTGTAAATGGATTCGGTTTTAGAAAATCTTCTCCTAATAACGCTTTTTCTCTTTTTAAATGTACTTTTTCACTAAACATATACGTCCGAATACACGGTCTTACGAATAATTCAAACCCTACGTAACAAGCGGATGGATTTCCTGATAAACCAAATAATAACTTGCCATTTAATTGTGCTACGGTCGTAACACTTCCTGGTCGCATTGCAACTTTATTAAAAAGAACAGATGCACCTAACTTTTCGTAAATAGCTGGTAAATAATCATAATCTCCTACAGATACACCGCCGGTTGTAATTAACATATCTACTTGGCCAAGCGCTTCTTTCACAGCTGTAAAACACGTATTAAAATCATCACTAAACTTCCCAAAATATTTTACTCTGCCACCCGCTCTTCGAATTTGAGACAATATCATGTACGTATTACTGTTTCGGATTTTCCCTAGCTGTAATGAATCATCGACATCCAGTAATTCACTCCCAGTCGCTAACAGTCCAATTACAGGCTTTCTCGCAACTGGTACTTCACTATAACCGAATGTAGCAAGAAGAGCTGAAATACCTGGATTAATGTACGATCCTTTCTTTGCAAGAACCGTTCCTTTACGAGCATCTTCACCTTGAAAAGAAATATTGTCGCCCGTTTTGAATGATCGCTTCACTTCCATATAATTGTTGCCATTCTTCTCATATTGACGAGTCAGCTCTAACATAACAACCGCATCACACTCATTCGGAATTTGTGCTCCCGTCATAATTCGAACTGCTTGAAACGGACCTACTTTCTCATGGAATAGCGATCCTGCACCAATTTCACCCACTACTTCAAATACAATTGGCGTTTCATAACTTGCTAAATTAGTATCTTCTGCTCGAATAGCAAATCCGTCATACGGCGAACGATTAAATGACGGTACATCATGGTCAGCTACTAAATCCTCTGCTAATATACGTCCATAAGCTAATTCAATTGGTAATAGCTCCTTTAAGCCTTTATCAGCAAATCCCATCACTTTACGAACAGCTTCTTCAACCGTAATTGGCACTCTTCTTTCCATTGTTGACACCCTCTCTATTAACCGAATACGCGATAATATAGTTGTTTCGCTTTCGAAATATCATTTGTACCATGAATAAAAACACGACCATCTCGAAAAACAACCACGCGGTAATCATCGAATTGGCAAGATAGTAAATACGGATTCCGATCTACTTTCCCCAGTTTTTGTAATACTTTTTCTATATCATCAAAATTGTATTTCCTATTGTCTACTGTTCTAATTTGAACTGTATTTCTTCCGCATAAAACAGCTGCTTTCGTTTGATTTTCGTATGATAAATAAGGATAAGTTCGATTCAAACCGCATGAGAGACAAGTGTCTGTTTTTATTTTCCCTAATTTTATAAAATGATTTTGATTACTCCATATATCAAACATGAAAAATGTTTTTCTAATTGCTGAGAAATCTTCCACTAAAATTTTGAGTGCTTCTGCCACTTGATATGCTGCGACGATTTGAACAGTCGGGCTAATAATTCCAGCGGTATCACATGTCACACCTGTAACAGGAATATTTTTCAGCATACAATGTAAACACGGTGTCTCTTGCGGAATAATTGTATAACTCATACCATACGATCCAACGCAAGAACCATATACCCAAGGAATATTATGTTTTTGTGATAAATCATTTATTACAAATCGAATATCAAAATTATCTGTTGCATCAATGATTACATCTACATTTTTTAATAGACCTTCCATATTTTCTGAAGTTGCATCCATTACGAAAGCATGTATTTGTACTTCCGAATTAATTTGTTCTAACCGATTTTTTGCAGCAATTGCTTTCGGCATTTTCTCTCTCGCATCTTGTTCAGAGTACAATTGTTGCCTTTGTAAATTACTCCATTCAACGTAGTCACGATCAATAATCGTCAACTTGCCAACACCTGCACGTACGAAACTTTCGGCACTTGCACTTCCTAATGCGCCTGCCCCTACAATTAACACATGTTTATTTCGAATTTTTTCTTGTCCTTTACTCCCAATTGGTTTGAACAACTGTTGTCGTGAATACCGATCAGCCATTACATACCCTTCCTCTCAAGAACTCTATTTCATATTAGAATGTTGTTTCTGATAACAAGCAAAGTAAGCAAAACCAACAAACCCAGCTCCTCCAATTACATTTCCGATAAAAACAGGAACAAAATTTTTAGCCAAATCCATCCACGTTAGATGACCAGCAAAAATAACAGCGGAAATGACAAACATATTTGCTACTACTTGCTGAAATCCAATCACTACAAATGCCATAATTGGAATCCAAATTCCGATGATTTTTCCGACAAAATCACTCGTCCCGTAAGCGAGCCAAAGAGCAAGACAAACGAGCCAATTACAACCAATTGCTAAAATTAAAGTTCTCCCAAATGATTCATGTAACTTCCCTTCCGCTATCGCTACCGTTTTATTTAAATACTCTCCCTCTGTTAATCCGCCAAGATGCCCAAAGCAATACGCAACGAAAATTGCCCCAATAAAATTCATGAGAGTAATCCAAACCCAGTTATTCAGTACACTTATCAATGTAATTTTCTTTGCATAAAGCGCCATAGACAGTGACATCATATTTCCCGTAATTAATTCTCCTCCTGCTAATACTACGAGCATGAGTCCAACAGGAAATACTGCTCCTCCTAAAACATTCACTAGACTTCCCCAGCGCTCAGGTAAATTCCCTAAAACTCGAATGTTAAGTAAAAAACCTATCGCAATAAACGCTCCTCCTAAAAAACCGAGAATAAGCATCGCTGGCAATGTCTGTCTTACTTTTTGAACACCGGCCTCAATGACAAGTTCAGCAATTTGTTCCGGCTTATGAAATGCCATTACCCATTCCTCCATTTTCTCCAAATAAAAAAGCAGCTTCAAAAAACCTCCTCAAATAAAGGTTTTTGAATGCTGCTTAATTTCTCTGCACATCTTTTACAGAGATATCAATCATCACTTTTACTATAAAATAGAAAATCCACAACTCTTGTAAATTTTCCATTTTTCACTATGAAGCTAGCTTTATATATTAACCACCGATATGTGACATTTCAATTTTAGGTATTGTTTTCTTATTTGTATGATTTAAGCGTTCATCTGAATAACGATCTTCCCTATTATTCCATATATCGCGTACTACATCTGTAATGTCCTCATCTGTATGTTCAGAACGAAGCAATTCTCTTAAATCATTTCCTTTAGAAGCAAATAAGCAAGTATATAATTTTCCTTCTGCAGAAATACGAGCTCTCGTACATGATGAGCAAAAAGAATCTGTTACTGATGAAATAATACCTATTTCCTCATCGCTTCCTATATAACGATACCTAGTAGCCACTTCACCAGAATAATTTGCTTCTATCCGTTCTAACGGCATAACTTGATGAATCGTATCTACTATTTCTTGTTTAGAGACGACCTCTTTTAAATCCCAACCATTATAATTTCCAACATCCATATACTCAATAAAACGAAGAATATGCTTATTTCCCTTAAAATATTGCGCCATCTGCAAAATGTCCTGTTCGTTTTTTCCCTTTTGAACGACCATGTTTATTTTAATTTTCATTCCAACTTCAGCTGCAGCCTGTATTCCTTCCAGAACCCTTTGCACTTTGCTCCTATTACCATTTAAATAGAAAAACCGCTCTTCTTCTAAGGAATCTAAGCTAACTGTTACACGTGATAGTCCCGCCTTATATAAATCAGGAGCAAACTTTTTAAGTAACGATCCATTGGTTGTTAAACCGATATCTTCTACACCATCAATTTTATTAAGGCGCTCAATAAGCTTTGGAAGCCCTCTTCGAAGTAACGGTTCTCCGCCTGTAATCCGTAATTTTCTCACACCTAAAGAAACGAAAATACGTGTTATCCTTTCAATTTCATCAAAAGATAAAATTTTCTCATTAGACAAAAACGAGTAATCAGGACCAAATATTTCTTCTGGCATACAATATCGGCAGCGAAAATTACAGCGATCAGTAACTGAAATACGTAAATCCTTTAACGGACGTTGCAACTTGTCTAATGTAACTGATTTCATCTTCATTGCCTCACTTTTATTTTATATTTAAAACTCGTTCTGGATGGGTATATACATTTAAGGAGTGATTACGAATAAATCCTATTGTCGTAATACCTAAATCTTCCGCTAGTTGCAAAGCTAACTCAGTTGGAGCTGATTTTGATAGTATAATTTCACAACCGATTTTTGCAACTTTCAATAATATTTCCGAAGAAATACGACCACTAAAAACAATGATTTTATCTTTTATAGAAATATCGTTTCTTAAACAATAACCGTAAATTTTGTCTAGTGCATTATGCCTACCAATATCCATTCGGCTTAAAATAATACCATTCACATCACATAAAGCTGCATTATGAACCCCACCAGTATGATGAAACGTATCCGCAGATTGCTGCATTTCTTTCATTAACCGAAAACAATCCTCTGCCGTAACCTGTACATGGACACCCTTCATTTTTTTTGCACTTAGTGCATCATTTGCAAAAACAAACCCTTGCCTACTCATACCACAACAAGACGTAATATAGCGTTTATTTTGCATTTGTTCATAATACGGATTTACTTTTGTCGTTGTTACATGCACAAAGCCTTCTTTCTCCTGCATCCATATGCTATCAATATCTTCATACTTCCGAATGATTCCTTCAGACGCTAAGAAGCCTATTACCATATCTTCTATATATTCTGGAGTACTAACCATTGTAACAAACTCCTGCCCGTTCATTTTAATGGTGACAGGAAACTCTGTTACAATGCTGTCCTCTATATGCTTAAACGCTCCTTGTTCATAACGAAAGATTTCTCTTTCTACCTGTATCGGTTTCACGATCAGTATCCTTCTCTCACGTTATATTTTTATCAAAAACAAATACAGAAACTGCAATATCTTCTTCTACTTTCATATCTGAAAACAAATTCACTAATTTCGCTCCAACAAGTTCCTCCAAATGTTCACGGGAATTCGCAGCATACACTTCTTGAATCATTTTCGTTCTAGCCATATGAACCATTTCCGCACCGTCCATCGTACTTGAAATAAATTTTTCAGTAGGTGTTAAGTTTCCATAAAGAGTCGCTATAGCCATATTTTCCGCAAAAACAGTATGAATTCGTTCTGGTCCTTTTCCGAAAAGTTCCTTTCGAAGTTTTCGGATCATATCATTAAATTCATGTACTTTTTTTGACATACAATTATACCTCCCAAAAGCCTCATTTTACTTTATTATATATTTTACCAAAATGAGCCTTCCGCCCAAACTATTTCCTACAAATATTTGGGCGGAAAGGTTCACTTCATGAAGTTTATTCGTCTTTTAACCCTTTCCCCATTCCTTTTAAGAAATGAAGCCCAAACCCGATAGCGCGGTTAATATCTGGGTCTTTCAATACTTTCATAAGATCGAATACCCCTACTTTTTTATTACTTTCTAGATGTTCATTACCTTCTTCTAGCCCGACTAATAAACTACCTATAAGCTTTTTCGTAAGTTCTGGGTCAAGTTCAGTTAACGCACCTGCAGCACCCATCATATTATTAATTAAATTTGTAACAGGCTCACGAGTTACTTGACCTAGAACAATCTTTGCAATTGGTTCTTTCGCTTTCAGCATAGAATTTGCAGCTTCTAGCATTCCAATGTCATTTAATTCCCCTACTATATTAAACATCTGATTTAGAGCTTCTTCATTATTTGTTAAAAGCTCCTTTAAATCATCTAATTTTTGCTGTTTTATTTCTTCTTCAGTTAATTCTTGTTTTTGAATCATTTTTATAGGTGCAGCCATAGTTTTCTCCTCCTACTTATCCGTTAAATGCACATACCCTGGACGTGCCCACTTACGATGTACCTCAATTCCAGCTTGAGGGTGACGTTTTTTATTGCGTGGGTTCGCTTTTGGCATCGGATTTTCGCCATCAACTTCTAACACTTCCATACGCACTTTCGTTTGTTTATACGCAGGTGTATTCGTACGTACATCCACAGCAGGACCTGTTAAGAAATTAATTGCCGTTTCGTTATCTGTAGAGTTCATCGGTAAATATAACTCATTCGCTTTTACACGATCTGTAACGAGTGCACGTAATTTTAATGCTCCAAAAGGAGAGACAAGACGAACTAACGAACCTGTTTTTACGCCACGTTCTTTTGCAAGGTCTGGAGAGACTTCAACGAAAACACCAGGTACTTTCGTTTGAATACCTGTTGATTTATTTGTCATATTCCCTTCATGGAAATGCTCAAGCATACGACCGTTGTTAATGTGAAGGTCGAACTCCGCTGGAAATTCAGCTGGACGTACCCAGTCAGCAATCGCAAAACGAGCTTTTTTATCTGGGAAGTTAAATCCATCTTGGAACAGAAGTGGTGTATTTGTTCCATCAAAACTTCCCCAATGGAAACTGTTCCATCCTTCAAGCACTTCATAGTTCGCTTGCGAGAATAATGGTGATAAACTTGCCATTTCAGCAAAGATTTCACTTGGGTGGCTATAATTCCAGTTTGCCCCTAGTTTATTCGCAACCTCCTGGACGATCCACCAGTCTGGTTTCGCATCTCCTAGCGTAGGAAGAACTTGATATAATCTTTGGACACGGCGCTCTGTATTTGTGAAAGTACCTTCTTTCTCAAGAGATGGCGCTGCTGGTAATACAACATCTGCATATTGAGCAGTTTTAGAAAGGAAAACATCTTGCACAACGAAGAAATCAAGGCTCGACAACACTTCATGTACATGATTTGCATTAGAATCTACAAGAGCCATATCTTCTCCGACAAGATACATTGCTTTCATTTTTCCTTCGTCAATTGCGTGAAGCATTTCAATATTATTAAGACCTGGTTCACTATCAATTTTCACTCCGTAAGCAGTTTCAAATTTCGCACGTTCCATTTCGTTAGTAACGTGCTGATATCCTGGAAGCCATCCTGGTAAAGTACCCATATCACAAGCACCTTGTACGTTATTGTGACCTCGAAGTGGGTATGCACCTGCTCCTGGACGACGATAGTTCCCTGTTGCAAGAAGTAAGTTTGAAATTGCAGCGGAAGTATCAGAACCACCTGTATTTTGCGTTACCCCCATACCCCAAAGGATACATGTACCATCTGCATCACGAATCATTTCAGCCATTTGAATAAGTGTTTCTTTTGAAATACCTGTTACTTCTTCTGCATATGCAAGTGTATATTCTTCTAGACTTTCTTTGAAATCTTCAAAGAAGTTTACATTCTCATTAATAAATTCCTGATCATGCCAACCTCGATCAATCATATATTTTGTAACAGCCATTAACCAAACTTGATCTGTTCCTTGTTTTGGACTAATAAAGACATCTGATCGCTCTGCCATTTCTGTTTTACGAAGATCAGCTACAATTAACTTTTGTCCGTGTAATTTATGTGCACGTTTAATACGTGTAGCTAAAACAGGATGACCTTCTGTCGGATTACATCCTACAATAATAACAAGACCAGATTGCGCAATATCTTTAATCGTTCCTGCATCACCGCCCATACCAATTGTACGGAACAAACCATCCGTTGCTGGTGATTGGCAATAACGTGAGCAGTTATCAATATTATTCGTTCCAAATACTTGTCGAGCTAATTTTTGAATTACATAATTATCTTCATTTGTAATTTTAGAGGAAGAAATAAATCCGATAGAACCTTTACCATACTCTTCTTTAATAGTACCTAATTTATTTGCAACTACATTCAGTGCTTCTTCCCATGTAGATTCAACAAACGTTCCATTTTTACGAATTAAAGGTTTTGTAATTCGTTCTTTAGAATTTACGAAATCCCAACCAAATTTCCCTTTTACACAAGTGGAAATTGCGTTAACTGGTGCATCTGAAGATGGCTGTACTTTAAGGATTTTACGCCCCTTCGTCCACACTTCAAACGAACAACCTACACCACAAAATGTACATACTGTTTTCGTTTTCTTCGTACGAGTATCACGCATGGCCGCTTCCACTTCTGATACCGCAAAAATACCGCTATATCCAGGCTCAACTTCTTTAATTAAATCTACCATCGGTTCAAGAATATCTGGTTTTAATCCCGTCATAAATCCAGCTTCACCGAGCATCGTTTTCTCCATTAAAGCGTTACAAGGGCAAATCGTTACACATTGACCACAGCTAACGCATGAAGAATCATTAATATTTACTCCTTCATCCCAAATAACTCGTGGGCGTTCCGCTTCCCAGTCTATCGATAACGTTTCATTTACTTGTAAGTTTTGACACACCTCAACGCATTGACCGCATGCAATACATTGATTAGGGTCATAGCGATAAAACGGATGCGTCATATCAACTTCACTTACATCTACTTTCGGTTCATAAGGATATTTTTGATGTTCAATTTCCATTAATTCTGCTGTATTATGCAGTTTACAGTTCCCATTGTTGTTGTCACATACTGTACAGTATAATAAATGATTTTCTAGTAACCGATCCATCGCCTCTGTTTGTGCTTCTTTTGCGCGAACAGAAGCACGCTCAACGTTCATACCTTCCGTTGCTATCGTCGAACAAGAACGCATTAACTTTCCGTCAACTTCTACAATACAAGTGTCACATGTTTGAATAGGATCTACTTCCGGCACGTAACAAATTTGCGGATGTTCAATCCCGTTCTCATTAATAACACCCAATATCGTTGAACCAGGCTCCGCTGTATACTTTCTTCCGTCAATTGTAATATGAACCATGTTGTCATTCATGGTCTTTCCCCCTTTTTGAGAATAAAAAAAACTCCACCACGAAAATATACGCACCACATTTTGGGCACGCTATCATCATGGTGGAGTAGTTTATTAGCACATCTTGCTAAAATACCAATCCATTTATTCATAAATAAAACGATAGATTCATAACAGGTCATATCACGATTCCATCTTTAACACTATAATTATAGCGTTAAATGTACAAATATACAATATAAATTTTAAACTGCGCATATGTCTGTATGTAACTATCCATAATAACCCATATAAAGTTCAACGAGGAATAAGGTGAATATATGGGATCTTTTCGAAAATGGATAAGGGGCGAAAAATCTTTCTCTACACATGAGCAATCTGAAACTGTATTAAATAAAGAAATTTCTTCCTCCATGCCGCTTAATCTTAAACACTTATCCAAATTATTTAGTGGTATTCCAGAATTAATTACACGCACTTTCCCGTTAAAAAACGGAAAAGAAGCTGCTCTTATATATATGGAAGGACTTGTAGATAAAACTGTTATTAATGTAGATATTCTTCGTCCTCTCTTATTTAAAGAATGGAATGAAGATGATTTTTGGGAATCTTCTGTTTCTATAGGGAATATTAAAAAAGTTCAGAAGTGGATAGACATTGAGCAATCTCTCTTACATGGCAAAAGTATTTTATTTATAAACGGGCAATTATCAGCTTTAGAACTAGATACGCAAGCGGCGCCAAAAAGGAGTATTGAAGAACCTACAACAGAGACTTCCATAAAAAGCTCACACGAAGGATTTAATGAAGTGGCAAGTGATAGTATCGCACTTATTCGTCGCTATATTCCAAATCGCGAATTAAAAGTGAAAGAATTCACTGTTGGCGAACGAGCAACCTCTAAAGTTTTTTTACTTTATCTTGCAGATGTTACAAACGAAGATGTTGTACAAGATATGGCATGCCGCATTGAATCAATCAAAGTAGATGCTATTCTTACTACAGGTGAATTAGAAGGATTTGTTGAAGATAATTCCTATACTCTCTTCCCACAATTGTCTATCACTGAACGTCCTGACACAACGGCACATCATATTTTAAATGGGCGAATTGCTGTTGTTGTAGATCGCTCACCAGGCGTATTAATAGGACCTATGACCTTTTCATCCTTCTTTCAGACGATAGATGATTACAGCTTCAGACCTATGATTCCATCTTTTATACGACTCCTTCGTTTCACTGGGCTATTTATTGCAATATTTGCTCCTGCTCTTTATATTGCTATGATTTCCTTCCATTATGAAGTGATTCCGCTCAAATTGTTGTTAACGATTGGAGAATCCCGAGCCAAAATTCCTTTTCCTCCCATATTAGAAGCTTTATTAATGGAATTAGTTCTCGAAATGCTCCGAGAAGCAGCGATTCGGCTTCCTGGGCCTGTTGGACAAACAATCGGCGTCGTAGGAGGAATTGTAATTGGACAAGCTGCGGTTCAAGCTGGGATTGTGAGTAACGTTATGGTTATCGTCGTATCAATTACTGCGGTTGCCTCCTTCATTATTCCTAACTTAGAAATGTCAGCAGGAATTCGGCTTCTTCGATTCCCAATGATGATAGCCGCCTCTTTATTTGGCGTCATTGGAATTATGGTTGGAATGGCAATCATTATCATCCATATTCTTTCTATGGAATCACTTGGTGTACCATATGGTAGTCCTTTTTCTCCGTCATATGCTTCGGATTTAAAAGATACCCTTATACGTTTCCCATGGAAAATTATGAAGAAACGGCCACTATCTCTACAATTAAAACAAGATAACCGGCAAAGAGATGTTGAAGAAAAGGAGGAGAATTAGTGACAAAACGTGCAAAGAGGGAGATTACTTTATTTCAATACATTTTAACGATTAGTGGTGTTCAAGTCGGATTCGGCGTACTTACACTTCCGCGTGAAGTTGCACAAGGAGCGAATACAGATGGCTGGATGTCTATTATTATCGGATGTGTCATTACTACTTTAGTCAGTCTATGTATTGTAAAAATCATGGAAAAACATCCAGGATATACTTTACTTGATGTGCTGATACGCTATCTTGGAAAATGGCTAGGAAGAGTAGTAATGATTTTTTGGATTTTATATGCTGTACTCGCAGCTGTTTCCTTAATTTTTTCCCTCTTATACGTTATTCATATTTGGATTTTACCTAGATCTCCTATGTCTTTAATTATGATTTTGCTATCTATTCCAATGCTTATGCTTGCATGTAAAGGAGCACTTATTATTAGTCGTTTTGCTGTTTTCACTGTCATCTTTACACTTTGGATGCCATTATTATTATTTATTCCTCTTAAAGATGGGCATTTTATATATCTTCTTCCTCTCATCAAGGAAGGATGGCTACCAATTATAAACACCGTAAAATCAACTATCATTGCGTTTCTCGGATTCGAGTTTGCGTTTGTCCTTTATCCTTATTTAACTAACAAAGCATCTGCAAAAAAAGGAATTGTTATTGCAAATTTGATTACGTTATTTATTTATCTTCAAATCACGTTCGTTTCTTTTATTTATTTTAGTCCAGATGGTATAACAAAGTTTTTATGGCCAACTCTTTCTCTTGTTACACCGTTTCATTTCTCATTTCTTGAGCGGTTTGAAATTATCTTTTTGTCATTTTATCTCTTTATTATTTTTGATTCCTGTATTCCTTATATTTTTACTGCTTCAGATGGTATTAATCAATTACTTAACAAAAAAGGCAGTTCATTACCTATTTATTTTTTATTATTCGGGTGTATTTTCATCTTATTCTTTTATATCCCTTCTTCTTATCAGATAAGTTCGTTGCGGGAATTTTGGGGAACTGCTAGTTATTTTATCGTTTTTCTATTCCCAGTTGTATTTCTCTTATACATGACACTTTATCAACATTGGAAAAGGAGAAAAGTTTAAATGAGACGCTTTATTCATTTTATTATATTTTGTTTTCTCATAATTTTTTTAGCAGGCTGTGAAGATCGGCTTGATTTAGAAAAACAATCCATCTCATTAATTTACGGTTTTGACGCAAAAGCAAAAGGAAAATTAATTGTGTATCACGTAAATCCTATTTTCAATGAAGATGTAGAGAAAAAGTACGAAATTCATGAAGCGAAAGTACATACACCCCGAGAAGCAAAAGATACGTTTAACAGTTCAAGCAGCGGTTTAGTGTCCACAGAAAAGTTACAGCTTATATTGTTTAGCACGAATTTTTTAAAACAAGAAGGAGCTATGCCTTATCTGGATGTTTGGTATCGCGACCCTAAAAATACAGGGAATATGCGCATGGTTGCAGTAGATGGCCCCATTTCTTCTGTTATATATAATAATTTCAAAGATAAGCCTGCTCTTCCTGAATATTTAACAGATTTAATTAATACGAACAAACTATACAATCGGACCGTGTTTACGACATTCCATGAATTTCATAGACAAACTTTTAATAAAGGCGTAACTCCTGCTATTTCAGAAATAAAAAAAGGGAAGAAAGATGTTATTGTTACCGGTTCGGCACTATTAACCTCTCGTGGAACTTATAAGATGTCTTTAAATCGCTACGAAAGTGCCCTTCTTCTTATGGTGCAAAAGAAAGCTAATATACCCGTTTCACTTACAATGAAAATCCCCTCTAATTTAGTTGAAAGTAATAGCCATCTAAAAGATACAAAAGGCGACGATTTTATAACAATAAATGTTCTTAGTATGAATCATGATATCGGTACAGACTATAGCGATAACCGCTTCAAATTTAATATTAAAATGGATTTAAAAATTGCCGTATCTGAACTTACATTCAACATGGATATAGAAAATGATAGAAAAAAATTAACTTCTCTTATTACAAAACAACTAAACAATGATTTAAACGATTTAATCCACAAAATTCAAAAACAGCAGCTTGATCCATTCGGATTTGGTGATTATGCGAGAGCGTTTCAATATAAAGAATGGAAACAAGTTGAAGATGATTGGCCAAGTTCCTTTTCAAAAGCTAATGTGAAAGTGGCACCAACTATTAAAATTTTAGAAAATGGGATTATTAAATAGAAAAAACACGCTACTTGTTCTTATATGAATAAGTAGCGTGTTTTCATTTCCATTACAAGTATTATTTCAATGGACTATACTCTATTTCCATTTCTAACATTACTATGTTTTTTAGCATATACAAAATATATGAAAACGCCTATTATAATCCATGCCACAAAACTAATTAAAGTAAGCTTAGAAAGGTTCAAAGCCAAATATATACAACTTACTATTGAAACGATAGGTAAAAAAGGTACTAGAGGGGCACGGAATGGCCTCTTCATATCAGGATGCGTCTTTCTTAATACAATGACAGCTATAGATACAAACACAAATGCTGTTATCGTTCCCATATTCACTAAATTAGCTAATAAATTCAAATCCACTAATCCCGCTAATAAAGCTGCTAGTATACCTGTAATCCACGTATTAAAAAATGGAGTTTGTAAACGTTTATGGACACTTGAAAGTCTTTTTGGTAACAGTCCATCTCGACTCATCGAGTAAGATACACGAACAAATGCAAACATAGCTACTAACAGAACTGTTGTTAGCCCCGCTATCGCTCCCACCGATAACAACCCAGCAATTCTATCTTCTCCTACAGTGCGCAACGCATATGCAACCGGATCAGCAACATTTAATTCCGTAAACGGAACCATTCCAGTTAGCACGAATGAAACACCTACATATAGAACGGTACAAATGAACAAGGAAACAAGTAGCCCAATTGGCACGTTACGTTGTGGACGCTTCACTTCCTCTGCGGCTGTTGCAACTGCATCAAATCCTAAAAAAGCAAAAAATACAGTAGCAGCGCCCCCTACCACACCGTGAAAACCAAACGGTAGAAATGGTTGCCAATTCTCTGGTCTTACATATTGTGTCCCTACAACAATAAATCCTACAATAACAGCCAGTTTAATAATAACCATTATATTATTAATTCGTGCACTTTCTTTTGCACCACGGCTTAATAAAAATGTAACAACTAAAATAATAAGAACTGCTGGTAAATCAATGATTCCACCCTTCCCCATTCCTGGTGCCGAAGCAAAAACCGTAGGAATGTGAATATTAAAACCTAGTAGCAATGACTGAAAATATGCTGACCAGCCTGCTGCAACCGCAGAAGTCGCTAATAAATACTCCAGCATAACACACCAGCCAACTATAAATGCAAAAATCTCACCTAGTGTCATATATGTATATGAATATACACTTCCCGAAACTGGAACTGTAGATGCAAATTCAGCATAACAGAAAGCTACACATGCACATATAATTGCCGCTAATACAAAAGATAATACAATCGCTGGACCAGCATGTTTCGCTGCTACAATACCAGTTAATACGAAAATACCTGTACCAATAATTGCTCCAATACCTAAAAGAGTTAAATCAATCGCTCCTAAAGTTTGATTCAATACTTTTTTCTTTTCTTCATCCATTGCTTTCTTTATGAAAAGACTCATTCTTTGAAACCTCTTTTTCAAGTTTATCTCTTACTTGTTACATTCTTTATTACTGTTCTATTTTAAAAATAAAAATATACATAGTTCACTTCCCCTATAGACTTAGTAACCCAACTCATAAAAACAGAAATTTCAATCTCCTTATACCGTATTGAATTTTCAAAATATTAATCATACCAAAAAACCATTAAGAATGCTGATTGAATTTATCATACAATTAATTATATTGTCAATAATAAATCACTCAAAAATAATCGGTTGATTATGTATCAAATGTTATTTTTATACATAATTATTTTCTTACAAACATTGTTGTTTTCCACCTTAATATTCATATGTATTTTATTACATTGATTTTCATACAATTTTCATTACATACAATGTAATGAAAATTGTATGTAATGAAAATGAATTATTATTTAAAAATAATAATTCATTTGAGGTTATTTCACCATTTTAATACTAACAAAAAAGTGCAGATTTTCATCTGCACTTTTTTTATTCTTCCACTTCAGCTTCTGCACTACTATTTTCAAGATGCTCCTTCTGAGCTTCCTCTTGCAACTCTGCTGAAATCATCCCATAATAAAGTTCCGGATATAACCCAAATATTTGATATACACTTCCTAAAAACGGCATCAGAATCCCTCTTTTCTAAAGTTGTATTGCCACTTTTAAGGATTCCCTTTTCATTCATTATACATTCGTTTTTGGCGTTTCTTCTTCATCTTGAATACTTAATAAATTTTGCCATTTTTTATACGGAGCGCTATTTGGATCTACATATCCTTTCGCATGCGAGCGATCCCACAATTGTTTAATAAACATTTCTTTCTCTTTCTTTGCAACCATATCAGCACCTGTACCGTAATAGTTCTGGAAATACAACTCGATTTCATCAAGGAATAGTCTTAATAATTCATCTGATGTTTCTTCTAACGTCGGATCATACTTCGCTTCACGGTCATACATTAAAATCATGTCTAAAAGATTGTGGACATGTTCTTTTCTAAGCCATCTTACATCTTGGGCTCCTAATACGAACGGATGTGTATATAAATGTCCACCTTGTATCATCGCCTTTTCTTGCTCTTCTTCAAATCGTGACAAGATGTTTTCATAAATAAACGGATTATGAAGCAATGCTCTGTGTAATTTATAACTTTCGCTTGAAATATTTTTCCCCATCGACTGAATTAAAAAGCTACGTCCCACACCGTTATATTGATACACAAACTGTCCATCAACAGCAACTAAACTAATCCAGCGATACATATATGCGTATAGTAAGGCACGATTACATTTATCATAATCTAATTTTGTTTGAGTCGCATTCAAATCTGGCATAAAGGCTGGTAAGTGCCAATACTTATCTAAATGCGGCGTTAAACTAGATTTTTTACTATTTAATTTGTTTACACGGCGATAATACGATTGGAAATAGTCCCCTTTATCATTCATAAATCCGTTTGAAATATGTCCTGATGATAATTTAGGAAAATCTTGCAGCGATAAGCCATAATGTGCTCGATAACAGATCACTTCAAATGGCGAAAAGGCTTCGTGTACTGTATCTTTTTCTTTAAACATTTCTTGAATCAATTCCTCTTGTAGCTCTTTCTTTAAAGAAGGATGTATACCCCAATATTGTAATTCCCTATGATGAGCAACTTTCGGAATGAATGGACTTGCTAAATGGAACAGGTCTTCAATTTTTTCACGCACGTATTCATCGCGATCACGTTTCTTATAATCTGCTTCTTTTCGCAACGCTTCAATAATATTCAATTCTAATTTATCACGATAGCGTACTTGCAGTTCGTCATAACAATAGCTCAGTATATGTTCGCGATAGAAATCCTCTACCTTTTTCGACTGAATCTCTTCTGTTTTCGCATCACGACAATATTCCCCATACAAACTCATATAAATTTCCGCTGATATATCTTTCGGTAGTACACCTAAATTTAAATGTTGCTGCATATCTTGCCATATCTTTTCTTGCAGCTGTTCCTCTGCTAATACATAAACATTCGTCGGGTTTGTTTTCCCTTCAAATTCCTTACTGCGCTTTTGGATTTCAAACAATAAATTTTCACGTGTTTCATGTAAATTATCAAAAAATCTTTCCCAATATTGAATCATTTTATTAACTGCCTGATATAGCGATTGATACACAAGTTCTAATAACATTTCTTTTCGATATTCATTTAATTTGTGTACATATTGCGTTACGATGTCTTCAAATTCTCTTTTGAATAAACGTTGCTGATTATTAATCATTTTTCCGAACCAGCCTTGTTGTTGAGCAATTTCTACTCGGCGTACAGCCGTTACCGTGCCATCGATATTACCTACATTAAATTTTTTATCGTAGTTTTGAATTACATTACGCTTTTGTTCATTATTTTCATGTAGTCGATTCATTTTTTCTACTAACTGTTTTCGAATTTCATATAACATAAAACGTGCTGCTACTGGGTGAACTGGATCTGTTTTCTTTAAAAACCATGTATTTAATTGATAGGACTGCCCTTCAGAACCACTTGGTGAAAAGCGGTCTGATTCAATCATGTCATATAAAAGTGTCGTTACATGTTCATGTACACGGCTCGGAATCGCATATGCATATAAGCGAACCGCGTGATCCACTCTTGCTACTTCACCTTTCATTTGTTCCATCATTTTCAGTTTCGCAGCTGAAATTTTACACTCATGTTGCAGACGATTTAATTCCTCATCTTTTTGCACCGTGCGTTGTACATAACTTTCTACAGCTTCTAAAAACAGTTTTGATTTCGCAACTCCGAGCTTACCACCCTCTGCTCCTTCACGTGTTTCATTGTACATTTGTCTATAGAAAATATGAGCTTGCTCTGGACGGGTAGCAAGATGTTCCAAGTCCTCTAAATAACTTTTACCTCTCTCCGGCTTTTCGCGCTGCATCCCACGTTTTACATCTTGGTCATATCTTTGCTTCTTCTCTTGAAACAGTTGATCTAAATGAAGCCACGATTCATCTAAACCTTGCACAGCCCATTTTAAAGCACAATATTTTAACACATGCTCATACGGATAAATGAGTTTTGCCGTTCCTGCCCCGCAATATCGTCCTTTTCCGCTTGATTCTGCTAATTGCTGAATTTGATTGTCTTCTTGTGCAAAATGACTTGTGGACATCGGGCTAAATAACTGTAAATAAATTGTATTTGCCATCTGTTCCATATAATCTGATAAATTGTGTAAATGGTGTCCATGTAGGTTTTCATAATCGTATAAGAAACAATAATTGTACGGTAAATGATGTTGTTTAATTGTATGATTTGTTCTTCCGTCTTCATCTACTTGATCAGGGCGATACTCTAATTCAATTGTTACACCGCCGCGTTTTGATAATTCTCCAGTAGAACCGAGTGTAATAGCATGTAATTCTTTTAACGATGCATAGCCGTTCGCTTGCACCGTTTCAAACTCTTTCGCACTAACTGTTCTCGTCTTTACTAAAACATCCGGCATTAAAAACGCACCGCGTATTAAAATGTTATGATGCTGCAATTTCTTCCGAAGCATTTCACGTAAATATAATGCAATTTGCAGAAACATCCCCGAACCTGTTCCGCCTGCTAGTGATGTTACTATAATGACACGCACACCATATTCCGTTTGATCACTTGTAACCGGAAAAATTTTCTCAATTTCTTGCCAAAAGGACGTTAATTTATCTTCTTTCATCGCAGCACGTAACGCTAAACGTGAAATGACGCGTAACTGTCCTGCTCCTTCTGTTAATGGCTTATCAAGTATAGTCGGATCCATCGGAAACCACTCTGGGATCGTTGGATCTCCCGCAATATACTCCCTAGGCGTTTTACTAGAACTTGTTTGTGTCTTAAACTTTCGAATATGATCAAATTTACTTAATGTATTCACATCTGTATCAAATACGTGCATTGCTACCTTTTTCCGGCGCTCTTCAGGCAATTTTTCATATATTTGATGCGTCACAGTACTACCGATTCCACCTAAACCAATTAATATTGTTGGAACTTGTAATGTCATGTGAACCACCTTCCTATTCTTGCTTGTTTGAAAAAAGGGAAAGAGAATCAATACTCCATCCCCTTCTTTTCCCTATCTACTATTCACATTCGTACTTGTAAATCTCCTTACCATATCCTCTATCAATTAGTAAAAGTTCATTTGGATATAGTGTCTTATGTTCCATTCCTACTTCATCCTCTGTTATAAACATCCCATCAATAATCATTCCAACTACTTGTGATTCTTTCGCTACAAAGACAGATTTCGAACCTTTCTTCGCTATAAACGTAACGGATTGCACTGTTTTTCTTTCTGCTCTAAATGGGATACCAAAATAATGGTTCCACCATTTATTTCGAAGTAATTCTGGTTCAGATTGATATAGCCAATCTTTCGCTACCTCTTGATCCCATTCATAATACAGTAGTGCTTTCCGGTGAAATCTTGGCCGAACAATCCATCCTAAAACAATGATTCCTACTACTAGTAGTAATAAAGTGATAGGAATGACAAACTTAAAAATAAGCGCATATTTTTCATAAAACGGAGCATCTTGAATATGGAATGTTATGTTTTTCTTTACTTCTTGTAATTTTGAATTCTGCATTACGATGGTAGCTTCTACGGTGCCGGTATCTGTAAAATTAAATGTGTCGGAGTAATAGGGACGAGGATAAACATAGATCTGATTTCCATGTTGCTTTATTTCATAATTGATTGATTGTTTAGATGTGATACCAGTAGATTTTAATAGTTTTTTTACAGCTTCTTCTGTCATCGGCTTACCATCTAACTGTGGCTGCAAAACAAATGGTTTACTATTCTCTAAATTTGTCACTTTTTCTTCATAATCTTTTGTAACAGTTTGAAGTGATAATTTTGGTTTCTCAGCTGTTTCAATTTTAAATTCTTTCGTCTGTCTATAAAACCCCTTTATATTCATATGAACTTTCCCGCGTACTAACCCTTTACCAAGCTTAGTTTCGTAATAAAACACATGCCTCTTATCGTCCCACTTCATCGGATATTGTTTTCCGTCTATTTCTACTTCTGCCTGAAAGTAAGAAGACTGAACTGGCAACTCCGTAGGCTTTGCTTCAATAACAGCAGTAACACCTTCGTACATTTCCTCTACATTTTTTTGACTACTATCATCTTTGTCATAAGTAGAAACCGTATAATTAAGCGCTGGTTCAACTAGTACTTGTAGTCCTTCTTTCTCAATGTCCTGGTCCACTTCTATCGTATAAGTTCCTGGTTTAATAACTTCCTGATTTTCCGTACTTATATGAACTATATTTCCGAACAATTTTGCTTCTCCTGGTGCATGTATGGAAAAAGAAGATTGTAATTGTAATGGTTTAGAAATTTGTGTGACCTGATAATCGGGCAGAGAAGGCGATTGTCGTACAAGCGTCATACGCTTTAATGGAAACGGTGTTGTAATCTCTACTCTTTTCCCCACTACTTTCGTTTTTACAATCGATTCAACAGAGGAGAATGGATCACGATTTGCAACTAATGCTGCCACTTGATTTACACTTTTTACAATGCCATCTTCTCCGCTTGACGGCATAGTAACACCATTTATCTCTTTCTTCCATATTTCTTTGAACGTGTTTAATTGTTCTTTTTCTTGTTGTCCTAAATCTTCTTCCATCGTAATTAAGACTGGGTGTAACGATATCTTTTTTGCATCCATTTCTTTCTTAAACTGGGCTAATTTCTGCAAAATTTGTTCTTTTCCGCCAACCTTATCTTTCTCTAAATCATTAAATGCCCCGTCAGTTAATACAATAAGCCAAAATTCACGTTTTCCATCTATATCTGCTTCCTTTTTTATAGATTGCATCGCCGTTTCTACCGCGCTAAATGGAGTATTTAAATACGTTTTCCACGCTCCAATCCCCTCAATTTCTGTTTGCCTTTTATCCTTCGTTAACGAAATGTTTAATGGATCATTCGGCTTACTCATTGGAACGTAAGAAAATTTATCTTTTTCATCTAATAGCGCAACTAAACTTTGCAAAGCATAATTGGCATATTTCCAGCGATCGTTATTTCTCATGCTGCCCGAATCGTCATATACAAGTGAAACGACCCTTTCCTTTGCCTCCTCTCCTTTTGCAAAAGCTGATAAAGGTAAACATATAAATAGAAACAACATGAACGTGGCACAAATTCGGATTTTCATGATGAGGCTTCGCCACCTTTGTAGACAAATTCCTATGTTTAAATTTATGAGAGGAAACAAGATATATGACTTGTATTTTAGGACAACTAACCCACCATAACTTTATTATGTAAACAGATTATACACTTGGTAATATTCCTTCTAGCATTCTCTATCCAATTATATAAGTAAAAAAGCCTGTTTAAGCTCCACGCTTAAAACAGACTTTTCCTACTTTTTATTTTAAAAACACATAACAAAAAGTTTGATTTTTAACTTAACACATCACTTCTATTGTAAATCCACCAGGTGCTTCAACGTAAAACGTATACGCATGGACATGCTTGGGAGGCTCCACCAAAAATCCATCTTCCTTCAATCTTTGATTTATCTTATCTACTTGTTCTTCACTTTCTTGTGGAAATCCTACATGAAATGTTTTTGGATACTGAACTTCTTTTCCTTTCATTAAAGTTAGTATAAATCCATCATTATCACGCATAACTGCAAAGGCATTCCCCCTTGTTCCACTACAAATTAAACCAAAATACCTCTCTAAAAACTCTCTAGATGCTGTTACATCTGTAACTGTTAAATTAAGATGTTTAATTCCCAATCCCCCACCTCATTTCTCAATTTTCTAACATTTTATCATACAAATAAAAAACACGCTTTTCACAGCGTGTTTCATTGCTTTACATACACTTCAACAATCGGATTCTCTTTATTATCCGCATGCAAGCGTATATTCGCTTCACTTGTATTATAAATACTAGCTAATAACATTATCGTTAACACATTAGGTATCTTCGCATCACTTCCGTATTTTCTCTCAAGCCCTTCCTTATATTCAAAATCTAAATCCCCCTGCACATATGTATACACTTCAAAACCATCTTCTAAATTGCAAACTACTGTATCAATAATATCTGCCCCTACTTGCTTCTTCATTTCCTCTCGCAACGCTTCAATAAATTCTTCCCACGGTACTTCGTATGTCTGAAACTGATCTGTAGATTTCATGCCTTTTCCTCCTTATATATCCTCTTCTTATATTTCCCCTTTCCTATAACAATTATGATAGATAGGACATTCGTACAAGCCGCACTTGTCCCCCTTACATATCGTATTACTGTAATGCGGAAGGAGGAAAGAACATGCATAGACAAAAATGTTATGATACATGCCGACGTTATTTTGGAAAAGTTGTTCGGATTGAAGACCGTGATGGCCGTATACATTTAGGTAAAATAATTGATTTGACACAAAACTCTGTATGGATCGAACCGGTGCAACAGCGCTCATCTTTTGATTCAGGATTCGGATACTATGATGCTTATGCAAACGGTGGTTGTGACCTTTGCGGCGGCCTTAGCAGATGTGATAGTTGCGGATTTGGATGTGGTGGTGGATTCAGCAGTTGCGGATGTGGTGGCCGTGGTTGCGGTAATTGTGGTGGCGGCGGCTGGGGTGGCGGCGGTTGTGGCTGGGGTGTTGAACTCGGATTTGGTTTCATCTTCGGAATTACATTAGCTGCATTATTTTTCATTTAACATAGTAAAGAGTTGGCTACCTTTAGCCAACTCTTTTTCTTTATTTTTCACATATAAAAATACGATGCCCTAAAATGTGTTGGTACATAAGCCGTACATTTTCATGCTGTACCCACGCCTCATATAACTCATTCGGAATATGTGAGGATACATTCCACTCTGGCTCTTCTACATAGCCAGAGATCGTTTCTGCAATCGTGCCACCGCCAGCAATTGTAATTCTTTTAAAATTTGCTTTCTGAAATAATTGTACCCACTCATTCTCAGTTAATAGTTCTTTCATGCCATATAATTGGGCGATTTTTTCTTCCTCACCCTTATCAATGTGCCTATCAATAATCATTTCAATGACAACAAGCTTACCGTCCTGCTGTAATACACGGTAACACTCCGAGATAACCCTTTCTTTCTCTGTAAAAGCGATGATTGATTCTCCAAGTACGAACTCAAATGAGTTATTCAAACAAGGTAATTGCTCTACACTTCCTTCAATTAATTGTATATCTAACCCTTCAAACAACCATCTATCTTTTGCCTTTTGAATCATAATTTCATTCTTTTCAACAGTTGTTACTTTATAACCAAATTCCCTTGTCATATATGCCGCTGTTTTTCCCGTACCGCAACCTATTTCAAGGACATTCGCTCCATATTTAAAAGGCAGTTGTGCTAACAATTGTTTTGTTAACGTAAAACCACCAGGATGAGCACTTCCTATTCCGTAATAAGCTAGGAAATCGATGTATGTGTTTCGCTTCATAGGACTCTCCTTCAAGTTTTCTATAATACATATATTCATCCTCAAAAAAATAGTGCACAGAAAAAAAGCATTTTCAAGTGCAATGTTGCAACTTGAAAACGCTTTTTTCTTTTACTATTTCTCTTCTACATACGCCCATTTGAAACTATATTCCGGACTAATATTATGTTTTACAATTCCCTTTACATTTGGTTTCATAACATACGATCTACCACTTTGATATAAAGGTACGAGCGCTACATCTTCTTCAAGTAACAGTTTTTCTGCTTTCCCTAGCTCTGTCCAACGTTTTTTTGCATCAGCCATCCATTCCGTCTTACTTTTATTAATAATGTCATCATATTTTGAATTTGAATAGCTCATCTGATTCTGTGAATTTTTCGTTTCAAACATATCAAGATATGTCATTGGATCCGCATAATCTGGATTCCAGCCGCCATATGAGAAATCATAATCTTGGTCTGATTCTAATTTTAGTTTTTGCTTAAATGGTTGCAGTTTAATATTTACTGTTACACCCTTTAAATTCTTTTCAATTTGATCTTTTACATACTCCCCAACCTTTTTCGCATTACCAGTATCATAATTTAATAGCTCTATTGTCACTTGATCTTTTCCAAGTTCTTTTTTCGCAGCTTCCCAGGCTGCTGCTGCCTTTTTAGAGTCTTGTTTTAAACCATTTTTAAACGTTTCTGCGAAATCTTTACCATCTGGTCCAGCTGCTAAACCTTTTGGTACTAAATAATCCACTGGTTTTGAACCATCATTTAAAATGACATTCGTTAAAGCTTTCTTATCGATTGATAATGCAATTGCTTCACGTAGTTTTTTACTCTTTAACGGTGTATCTTGCCCACCACGTTTTTGATTTAGACGCAAGTAAAACGTACTTGTTTCTGAATATGCACCAAACTCTTCTTTATTATTTCTATACTTATCAACAAATTCACCTGATAAAAGTGTAAAATCAATCGCACCTGTATCATATAAATTTACTCTTGTAGCTGGTTCTTTTACTACACTATAGTTGATTTCTTCTAGTTTTACAGTCTTTTTATCCCAATACTGATCATTTTTCTTTAATTTCCAACCTTGTTCATGCTTCCAATCAGTAAGTACAAACGGTCCATTATAAACTGTCGTATCAGACTCTAAACCGTATTTATCTCCTTTTTCTTTTACGAACTTTTCATTTAATGGATAGTATGACGCGAATGCCATTAAATTTAAGAAATATGGTACTGGTCTCTCTAGTTCAACTTCCAGCGTATAATCATCTACCGCTTTTACACCTAATGTAGAAGCTTCTGCTTTCCCTTGATTTATTGCCTCTGCATTTTTAAGATAGTAAGCAATAAACGCATACTCAGCAGCTGTTTTTGGATCTACTAGACGTTGCCATGCAAATACGAAATCTTTCGCTGTTACAGGATCACCGTTTGACCATTTTGCATCTTTTCGTAATTTGAATGTATATTTTTTGCCATCCTCGCTTTTCGTACTAGATTCTGCCGCCGCTGGAATTGGCTTGTTATCTTTATCTAGACGATATAACCCTTCCATCGTGTTTCCTAAAATTTGAGAACCTAACGTATCTGTATTTTTAGAAGTATCCATCGTCGGAATTTCATTCGTTTCTGTACGATTCATTACTTGCTGTGCCGCATATTTAATATCGGATTTTTTCTCTTCCCCGCCACTATTAGACGTCGTAGTCGTTTTCTTCTCCCCACCAGAAGATCCAGAACATGCTGTTAACGCCACACTCATTGCTAATACTGGCGCTACAACCGCCGTAAACTTTTTCATCTTTTTCTTCATTTTTGTACCCTCCCCAATTATATGTACGAAAC